>CANJKV010000032.1 GCA_947474855.1 Aurantimonadaceae bacterium | reverse complement strand
GCCCGGTCCGAAACACGGGGACGTCCGCCTCTGGGCTTGGGCAGCTCAGGCGGCAGAAGCGGTTCGATCGCGGCCCAGAGACCGTCCGGAAGAAGAGGGCGTGCCATCCCTTCACAACGCGCCAGCCAGCGTTTTGTTAGACGCTCTTAGTGTCCTGGCTTAACCAGAATGGATGATTTTCGTGCGCCAATAAGCACCGGGCGGCACGGCTGGTTTGTAAGTCGCTGTCGGTTATTTCTAGAGGTTAGCTAAAATGCCTACGATTGGCTGGAGAGATACGGCCTTCGCCACGACAGAAGGTCCTAATCGTTATCGCGGTTATACTATTCGAGTGTGCGCGGAGCATATCGAGCGGTGGAGGGATGATCCTGATGGTCGCTTCAAGCTGAAGCCGATCAGCGGCAATTCGACTGCCGCCGAGCTGGACAAGTTCTTCCCGAGCCTCTAGGCCGATTAAGCGCGCAGCAGGCTACCGGGCGACAAACCGGTTTTCGTTCGGCTTCTCTTCGCAGCCATCTTCGGCTTCGATTTCGCGGGTAGCCTGTGCCCAGAACTCGTGCTCGCGCCCGCATGGTCGGCCTGCCTGCTCCCACAGGTAATAGGCTCGCTCCCTGACTTTCTCGGCGTTATCCCTGACTGTCATCGGTCTCACCATTCCTCGGCAGCGCGTTTAGCTCCTTCTGCATCGAGAGGGCATCCGAGCGGTGTACGCTTGGTTGCCCTTCGGCCGAAGAAACCTAACCGCCCCCTATGAGGTTCTAGATAGCTGATCGCGCCACCCCTCCAACGTTTGAGGATCGTCGCCATGTCGCTGATTACGTGGAGGGACACCGAGTTCGTGGAGGAGGAAGGGGCTATCCGCTTTCGAGGCCAGCTAATCCTCATCCGTAAGGAGCATATCGACCGCTGGAGGGAAGACCGGGACGGCCGCTTTCAGCTCGATCCTGTAGGGTCTGACCAGGAAGCCGCCGAGTTGGGGAAGTTCTTTCCCAGCCTTTGACGACATAGGTGAGCCAGGGGCCACCGGCTGAACCCGCCGGCGGCCGACGGCGCGCCTCCATTCAGTATAGTGTCTATCAACTGCTCCCCACAGGATTTCGGCAGGACCGACGTGCCCGCGACCCCGAAATAGCCGCTGCGGCAGAGTTTTCTGCGTGGCAAGGAAGGAGAGGATCAGTGAAGGTGGACGCTGCAAAGAACCTCCTAACCACGTCATCAAACATGACGCTGCGTGATGGATCGTCGAGAAGGGCACCGGCAGCTTCATTAAGGAGCCTCATGCAGCTTCGACCCGACGCCGAATACCCGGAAGCTGAGGTCGAAGGCGGCGTCATGTGTCCTGAGGAAGGTTTGTCCGTGCGTATTCCTGTCATTGTCGCCGCTGCCACTATGTCCGTCTTTAGCCTCGCTCCCGCAGCTTCGGCAGCAGGCTTCGAAAACATCGTCCTGACCTCGGAAAAGGATGCTGAGGAGGCGGAGGAGGTTTTCGCAACTGATACGCCGGCGATCTATATCTCGGCCGATCTGGCTGATGTCGAAACGGGATCAACGGTGACTGTTTCTTGGGTCAGCGTCGATAGCGGCAGGGTTGCTCCTCCGAATTACGAGATCGACAGCGTCAACCTCGACATCGGCATGATCGACAACCACGTGAACTCGTCTCTGAGCAAGCCGAACGCGGGTTGGCCCGTGGGTGATTATCGCGTGGATCTCGCCGTTGATGGGGAAGTCGCTGATAGCGTCGAGTTCGCCGTCGAATAGGCGCAATAGCTGCCGCACGATCAATAATGGCTAAAAGCGCCGGCGGCCGCGAGCCCGCCGCCGGCGAGGATGGCCCGCATAAGCTCTTTCGGCGTGACGGCGCTCTCAGCGACGCGGCCTTTAACACCCTGGTAGCCGGTGTAGCGTTCATGAGCTGGTCGCGCTCGGCGCCCTGGCAGGAGACGGGTTCCCCAAATTCGGCCTGCATCTCCTCCGCCAATCGTGCCGCACAATGTCGTATTCGCCTGCGCGGTTCAGACGCCGCGATGCAGCATATGGGGCGGCGGCACCTTTTGGCCGGCACCACCCTTTGGCGGCGTGTTCCAAGGAAGGGGACTGCGCCGCTCGCATGCGTCTCCGCCACGGGTAGATGCGCTGCGACAGCGGCATGTATCGTTCCTGCAATGCGCGGTTCGGCGCGCGTTGCCGCCGCCTGGTTCTGGACCGGCGTTGGCGACACGGCGGCTCTGCGCCAAGCGCTCGATGATGGTAATTCCCAAATCGTTGCCGGTTCGCTGCCGACGACCGGCCGGCTCTCCGGCAGCATCGGCATCCTTGGCCTGGAGCGGGGTGCTCAGACCCGCCGACCGGACCTGTTCCAGGAGCGGGGGGCGACCAGAACGCGGCGCCTCGACGCCCTGGAAGGCATGCAGCCGGGCAGCGCGCCCGACGCGGTGACGACCTCGCTGCGCCAGCGCCTCGCCGACATCGAGCGAGCCGAGGAGGAAGCCGTTACAGAGGCTTAGGGTGCAATCAAATTTCGGTCATATTGTCCCGACCATTTGCATTGGTTTGGTCGGTGGTGATGAGGCATCGGCGGTTGTGTTAACGCTGGGTGGAGTTGCTGCACGATGGCTTACGGAGCGGATTTCAAGGTCGAAAGCAGTTGGAACGCAGGCTTCATCGGCTCCGTGACGATCCGAAACGCAAGCAACTCCCTCGTCAATGGTTGGCGTGTGGAGTTCGACGCGCCGTTCGACATCACCAACCTATGGAACGGGCGGATCCTCAGTCATGTTGGCAACCACTACGTGGTGGTCAATGCCGACTGGAACGGCGCCATCGCCTCAAACGGCTCGCTGAACTTCGGCTTCCAGGCGGCGTCGCAGGGAACCCCGTTCGCGCCAACCAACCTGACTGTCAATGGCGAGAGCGTCGGCACCGGAACGCCGGCACCGGTGCAGCCGGCGATGTCCGTCGGCGATCTGTCGATCGTCGAAGGCAATGCTGGCACTGTCGCTGCTGGCTTCAAGGTCACGCTGTCCCAAGCTTCGAGCGAAGTGGTGAGCGTTTCCTACTCGACCGCGGACGGGACGGCGCGGGCCGGGTCCGACTTTAAGGCCGCGGCGGGCATCTTGACCTTCGCGCCGGGCGAGACCACAAAAACTGTGTCCGTCGGCATCATCGGGGACACGCTCCTCGAAGCCAACGAAACCTTCTCTCTGAAGCTTTCCGACGCCGCCCGCGCGACGATCGCGAAGGCGGCCGCCACCGGCACGATCGTCAACGACGACGCGGCGGCGCCCGTCCCGCTGCCAAAGCTGGTGGTTTCCGACATCCAGATCCAGGAAGGGACCGGCGGGTCGACCACCGCCAACTTCACCGTCACGCTGTCCGCCGCCACGCAGTCCAAGGTAAGCGTCACTTATCGGACGGAGAACGGTACCGCCCTCGCCGGTTTGGACTACACATCCGGCTCCGGAACGATCGAGTTCAAGCCCGGCGAGACCGCGAAGACCGTCTCGATCACGATCGCGCCGGACGCGTTGCGGGAAGCGAGCGAGACGTTCAAGCTCAAGTTGACGGGGCCGGTGGGGGCAACCCTGGACAGGGCGGAGGCCACCGCGACGATCCTTGACGACGATGCGGCGGTGCGACCGACGATCAGCGTCGGTGACATCGAGTTCAAGGAGGGCAACCCCGTCACCACCTCGACCGGCAGCGGCGGGATCGACTCCGGCTTCCTGCACACCAGGGGCAGCCAGATCGTCGACGCGGCCGGCCACAATGTGAAGATCGCGGGCGTCAACTGGTTCGGCATGGAGTCGGACCGCTATGCGCCCGACGGGCTGAACGTGCGCAACTACAAGGACATGATGCACCAGATGGAAGATCTGGGCTTCAACAGCATCAGGCTGCCTTTCTCCGACCAGCTCTTCGACGTGGCGAGTCGGCCGAACGGCATCGACTACGGCAAGAACCCGGATCTCGCCGGCCTGTCTGGGCTGCAGATCATGGACAAAATCGTCGGCTATGCCGGCGAGATCGGCATGAAGATCATCCTCGACCACCACCGCTCCAGCGCTGGCGCCGGTGCCTCCGAGAACGGGCTCTGGTACAACAGCAGCTATAGCGAGCAGAAGTGGATCGCCAATTGGACGATGCTCGCGGAGCGTTACGCGGGCAACAGCACGGTCATCGGCGGAGACCTCCACAACGAACCGCACAACGGCACCTGGGGCGGCGGTGGGGTGACCGACTGGGCGGCCGCGGCGGAGCGAGCCGGCAACGCGATCCTCAAGTCTAATCCGAACTGGCTGATCTTCGTCGAAGGCGTGGCGTCTTACCAGAACAATCACTACTGGTGGGGCGGCAACTTGATGGGCGTGAAAGATCGTCCCGTTGTCTTGGACAGTCCCGACAACCTCGTGTACTCGGCGCACGATTATCCGAACTCGATCTACGGCCAGCCCTGGTTCAACGATCCGAGCTTCCCCAACAATCTGCCGGCGAAGTTCGACCAAATGTGGGGCTACATCGCTCGCGAGAATATCGCGCCTGTCTATCTCGGCGAATTCGGGAGCAGGCTCACGGACGCGAAGGATCAGGCCTGGCTTTCGAAGCTCACCGCTTATCTTTCCGGCGATTACGATGCTAATGGCACGAGAGACATTGCCGCCGGCAACGAGGGGCCGAGCTGGACGTGGTGGTCGTGGAACCCGAACTCCGGCGACACGGGCGGCATCCTCAAGGACGATTGGACGAGCGTCAACGAGAACAAGGTGAGCGGTCTGCGCCCGATCATGTTCGACTTCCCAGGCGGCGGCACGGGCGGGACCACGACCGTCGATGGCTCCACCACGGCGAGCTTCGAGGTGGTACTTTCGAGCGCGTCCAATGTCCCGGTCAGCGTCGACTACGCCACGGTGGCCGGAACAGCGAGCGTCGATGACTTTACGGCGGGCCGTGGGACGGTGACCTTTGCGGCTGGCGAGACGACGAAAACCGTGAATGTCACGGTGCGTGGCGACGGGGCCATTGAGGGGAACGAGACGTTCAAGCTTGCCCTGTCCGCGCCACGCAACGCGGATTTTGGCAAGGCGACGGCAACGGCGACCATCCTGAACGACGACGGAACACCAACATCCACGCCGCCGACGGGCACGGGCGGCAGCGGGAGCGGCCCGGCGACGCCGTCCCCGACAGCCAACAACCTGGCGGCAGCGGCCACAATCGTTGATAACTGGGGCAGCGGAGCCGTCATCTCTACAGCGCTGAAGAATACCGGCTCAACGGCCGTTAACGACTGGCAGATCAAGCTCGACACGCCACTCGCCATCACCAACATCTGGAACGCCGAGATCGTCAGCCACACGGGCAACGAGTACGTCATCGCCGGCGCAGACTGGAATGACGATCTCGCGCCCGGCCAGGAAGCGAATTTCGGCTTCCAGGTCCTCGGCAACGCAAGTGGCACGTCGTTCGAGTGGCTCGTCTGAAGCTTGCCTGAAGCCGCAGGCATCGAGTTCATCGCCGAGAATGGCGGCGAACCGTGAGTGAGGCTGCGGGGAGGGCTTGGTCCAAGCCGCCAGGCTGCGCCGCACTTCGTCGCCTTTGCCCAGGCCATGCTGCATCGCGTGCCGTGGCGGCCATGGGCAGCGTCGACTTCGGCTTTGCGTTCTCCCGCTCCCGCCGTGCGATCGTCGGGGCGTGAGCCCGACGCGCTTGGATCTTGCGCGGCGGCAGAGGTCTGACGGGCTCCGCCCGGTCAGCTGAGCCAGATGCCGTCCTCGATCGCGGGAGCGACGAGCTTCACGTTCTCCGGGCTTTCGGAAAAGCCGATGAGGACCTCAGCACGGCTGGCATGGTTGGAATCGAGGAGACTGTTCCAGTAGGCCACACCAGATGCGTCGCCGTGGCGACCGAGGATGTTCTGGTAGAGGGCGTCGACGAAGGCGGCGGTGCTGAGGGCAGCGCCGAACTTGGCCGCAAACTCCGGCGAGTTGATGAAGCCGCGGGCGATGTCGCGCAGGTCGGTCCCGTTGTCGGCTAACGCGACGTAGTAGCGGAGCCCGGCCTGGTCGGGCACGCGGTCGAGCGCCGCCTCGTACATCCGGTACATCGCGCCGGTCGTCTGGCCGGCATCGACGTCGATCGCGACGATCTGGTCCTTGAACCGCACCCGCTCGACGCCGCTGAGCGTCAGGTCGATGTCGGTGCCGGTGATCGTCCAGGTCGAGCCGGCATGCGCCATGCGCACGTCGCCGCGAGCGGCGTCGATCTCCACGACGTCCAGGCCGCCGCCGCCTTCGATCCGGTCCCGCCCGGACAAGTAGGCGAAGAGGTCATTGCCGTTGCCCAGATCGACGAAGTCGTTGCCGCCCGCGTCGTAGACCCGGTCGACCGCGCCGGTGAGATAGAGGTTGTCGTCCTTGTAGGCCAGCGAGCCGGCGGACACGGGAACGCCGATCTCGATCGCCGTCGCGACCTTCTGATAGCCGTGGTCGAAGACCTCCAAGCTGTCGATGACGCGCTTGTTGTCGCGGTCCGTGCTGAAGCGAAGGTCGAGGAAGAAGTTCTCGCCGCCCGCATGCACCTTCAGCTGCTCGTAATAGACCATGGCGCCCCCGATCGGCAGGGTGCCCCGGTCGAGGAAGAATTGGGGATTGAAGGCAACGTCCAGGCTCGACAGGTGCTCGATGAGCCCGCGGCCATAGGTCGTGTAGGTGACGATCATCGAGGCATTCCCGCGAACGGCTTGAAGGGTCAGGGACGGCGCGCCGGCACCCGGGCGCCGGACGGCCGAGAACCGGAGCGGGTCGGGCGGACGCTGTCCGCCGCGGCCCTGGGTCGCGCTATTCCGGCCACATGCGATATTGCGAGTTGGAGAACCGCGTGGCCATGGATGAGGACACTGACATGAGCGCACGCGAAGACAGGGAGATCGAAGTCCGCTTCGCCGGCCTCTCGCAACGTGTCACCGGCATCGAGACTGCGATCAACCAGATCTCCGCGCAGATCTCGGGTCTCGCCAACTCCTTCAACGAGCGATCAAGGACGCCCTGGGGCGTCCTCTTCGCGGGAGCCGGCGTCATGGTGACGGTCCTGATCGCCGTGGGCGGTCTGGCTTACTCGCCGATCCTCAGCGGTCTCAACCGGGCCGATGCCGATATCGCCAGCCTGCGCACGAACGCGCTGAGCGTTGCCGCTTTCGAGCAGTTCAAGGCGACCTACGAGAACAATCGGGTCACGTCCCGCACCGACAACGATGCGAAGCTGGTGGTGCTCCGCGAGGCGATCGACACCAATATCGCCCGCCTCGACAAGCAGCTCGAGTCCGTCGTGCCCCGCGCGGAGCACGAGCGGGTCTGGAACAGCTACAGCCAGCAGGACGTGGCGATCCGGGATCAGCTGGCCAACAGCATCGCCAACGTGCAGCGGCAGATCGACGAGCTGAACCGGGCGAACAGCTCGGTCTATGGCACGCGCGATGTGATCCGGGATCTCCAGGGCGAGATCGGAAACCTGCGCGAGCAGCTGCGGACCATCCCGCGACCCACCAGCTAACCCACTTCGAACGCCCCGCTCGGCTCCGGCCGAGCGGGGCTTTTTCGGGTTTCAGGCATCTGCCGGTGGGCCTCACCGTCAGCCACCTTGCAGCTCGTAATGGAGCCGACCCGACCCCGCCATCCAGGATGGTTGTTCGCGTCCATTCTCAACGCACGCCTCACGCAAGGTCTTAAGCGGGACGAAAGCTTTCACGCGCATTTTACCGCCGCAATTTAATCATGGCACGCAACTTTCAGTTAGGTGCGCGCTACTTCTGGGACAGTACAGTGCGCCTCTCGATCAAAGCCAAGCTCGCCGCCTCCTTTGGCGGCGTTCTCGTTCTTATGGCCGCCTCCGGCTATCTCGGCATCTCCAGCCTGTCCTCGACGAATAAGGAGATGACAAGCTTCGCATCGGGACCCTTTGTCCTTGCCAAGGACAGCGAGTTGCTCCGAGCGGAGGTTTATAACGCGCGGCGTATCGTCTTGCGGCTGCTCCTCTCGCAGGATCCGAATGAGGCGAAGGCCCTCAGCAGCCAGTTCGATGCCGCCTGGAAAGCCATAGATCGCAACCTCGCAGAGATCAAAGCGGCGGCGGGGAGTGGAACGGCTGACTTCGCGCAATTGGAGGAAGCTGTCGACGCCCTCAGGGCAGCCGCGAACGAGGCCCTGCCGCTCGCAACCCAGGCAGACGCGACCGCCGGCAACAAGGCTATGGATGACACCAAGGCCGGCTCGGATGCCTTGCTCGAGGCGACGGACTCGCTTCGCAAGACTCTGTCGGATGATGGTGGCGCTGATACAACGCGCGCCCGTGATCTGCTCTGGGACATTCAGCTCGAAGCCATGCGAGCCCGCTTGTCCGCCGTGGCGGCTGTCGTGCGTACCGACCCGGCACAGCTCGAGCGCCTCAAGAAGCAACTGCCGGAGCGCATCGCCTCCATCGACACGAGCTTCGACGCGCTTGCAGCCACAGAAGCTGGCGCACGTTACAAGCCTCTGATCGAGGAGAGTCGTGCAGGCTGGAGTCAGCTCAAGCAGTCGATGCAGGAGAACGCTGAGTACGGCTACAACAACTACCTAGGCCGAACTCTAGAAACCATCAACACAAAGATGAACCCTGCTTCGGCGGCGGTTGATGAACGCATCTCTGTTTTGAGCAGTCAGGCGTCTTCGGAAGCAGCTCAGTCGGTTGACGATGCTCAGAACACCTACACCATCACGCGGAACACGCTGATTGCTGTCATTCTCGCGGCGCTCGCCGTGGGTGCAGCGGCCGCCGCTTGGCTGTCCTGGTCTATCAGCCGGGGCTTGAACCGTGCCGTGAAGTTGGCCGACGCGATCGGCGCGGGCGACGTGTCTCAGCGCATAGAGGCAAAGGGCTCAGACGAGATCGGCGACCTCCTGCGCTCCATGAACGCCATGAGCGGGAAGCTCTCCGAGATCGTCGGCGACGTCCTCGGCTCGGCGGCGCAGGTGGCGTCGGGCTCGCGCCAGTCGGCGGCGACGGCCGAGCAGCTCTCGTCCGGCTCCACCGAACAGGCAGCGGCCTCCGAGGAGACTTCGGCCGCGGTCGAGGAGATGACGGCCAACGTTCGACAGAACGCCGAGAACGCGGCTCAAGCCGAGAAGATCGCGGCTCAATCCGCAACCAGCGCTGAAAAGAGCCAGGCAGCGATCGCCGGCTCGCTAGAGGCCATGCGCACGATTGCTGAGAGGGTGCGCGTCGTTCAGGAGATCGCCCGCCAGACCGATCTTCTTGCCCTCAACGCCGCCATTGAGGCCGCTCGTGCAGGCGCCCACGGCAAGGGTTTCGCCGTCGTGGCTTCGGAAGTACGAAAGCTCGCCGAGCGCAGCCAACAGGCGGCGACCGAGATCGGCGAGCTGTCGGTGTCGACACTCCAGATCTCGGAAGAGGCCGGGCGCGAGTTCGACAGCCTGCTTCCCAGCATTCATCGCACGGCGGAGCTGATCTCGGAGATCTCGGCGGCCTGCCGCGAGCAGTCGATCGGCATCGAGCAGATCAACCAGGCCGTGGTCCAGCTCGACCAGGTGACGCAGGCCAATGCTGGAGCGGCCAACGAGATGACCGCCACCGCCGAGGCTCTGTCGGGCGAGGCTGTCTCCCTCAACGAACGCGCCGCCTTCTTCAAGCTCGATGCGGCCGCCAGGGCTCATGGGGGCAGGGCGCAGGACGCCTATGAGGATCCTACCTCCTTTCAGAGCGTGGCCGCTCCGCGCGATGACGTGCGTGCACTCCAGAGCCGTGCACAGGGCTTTGCCGCAAACCGTTCCGCGGCGGCAAAGCCGGCACGCAGCATGAAGAGCGCACCTTCGAGCGGCGTCAGCCTCGATCTGGATGGTGATGCCGGCTTCGAGCGCATGAGCGGCTGAGAGCCGCATTACCTCAACGGCAGCAGTCCAGCGCCCCGCCCGGTTCGCCGCGGCGGGGCTTTTTCGTCATCAAGGCTCAGGCAAGCATGCCACGGCAATCTGCGACTGCGGGTGCCCTTTTGGAGAAGCGCACACCCACAGACAAGCCCGCTCCTTGCGCACGGGGAGCGGGCTTTTTCTGTTTAGGCATCAGCGGCGCTGACACGCCCTTGTGAGTGGCGTCCTTTGCCGATCGGCGCATGCTGCCCATGCGGGACGGTTTGCCTCCGATCTGCTGTCCCGCTTGAAGCCCGTCCCGTCGTCCCCCGACTGGCGGGCTTCGTTGTTTCAGTACCCCGCCCAGCGCCACCGCTGCGGCGGGGCTTTTCATCACGCCTGCTTGATCTGCCGTAGAGTGAGCCTCTACCCTCGGAGTGCAGTTCGAACCGAGTCGCGCTCTGCGCTACGGCAATCAAGGGGATCTAATGAGATATATAGCTTTCGGAGCAGTTCTTCTGCTCGCTCTGGCAGGTTGCACATCAACGGGGTCGAGCGGCTCCGATGCGGCGTCAGCTCCCGCTGCGGCAAGCGAGGATCGCTCGGCATTCGTTGGGAACTGGTCGGGCAGCCTTACGAGCGGCGATCCGATCACCGTCTCTGTGCCTGCTTCCGGCAATCCCAGCTACAGCTACAATGGGGAGCGGGTGCCCGTGCGCTCGGCTCGCCTGTCCGGCGGATCCCTGGTGCTGACCGTCGGTGCCGGTGGCGGCACGGTCACGCTGACGCCGCAGGGCAGTCAGCTCGGCCTCGCCTACCGCTTCCGCGGCAACAGCGCTTCTGGAACGCTCTCTCGCGCCTGATCTCTGGATTCTGACAGTTTTAGCCCCGCCGCATTATCCCCGATGCGGCGGGGTTTTGCGTTTCAGTACCCAGACTTTCGTCGCGCCAGATGAGCGTTGGCTGCCCGCTGTGCCGGATCCGGGGACAACGCCATCAGGCCTTCACGATCGCAGGCCTCAACCTCGAAGTCTGCGCTCTCGCCCGATCGCACGCGGATCAGCTCCAGAAGCCATCGTGCGCGCCCGACACCGGGTACCGGCAGGGCAACGGAAGGCAGTGCCGAGATGCGCCAGCGCGTGACCGATGCGGTCGGCTGGCCGAAGTCCGCGGCTTCCGTCTGGCGCCGCCAGCGGCGGATCGCGATTGCGAGGGTGCCCGTGCGTTCGGCCGCCAAGTGCAGGCGCCGCGAGGCCGTCATCGAGAGCTTGGCCACCTCGCCGATCACCGCACCGAGCCCGCCGTGGTTCAGCGCGTCCTCAAAGCAGGCGAGCAGCTGCTGCTCGTTGCCCGCTTCGACGTAGACAACCCGGCCGGGCTTGAGGCCGACCTGTGCGAGGCCAGGGGCGAAGAGATCCTGCCGGACGACACACCAGAGGATCATGCCCTTCGTGCGCGCCGCCACGCCCGCGGTGAAGAGGGCTGCCGCCGCGCCGTCCACCGCGCCATTGCCGCCGCCAGCGAACTCGTGGAGGGCACCGAGCGCCAGACCGCCGCCGGGCAGGCGCGCGTCGATCTCGGGCACGCCGAAGGGGAGAACGCCGTGCCCGCGAGCCTTCGCCCCCTCGATCTTGCGGACGCGCTCACGCAGCTCGGCAAGGCGCTGGTCGTGCGTGCTCATCGTCGGGCGCTCATGCCGATTCGTCTCCGCTTCCGTGAACGAAGATAGAACGGATGGCATGAAGGGAACGTGAGTCGCTAGGCGCGTTCGATCCAGATCCCGGTGAAAACGCAAAGCCCCGCTCGGCGAAAGCCGGGCGGGGCCATCATGCATTTGGACGGGCGTCCTAACGCGTTTCTAACGCGTCCGAACGTCTAACGTCCTGATCTGATCTAACTGCCTGCAACAGTTGGGAAAAATGGCGCGCCCGAAAGGATTCGAACCTCTGACCCCCAGATTCGTAGTCTGGTGCTCTATCCAGCTGAGCTACGGGCGCCTACTGCCTTGCTGCGAAGTGTCGTTCGAAGCCGGCTGGCGAGCATGTAGACGCTTGCTTGGCTGATTGCAAGCGAGAATCTGAAGGCGGCGGGTGGTGGAAAGGCGAGGGGCTCCGGACGGGCGCAGGGCGGCTCCGAGAAGGGTCAAAGGTCCGCGATGATCGACGTTCGTCCTGTTCGAATGGAGGTCCGGACGGTTATGCGTCGAGGCTTGTGGAACTTGAACCGCCTCGACCACTGGATGAATCGTCGCGTTTCAGGTCCGCAACATTTCCAGCGCCCTCGAGCTCTACTTCCTCGACACGGGCGGCTATCCCCACGCCTCGGCGGACCTTGCCGCGCTCGTGGAGAACCCCGGCGAGCCGAACTGGAACGGGCCCTATCTCAAGAACGCCTCGGGCCTCGCCGATCCTTGGGGCCGCGCCTACGCCTACGAGAGCACGGGCGCGACCTACCGCGTGACTTCGCTCGGCCGGGACGGCCAGCCGGGCGGCGAGGGCGAAGATGCCGATACTGCCTCCGCCAACTGACGGCGCCGGGCATCAGCCAGAGGACCATCGGCGGCGCTCGGCCTTGCGCCGCGCATCGAGGATGGCCTCCGAGCGGGAACGAGATCCTTCGAGGCGTCGTTCGCGGCCACATGGCGAATGAACCAAGTTCCGTAAGCGACATCTTCGACGCGCTCGACGAGGCGGCGAAGGAGACGGCCGAAGTCTCCCTCAAGGACCTGACGGAAAGCTTCGGAAACCGCAGCTACGGCCCGTTTCTCCTCGTGCCGGCTCTCGTCGAGATGTCGCCCATCGGCGGCGTGCCCGGCGTGCCCACCGTTCTGGCGCTGATCATCGGCCTCTTCGCGGTGCAGATCGTCGCGGGGCGCAAGACGCTCTGGCTCCCCGGCTTCCTTCAGCGGGCGTCCGTGTCCTCCGATAAGATGCGCGGCGCTACCTCGAAGATGCGGCCCGTGGCGAGATGGATGGACCGCTGGTTCCACGGCCGCCTGAAAGCGCTGGTCACGCCCTTTTCGATGAAGGTCGCGGCGCTCGCCTGCATCGTGCTCGCCGCGACGGTTCCGTTCCTGGAGCTCATCCCCTTCGCCAGCACCGCGCCGATGGCCGCCGTCGCGGCGTTCGGCTTGGCGATCCTGGTGCGCGACGGCCTCCTGATGGGAGCCGCCTATCTGCTCACGATCGTGGCCTTCGCGGTCGGGATCGGCATCCTCGTGAGCGGCGGGGGCTGAGGATCGCTCGCGGCCGCGCGCTCCGGCCCCTTCACCAGCCGCGGCCGATGCCGACGCCGAGCCCGATGCCGACGCCGCGGCCGTAGAACCCGTCGCCGTAGAGGCTGGCCCGCCGGTCGGCCTGGCGGTTGAGGTCGATCCGCTGCAGGCATTCCGCGAAGGCCGAGGTGCCCGGGCGGAAGCCGTAGCCGCGGCAGGTGCGCTCGTCCGCGGCGCGCAGCTCCTGCGGAGACAGGGTCGCGCAGCCCGACGCCAGGAGAGCGAGGATCGAGACGAGGACGAGTTTGCCGGACATGGTGGATCTCGGACGTGCGTGACGGGAAGTGACGTCCACCAACGCTTCGGCGGCCGCCCCGGGTTCCGCGGCGTGGCGAGGCCGCGGCCGGCTCGCTAGAGCCTGTTATGGACCATGGATAGATGTTGTGTCGGGTCAGCGAGGTCACCCGACCCTTCGGGCTGGCCGTGCCGAGCCGCCGGAGTGCGTCGCCGACCTTGCCGATAGCCCCGCGCTATCGGCGGCCTTCGGCTACTACCCGGCGGCTCGGCACAGCCAGCACAACACCTATCCATGGTCCATAACAGGCTCTAGGTCGAAGCGCCGGCGTCCGGCCTCCCCGATCACGAACCCCCCGACGCTTGCCGTCGAGCCTCCCGCCGTCACGGCTTCGTCGCGGGATGGCGGCGGACATAGCCGCACGATACGGCGCCGGCCAAGCGGTCGACCTCGCGTTCGAGCCAGGCGTTCCGCAGGAGCAGTTCCCAGACGGCCTCGCGCATGTCGCCCCCGCAGGCCGCCGCGGCGGCTTCGACGCTGGCCTCGAAGTCGGCGTTGGTGGACGCGCGCGGGCTCGGACAGGTGGGGGCGGATGACATGGTCGAGGCTCCTGATTCGGGTGCCCGCATCATGCCACGCGAAGCTTGCGCGTTCATGTCTTGTTCTTGTCGATCCGACGGCGGCGGGTCGCGCGGCCGTTCATGCGCGGCCGCGCCGGCAGGGCCGAAAAGCTGAACGGAACCTGAACCGGCCGGTTCAGCGGGGCGACGGGGGGTGCCCGCTAGAAGACCGTCATCACCGACACAGGAGACGGAGATGACCTTCAGCAACGACCCGTCCGGCACGCCCGCGACCGAGCCGGACGCGGGCCCGCGCGGCTTCCTCCACCGGGCGCGGCGCCGCCGCACCGCCACCGCCGCCCTTGCCGGCGCGGCGCTTCTCGCGATCGGGGCGGGAGCCGGCGCAGCCGGCTGGAGCGCCCTCCAGCCTCAGCCCGCCACCTTCGATCCGGCTCTTGCCGCCACGCCGGTCGCTCAGCTGAGCGACGGCGAACGGGTCGAACTCCAGGGCAAGGTGGCCGAAATCTACGGCAACAAGTTCGTCCTGGAAGACGCCACCGGCCGCGCCCTGGTCGAGACCGGGCGCCGCGGCGAAGGCGGACAGCTGGTCGCGGCCGGCGAGAGCGTCACCGTGCAGGGACGCTTCGAGAAAGGCTCACTGCGCGCCGGCTCGCTGCAGCGCGCCGACGGCGCCGTCGAGGAGCTGCGCCCGGCCCCGCCGCCGCGGCCCCCGCGCGATCGCCTCTGACACCTGCCCTTTCACCGTTCGACCCCGCGCGCCCGGCGCGCCTTCAAGGAGACCGACCATGAAGACCCTCGTTATCGCCGCCTCGACGTTCTCGCTGCTCGCGGGCGCGGCCCTCGCGCAGGAGCCGGCCGCCGCTCCGCCGCCCCCGCCGGCCGCCGCGGCCGGCGCCACCGATCCCGGCATGGCTCCGCCCCCGCCCGAAGGTCCGCGCGGCGGCCCGAAGGGTGGCGAGCGCGGCGACCGTGGCGAGCGCGGCGGACCCGGCCCGCGGGCGGATCGCGACGGCCCGCCGCCGCCGCCCTCCAAGGCGGGCCACATCCGGGTCGATCTCGGCGAGGGCCGCGGCATCGACGTGAAGTGCCCGGACGACGAGCCGATGAAGGCCTGCGCCGACCTCGCGAGCGCGCTTCTCGACCGCGTCGCCCCGCGCGGTTGAGCGTCCCGCCTCCCGCCGCCGGGACGCAAGCCTAGATAGATGATCCCGGCCGGCCGCGTGTTTTGCGACCGGCCATCCCTTCGTTTCGGATCGTGTCGCCCATGCGCGTGCTGCTTGTCGAAGACGATCGTGTCCTGTCCGAGGGCATCGCCCGTCACCTCCGCCAGGAGAACTTCGCCGTCGACGTGGCGCGCGACGGCGAGGACGCCGCCCATCTCGGCGAAACCGAACTCTACGACGCCGCCGTCCTCGATCTTGGCCTGCCCAAGCGCGACGGCGTTTCGGTGCTGAAGGGCTGGCGCGCGGCCGGGCGCCGGCTGCCCGTCCTCATCCTCACCGCGCGCGACGGCTGGTCGGACAAGGTGGAGGGCTTCAAGGCGGGCGCCGACGACTACCTGACCAAGCCCTTCCGCATCGAGGAGGTGGTGATGCGCCTGCGCGCGCTGGTGCGGCGCGCCTCCGGCCACGCCGAGGCGCGGATCCGCTGCGGGCCGCTCGCCTTCGACGCGCAGCTCGGCACCTTCGAGCTCGACGGCCTGCCCTTGAAGCTGACGGCCTTCGAGTGGCGCGTCCTGTCCACCCTCGCCTTGCGGCACGGTGCCGTCGTGGAGCGCGCCGAGCTGATCGAGCGGGTCTACGAGATGAACGCCGACGTCGATTCCAACTCGGTCGAGGTGATCGTCGGCCGGCTTCGGCGCAAGATCGGCGCCGCCATGATCAAGACGGTGCGCGGGCGGGGCTATCGCCTGGCGGCGGACGACGCGGGATGAGGCTGCTGCCGCGCTCCCTGTTCGGGCGCATGCTGGGCCTGGCGGCGCTGACGACGCTCGCCGCGCTCGTCTTCGCGGCCCTCGCGATCGGGCCGGTGCTGGAGCGCTTCGTGGTCGACGGTCTCGACCGCCGGCTCGACGCGCAGATCACCGTTCTCGCCCGCGCCCTGCGGCCGGACGGATCGCTCGACCCGGCGCGCGCCTTCGACCTTCCCGATTTCGCCGAACCGGATGCCGGTTGGCGCTGGCTGGTCGACGCGCCGGACGGCCGGCGCTGGGAGAGCGATGAGTGGCTCGATCTTCCCCCGCCGGATGCCCGCCGCCGCCCGCCCGGACGCCGCCGCGATAACGCGCCCGAGCCGCGCCCGGGCGAGGGGACCGACGCCTCCGGGCAGCCGCTCCATTACCGCGAGCTCGTTCTGCCCCGGCCGGGCGGCGCGACGCGGATCGTCGCGGCGGCGCCCCGCGAGGTGGTGGAAGGCCCGCTGCGCGAGGCGGCGATGCCGCTTCTCCTGTCGCTGGCGCTTCTGGGCGCTGCCTTGGCGGGGGCGGCCTATCTCCAGCTGCGCCTGGGCCTGAGGCCGCTCGGTAAGCTGCGCGAGGCCGTGGCGGACGTGCGGGCCGGCGAACTGCGCCACGTTCCCGCCGACCAGCCCTCCGAGATCCGGCCCTTGGCGGACGAGCTGAACGCCCTGATCGATCAGAACGAGGCCGGGCTCGCCAATGCGCGCCGCCATGTCGCCAACCTCGCCCACGGCCTGAAGACGCCGCTCGCCGCGCTGCAGCTCCGGCTCGCCGAGCCCGGCCGCGACGCCGACGGGAGCCTGGCCGCGGGCTTGTCCGACATCGACCGGCGGATCCGCCACCACCTCGCCCGTGCGCGTGCCGCGCATCTGGGCGAGGCGACGGGCCGGCGGACCTCCCTGCGCCCGGCGCTGAGCGATCTCGTCGCCGTGATGGCCAAGATCCATGCCGAGCGCGCCGTCCATGCCGACCTTGAGATTCCCGAAAGGATCGAGGTCGCCGTCGAGGCGCAGGACCTCGACGAGCTCCTCGGCAACATCCTCGACAACGCCTTCCGACACGCCCGCTCGCGCGTCGCGGTGACGGCGTCGCGCATGGACCGGCTCGTCCGGGTGGTGGTGGAGGACGATGGTCCCGGCCTCACCGGCACGCAGCAGGCCCTCACGCTCCTGCCCGGCCAACGGCTCGACGAGGCCGGCGACGGTCACGGCTTCGGCCTGCCGATCGCGCAGGAGATCGCCGAGATGAACGGCGGCGGGCTCGCGCTTTCGACCGCCGCGTCCGGCGGCCTCGCGGTGTCGATCCGCCTGCCGCTCGCCAGGGGCTGACCCGATCGGCGCGAGCGATGCCGCTCGCGCCGATCGAAGATCTGATTAGATACGACACCAAAATCACAGGATAATTGCTGTCGGATCTTCGTTCTCGCCAAATATTCCTTGGCCGGAGAACTCGTCTCTTCGTCATCGAGTGCGATCAAGCGTGACCAGAAGAAGTGAAGGAGGCGATGATGCATCGTCCGCCGCCGTCCGCGGCTTTGCTCTTTTTTCCTCCAGCGATCCGCCCTCGCGGCCCGGTCGTCCGGCCGGACTCGCCTCGCTCCCCGTCGATGCAGCGAGGGGCGGGTTCTCGGCAGGCGGGTTCGCCGGGAGCCGGGGCATGAGCCGCACCGGGCGCTTCTCCGCGGTGCTGGCGCTGCTCGTCCTCGCCCTCGTCGCATCCGCGACCGCGCCCGCGTCGCAGGTGATGGCGCAGTCGCGCCTGATGGACCTGATCAACCGGCTGCGCGGCCAGACGATGCCGGAGGGCATCGCCAAGTCCAACGGCCGCATCGAGGCGACCCAGATCGACGTCGCCTCCAAGTATGCGGGCCGGATCTCGGAGCTCCTCGTCGACGAGGGCGACGAGGTCGCCGCGGGGCAGATCGTCGCCGCGATCGCCTCGCCCGAAACGGAGGCGCAGCTGCGCGGCGCGCAGGCGCAGGTCCTCGCGGCCAAGCAGAGCCTCGCGGAAGCCGAGGCCCTGATCGCCCAGCGCACCAGCGACCTCGCCTTCGCCCGGGCCGACTACGACCGCGGCAAGGAGCTGGTCGACAAGGGCTACATGACCCGGCAGATCTTTGATCAGCGCAGAACCAAGGCGGACGCGGCGCAGGCGGCGCTCGACGCGGCCCGTGCGCAGCTCGAGCAGGCGTCGTTCGCGGCGGAAAGTGCCGAGGCCGAGGTCCAGCGGCTGCAGGCCGTGCTGGTCGATCTCGTGCTGCGGGCGCCGCGCGAGGGCCGCGTCCAGTACAGGCTGGCGCGGGAGGGCGAGGTGGTGGGCGCCGGCACCCGCGTCCTAACGCTGCTCGACCTCAGCGACGTCTACATGACCATCTACCTGCCGGCCGCCGAAGTCGGCCCGCTCGCGCTGAACGACGAGGCCCGCATCATCCTCGATCCGGTTCCGCAATACGTCGTGCCGGCGACGATCAGCTTCATCGCCGCGGACGCGCAGTTCACGCCCAAGAGCGTCGAGACCGAGGACGAGCGCGAGAAGCTGAGCTTCCGGGTCAAGCTGCAGATCGACCCCGACGTCCTGAGGACCTATCGCGAGCGGGTGAAGACCGGCGTGCGCGGCCTCGGCTTCGTGCGCACCCGGCCCGGTGTCGCCTGGCCGGCGGACCTCGCCGTGAAGCTGCCATGAGATGGCGCGCCGCGGTCGAGGCGGAGGGAGCGGGCGGAGCGGCCGAGGTCGCGGCCCTCGACCGCGTTTCTCACCGCTACGGCACGAGGCTGGCACTCGACGAGGTGTCGCTGGTCCTGCCGGCAGGGCGGATGATCGGCGTGATCGGACCGGACGGCGTCGGCAAGTCGACCATGCTGGCGCTTCTTGCGGGCGTGCGGCGGATCCAGCAGGGGCACGTCCGGGCGCTCGGCGGCGACATGGGGCAGCGCCGCCACATGACGGCCGAGGCCGCGCGCATCGCCTACATGCCCCAGGGCCTCGGCCGCAATCTCTACCCGACCCTCAGCGTGTTCCAGAACGTCGACTTCCACGGCCGTCTGTTCGGCCAGGGCGCGGCGGAGCGCCGCCGGCGCATCGCCGAGCTCCTGACGGCGACCGGCCTCGATCCCTTCGAGGACCGCCCCGCCGGCAAGCTGTCGGGCGGCATGAAGCAGAAGCTTGGCCTGTGCTGCGCGCTGACCCACGAGCCCGACCTCCTGATCCTCGACGAGCCGACGACGGGCGTGGATCCGCTGTCGCGCGGCCAGTTATGGGACCTCATCGCCTCGATCCGGGCGCGGCGGCCCGGACTCAGCGTCGTCGTGGCGACGGCCTACATGGACGAGGCCTCGCGCTTCGAACGGCTCGTCGCGATGGACGAGGGCAAGGTCATCGCGACGGGCAGTCCCTCCGAGCTGCTCGCCCGCACGAGGCGGCCCGACATGGAGTCCGCCTTCATCGCGCTTCTGCCCCCTGATAAGCAGGCGCAGCACCGCCCCGTCGCGATGCGCCCGCGGCCAGCCAGCCTCGACGCCGAGCCGGCGATCGAGGCCGAGCATCTGACGCGCCGCTTCGGCGGCTTCACCGCCGTCGACGACGTCAGCTTCCGCATCGGCCGCGGCGAGATCTTCGGCTTCCTCGGCTCGAACGGCTGCGGCAAGTCCACCACGATGAAGATGCTGACCGGGCTCCTGCCGCCCTCGGAAGGGAGCGCCAGACTCTTCGGCCGGCCCGTCGGCGGCAACGACATCGAGACCCGCCGCAACGTCGGCTACATGTCGCAGGGCTTCTCGCTCTACGGCGAGCTGACGGTCCTGCAGAACCTCGAGCTGCACGCCCGGCTCTACCATCTCGCCCCCCGCGATCGCCCCGTGCGGATCGCCGAGCTTCTCGAGCGCTACGAGCTCGAACCGGTCCGCGACGCGCGGCCCGACAGCCTGCCGCTCGGCATCAAGCAGCGCCTGCAGCTGGCGGTGGCCGTCCTGCACCGCCCGGCCATGCTGATCCTCGACGAGCCGACCTCGGGCGTCGACCCGATCGCCCGCGACGCTTTCTGGCGCACGCTGATCGACCTGTCGCGCGACGAGGGCGTCACCATCTTCCTGTCCACCCACTTCATGAACGAGGCGGAGCGCTGCGACCGCATCTCGCTCATGCACGCGGGCAAGGTGCTCGCGGTCGGAACGCCCGCGGACCTCGTGCGCGAGCGCGGCAGCGCCTCGCTGGAGGACTGCTTCATCGACTATCTCGCGCAGGCCGC
Source organism: Aurantimonadaceae bacterium (assembly GCA_947474855.1). Lineage (GTDB taxonomy): Bacteria > Pseudomonadota > Alphaproteobacteria > Rhizobiales > Rhizobiaceae > Antarcticirhabdus. Next base: position 8,436 of record CANJKV010000032.1, on the reverse strand, counting down.
CGGCATCGACGGCACGGCGCGCACGCCCCCGGAGGCGGAGCCCGTGGCGTCCGTGCCTCCGGCCGGGGCAGCTGTCGCCCCGCCGCGCCGCCGGTTCGATCCGCGCGGCTCTGGGCCTATGCCCGGCGCGAAACCATGGAGCTCCTGCGCGACCCCATCCGCATCGCCTTCGCCTTCTTCGGCCCGATCCTCCTGATGATCGCCTTCGGCTACGGCATCTCGTTCGACGTCGAGAACCTGCGCTTCTCGGCCTTCGATCAGGACAACAGCCCGGAAAGCCGGCAGCTCGTCGAGGCCTTCACGAGCTCGCGCTACTTCAGCGAGGGAGCCCCGATCCGCTCCGCGGCGGAGCTCGACGAGCGCTTCCGCGCCGGCAGCGTTCAGGTCGCCCTGGAGATCCCGCCCGGTTTCGGCCGCGACCTGCAATCCGGCCGGGTGCCGGAGGTCGCCGTCTGGCTCGACGGGGCGATGCCGTTCCGGGCCGAAACCAGCCGGGGCTACGTCACCGGGCTCGCCAGCCAGTATGCCCAGCAGCTGACGCTCGAGCGCACCGACGCGGCCTCGACCGGCCAGCTCGTGAGCGTGGAAACGCGCTTCCGCTACAACCAGGCCTTCCGGAGCGTCAACGCCATGGTGCCGAGCGTCATGATGCTGCTGCTCATCCTGATCCCGGCCATCATGTCGGCCATCGCGGTGGTGCGCGAGAAGGAGACGGGATCGATCGCCAACTTCCGCTCGACGCCGGTCACCAAGTTCGAGTTCCTGGTGGGCAAGCAGCTTCCCTAAATCCTGATCGCGATGATCGGCTTCGCGCTCCTGACCGTGATCGCGCTCGTGGTCTTCGACGTTCCGGTGAGGGGCTCGCCGGGGGCGCTCCTTCTCGGCACCCTGTTCTACGTCGCGGCCACGACCGGCTTCGGCCAGCTGATCTCGACCTTCATGAAGACCCAGGTCGCCGCGATCTTCGCCACCGCGCTCCTGTCGGTCATCCCGGCGGTCAACTTTTCCGGCCTCCTCGTGCCGGTCTCCTCGCTGTCGGGCGGCGCGCGCCTGACGGGCCTCGCGCTGCCGCCGGCCTGGTACCAGCCGGTCTCGGTGGGCGCCTTCACCAAGGGGCTGCCCTTCGCGGAGCTCTGGCCGGACATCCTGGTGCTGGCGGGCTTCGCGCTCCTGTTCCTGGTCTTGTCGCAGCTCTTCCTGCGCAAGCAGGAGGCGTGAGGTGGCCGAGGCGGCGGACGCCCCCGCGTCCCCTCCCGCACGGCTCGGCCCGCTCACTCACGCGGCCAACGTCCTGCGCCTCGTCGCCAAGGAGCTGCGCAGCATCCGGGCCGACCCGATCATGCTGTTCCTCGTCGTCTACGCCTTCTCGCTCGCCGTCTACACCGTCGCCTCCGGCGTTTCGACCGAAGCGCGGGACCTGACGATCGGCGTCCTCGACGAGGACCGGTCCGAACTCTCGCGGCAGATCGTGAGCGCCTTCAACTCACCGCTGTTCAAGGAGGTCGTTTCCATCGGGCCCGCCGAGGTCGACCCCGCCATGGACGAGGGGCGGCTCGTTTTCGTGGTCGACATGCCGCCGCGCCTGCAGGAGGACGTCCTGTCCGGCCGTCCGGCGGCCATCGCGCTCGACGTGGACGCCACGGCCATGACCCAGGCCGGCAACGGATCGGTCTACATCCAGACCATCATCGCCCGGGAGGTCGCCGACCTCGCGGCGCGCAGGGACCTCGCGGTCTCCGAGCCGGTGCGGCTGGTGATGCGCGCCAAGTTCAACCCGAACCTCCAGACGAGCTGGTTCACTTCCGTGATGCAGGTGATCAACAACATCACGCTCCTCACGGTGATCCTGTCCGGCGCCGCTCTGATCCGCGAGCGCGAGCAGGGCACGGTGGAGCACCTCCTCGTGATGCCCCTGGTGCCGGTCGAGATCATGCTCGCAAAGGTGATCGCCAGCGGCCTCGTGATCCTCGTCGCGGCCGGGCTCTCGCTGGTTCTGGTCGTGGAAGGCCTGCTCGGCGTTCCGATCGCCGGCTCCATCACCCTGTTCCTGGTCGGGGCGGGCCTCTACGCCCTCGCGGTCGCCGCGCTCGGCATCCTTCTCGGCACCATCGCGACCTCCATGGGCCAGTTCGGCCTCCTGGTGATCCCGATTCTGGTGCTCATGCAGCTGCTCTCGGGCAGCAGCACGCCGATGGAGAGCATGCCCGTCTGGCTTCAATATGTCGTGCAGGCCGTCAGCCCGACGCCGCACTTCGTCGCCTTCGCCCGGGCCGTGCTGTATCGCGGCGCGGGACTTCCCATCGTTTGGCCGCAACTGCTCGTCCTGACGGGCCTGGGCGGCATCTACTTCGGCGTGGCTCTCGCGCGCTTCCGCCGCGTGATCTTCGGCGCCTGAGGCCGGCAGGCCTTTTCCGGCCGTCTCGAGGGTTTTCGGCCCCAACCGACTGGCGGGGCAAAAATGTCAGGAAGCCTTCTTATTTTGAAACGCCATTCCTTCTCGGCGGCCTAGATCCATAATTTCTATAGAGATTATGAAATCGGTCGCTCGAGGATCTTCCGCTTCCATGGTCACGCATATCGATCGGCGCGCCTTCCTGTCCTCGGCCGTCGCGCTCGGCTTCGCCGCTTCCTTGCCCGGCCTCGCCGTCCGGCGCGCGCTCGCCGCCGCGCCCCTCGTCGTCGCCGACCAGAGCGAGCTTCTGCGCAACCTCTTCGAGGCGAGCGGCGAGGGCGAGCGCGCCGGCCTCGACGTCGAGTTCCCGAACTTCGCCGGCGGCCCCGCGATTCTGGAGGCCATGCGCGCCGGGGCGCTGGACATCGCCTATGTCGGCGACACCCCGCCGATCCAGGCACGCGCCTCGGGCACGCTCCTGCCGATCGTCGCGACCTTCACGCGCGAACGCGCAGAATACCGCCTGACGAGCCGCGCCGGCCTCAAGATCGAGCGTCTCTCCGACTTGAAGGGCAAGCGCGTCAGCTACGTCGAGGGCTCGGGCCGCCAGGTCTTCCTGATCGAGGCGCTGAACCGGGCCGGCCTCACCCTCGACGACGTCGAGACGGTGAATCTTCGCGTCGCCGACCTGCCCGACGCGATCCGCACCGGCGCGGTCGACGTCGCCGTTCTCCAGGAGCCGCACGTCACGCGGCTGGTGCGTCAGGTCGGCGCGAGCCCCGTGCTCGACCCGGAGGAGCGCCGCCTCCTGCCGAGCACCAGCTACATCTACGCCCGCCCCGAAGTGCTGGCCGATCCGGCCAAGGCCGAGGCGATCAGGAGCTTCCTCGCGGCCTTCGTCCACGCGGGAACATGGTACAACGCCAACCGCGAGGCGTGGGGGCAGCACTACTACACCGGCTTCCAGCGGATCGCGCCGGAGGACACGGCGGCCATCCTCGCGGCGCAGGCGCCGCTCGTCTTCCAGACCTCGGCCGAGGCGATCCCGCACCACCAGCGGCTGATCGACATCCTGTACCAGGCCGGCTCGCTGCCCGAGCGCTTCGACGCAGCCGGCTCCTTCGTCGACACCTTCGATCCCGTCATCGCGGCCGAGCGCTGATCGCGCCGGCCCCGCGCCCTTTCCCGCAGCAGGAGGTCTGATGACCGATCTCGCGGTTCGAACCCTCGACTCCCGCGCCGCGGCGCAGGCCGCCCGGCCGGCCTCGGCGCGAGCGCGCAAATCCGCCCGCCGGCTGACCCCCGCCAGGCTTCCGCCGGGCCTGCGCCTTCTCGGCCCCGTCCTCCTCCTCGTCGGCTGGGAGGGCGCCTCCCGCCTCGGCTTCCTGTCGCCCTACACGCTCGCGGCGCCGTCGACGGCGCTCGCGACGGGATACGAGATGATCGCCGACGGCAGCCTCCTGCCGCACCTCCTCGCCTCCGCCGGCCGCGCCTATTCCGGCCTCGTCCTCGGCGTCGTGGTGGGCGTTCTCCTCGCGCTCGCCTCCGGCCTCACCCGCAGCGGCGAGGCATTGATCGACGGCCTCGTCCAGATCAAGCGCGCGGTCCCGACGCTGGCTCTCATCCCGCTCGCGATCATCTGGCTCGGCATCGGCGAGGCGATGAAGGTCTTCCTCATCTTCACCGCCGTTCTCGTGCCGATCTACGTCAACACCCACGCGGCGCTGCGCGGCATCGACATCCGCCACGTCGAACTCGCGCGCACGCTCGGGCTGACGCGCGGCGAGTTCATCGCCAAGGTGGCGCTGCCCGGCGCGCTGCCGGGCTTCTTCGTGGCCCTGCGCCTCGCGGTCGCGCTCTGCTGGACGGCGCTGGTCGTCCTCGAACTCGTCAACACGCAGACCGGCATCGGCTACCTGATGAACCGCGCCCGCGACTGGGGACAGACCGACATCATCGTCGTCGGCATCCTGATCTACGCGGCCCTCGGCCTCGCCTCCGACGCCGTGGTGCGCGCCGTCGAGCGGCGCGTCCTGTCCTACCGCCGGGGCCTCGGCGCATGACCTTCCAGGCGCCTCCTCCGCCAGCCGTCGTCCTCACCGACCTGTCGCGCGGCTTCGCCGGAAAGACGGTCCTCGACCACGTCTCGCTCCAGATCCCGAGCGGGCAGTTCGTCGCCCTTCTCGGCGAGTCCGGCTCGGGCAAGACGACGCTCCTGCGCGCGCTCGCCGACCTCGACGACGAGGCCGAGGCGTCCGGCACCTTCGAGACGCCGGAGAGCGTGTCCGTCCTCTTCCAGGACGCGCGCCTGCTGCCCTGGCTCAGCGTCCTCGACAACCTCGTGCTCGGCCTTCGGCGCCCGGACGGCCGGGCCGCCGCCCGGGCGCTCCTGGAGGCGGTCGGCCTCGGCGACAAGGCCGACGTCTGGCCGGACACCCTGTCCGGCGGCCAGAAGCAGCGCGCCGCGCTCGCCCGCTCGCTCCTGCGCGAGCCGGCCCTCCTTTTGGCCGACGAGCCTTTCGGCGCGCTCGATGCGCTGACGCGCCTGCGGATGCAGGCGCTGCTCCACGACCTCGTGCGGCGCCGGAGGCCGACCGTCGTTCTCGTCACCCACGACGTCGACGAGGCGCTGCTCCTCGCCGACCGCATCCTCGTCCTGAAGGACGGCCAAATCGCCGAGGACCACGTAGTACGCATCGCCCATCCCCGAGCCGCCCACCATCCCGACTTCATCGCCCTCCGGAGCCGCCTGCTCGCCAGCCTCGGCGTCGTCGCCGGCACGGTTTGAAGGACAGATCCAGCATGGCCCGCAACCTCCACCTCAACCTCTTCCTCATGCCCCGCGGCCATCACGAGGCCGCCTGGCGCCACCCGGAGGCCGCGCGGCGCCCGCTCACCGACCGCGAACTCTACGTCGAGGCCGCTGAGATCGCGGAAGGGGCGAAGTTCGACGCCGTGTTCCTCGCCGACGCGCTGGTCGCACCGAACAATGGCGGGCTCGTCGCGAGCGGCGCCCTGGAGCCGCTGACGCTGCTCTCCGCGCTCGCCGCCCGCACCCGACGGATCGGCCTCATCGGCACGGCCTCGACGACCTACTCGCTGCCCTACACGCTCGCCCGCCAGTTCGCCTCGCTCGACCACCTGTCGGGTGGGCGCGCCGGATGGAACATCGTGACCTCCTGGCTGCCCCAGGCGGGCGCCAATTACGGGCTGGCGGAGGACATCGCCCATGCCGACCGCTACGCGATCGCCGCGGAGTTCGTCGAGGCGGTGGACGCGCTCTGGCGCTCCTTCCCGGCCGATGCCGTGATCGATGATCCGGAGAGCGGGCGCTACCTCGATCCCGCGCGCGTCCTGCCCGCGAACTATGCGGGCGAGCGCATCCGCACCCGCGGCCCCCTGAACGTCTCCGGGAGCCCGCAAGGGCGCCCCGTCTACGTGCAGGCGGGACAGTCCGATACGGGCCGCGCCTTCGCCGCGCGCTGGGCGGAGGCGATCTTCACGGCGCACATGACGAAGGAGTCGGCGCGCTCCTTCTACGGCGACGTGAAGGGGAGGGCGGCGACCTTCGGGCGCCGGCCGGAGGACATCGTCGTTCTGCCCGGCATCAGCGCCGCGATCGGCTCGACGACGGCCGAAGCCGAGCGCGTCTGGGAGGAGCTCGACGCCCTGACAAGCACCGAGATCGGCCTGTCGCGCCTGTCCGCCCGCTTCGGCGGCCACGACTTTTCCGGCGTGCCGCTCGACCGCCCGCTGACGGCGGGCGACTTTCCCGATCCGGAAAAGGTGGAAGCGTCCAAGAGCCGCGCGATGGGCTATGCCGAGGTCGCGCTCCGCGACGGGTTGTCGCTGCGCCAGCTCCTGCGCAGGCTTGCCGGGGCGAGGGGGCATTTCACCGTCGCCGGCACGCCGGAGGCGATCGCCGACGTCGTCGAGGACTGGTTCCGGAACGGCGCGGCCGATGGCTTCAACGTCATGCCGCCGATCATGCATGGCCAGTTCCGGCTCTTCGCCGAGGAGGTCGTCCCGATCCTGCGCCGACGCGGCTTGTTCCGCCGCGACTACGAGGGCACGACCCTCCGCTCGCATTTCGGCCTCGGCGATGTTTCGCGGCCGCCGGCCCTGGCTCGTTCGGCGTGATCGGCGAGCGAGCCCGCGGTCGCGCAGTCTCGTCCTCGATAGCCGGACGGGCGACGGGCGCGTCCATGGGGTCACGGCGATCGCCGTCGCCTCCGGAGCGTTTGCCATCGTGACGCGGCGGCACAATCAACCTAAACCTGCGGCGACGATACGCGGGCGACTCTCGCCGCGCGAGAGGATCGACCGTGCCCCTGAGCCAAGCCGAAGCCTTCCGAAACAGTCTTGCGGGCGGTGGCGCGTGCGGGGCGCTGATCGCGTCCCGCGACTGGGGGCTCACCAGCCTCGGCCCTCTCGACGCTTGGCCGACGAGCCTTCGCACGGCGGTCTCGCTTCTGCTTCGCTCGCCCGTGCCGATGGTGATGCTGCGGGGCGAGGACGGCGTCATGCTCTACAACGACCCGTATTCCCGCTTCGCCGGCGGGCGCCATCCCGAGCTTCTGGGCTCCAAGGTCCGCGAGGGCTGGCCGGAGGTCGCCGAATTCAACGACAACGTCATGCGGGTGGGGCTCGCCGGGGGCACCCTGCATTACCAGGATCAGGAGCTGACGCTTTATCGCCACGGCGGGCCGGAACAGGTCTGGATGAACCTCGACTATTCGCCGGTCCTCGACGAGAGCGGCCAGCCCGCGGGCGTGCTGTGCGTCCTGGCGGAAACGACCGACCGGATCGCGGCCGAGCGGCGGCGCGAAGCGGCCGAAGCCGCGCTCGTCGAAAGCGAGGCCGAGTTCCGCCTGATGGTCGACACCGTCCCGCAGATCATCTGGATCACCGACTCGAGCGGACAGATGGAGTTCCTCAGCCGCCAGTTCTCCCACTACACCGGCGCGACCTTCCGCTCGATGTCTCCCGGAGAGATCGCCGGCGCCTTCATCCATCCCGACGACGCGCCGCACGTCGTCGCGTCCTTCCAGGCCGCGCGCGACGGGGCCGGGCCGCACGTCTTCGAGCATCGCATTCGCTCGGCCGCGGGCGAATACCGCTGGTTTCTCGATCGTGCGGAGCCTTATCGCGACCGGCGCACCGGCGAGATCCTGCGCTGGTTCGGGGTTTCGGTCGACATCCACGACCGCAAGGTGGCCGAGGACAGGCTTCGCGAGCTCAACGCGACCCTCGAACAGCGCGTCGCCGAGCGCACGGCCGAACGCAACATGCTCGCCACTCTGGTCGAGAACACAGACGTCATGGTGATGGCGATCGACCTCGACTACAACATCCTCGCCCTCAACCTCGCCAACACGGACGAGTTCGAGCGCATCTTCGGCGTTCGCCCCAAGGCGGGCGACAACATGCTGGAGCTTCTCGCCGACCAGCCGGAGCGGCAGGCGGAGGTCAGGGCCGGCTGGGCGCGCGGTCTCGCCGGCGAGCAGGTGACCTTTATCGAGGATTTCGGCGACCCGGAGCGAGCGCGGCCCTTCTACGAGCTCACCTTCCGCCCGCTCCACGACGATGCCGGCAGGCTGATCGGCACCTATCAGTTCGTCACCGACGTGACCGACCGGCTGCGCCAGGAGGCGCAGCTCGCCGAGGCGCAGGTGGCGCTTCGCCAGAGCCAGAAGATGGAGGCGATCGGGCAGCTGACGGGCGGGGTCGCGCACGACTTCAACAACCTCCTAATGGCCGTTCTCGGCAACCTCGATCTTCTGCGCAAGCACCTGGGCGAGGATCCGCGCGTGGCCCGCCTCATCGACGGCGCCTTGAAGGGTGCGCAGCGCGGCGCGGCGCTGACGCAGCGCCTCCTCGCCTTCGCGCGCCGCCAGGATCTTCTCGTCGAGCCACGGAACCTGTCCGAGCTCCTCACCGGCATGACCGACCTTCTCGAGCGTTCGCTCGGGAACTCCGTCGAATTCCGGCTCGACCTTCCCGAGGCGGCGCCGATCGCGATGGTGGACGCCAACCAGCTGGAG
>CANJKV010000031.1 GCA_947474855.1 Aurantimonadaceae bacterium | reverse complement strand
GAGGGCGCGGCAGCGGTTCGCCTCGTGGAGGTGCTCGGCGCTCGCGAAGGCGATCGACAGGCCGTCATAGGTCGCCGTGCCCCGGCCGATCTCGTCGAGGATCACGAGGGCGCGCGGACCCGCCTGGTTGAGGATCGCGGCCGTCTCGACCATCTCGACCATGAAGGTCGAGCGACCCTCGGCGAGGTCGTCCGAAGCGCCGACCCGGCTGAACAGGCGGTCGACGACACCGATATGGGCGTGCTTGGCCGGCACGAAGGCGCCGATCTGGGCGAGAACGGCGATCAGCGCGTTCTGGCGCAGGAAGGTCGACTTGCCGCCCATGTTGGGGCCGGTGAGAAGCCAGATCGCGCCGGCCTCCCCGACGGCGCTCCGCCCCTTGGAGCGGCTCGCTCCGGCGGGCGGCGACAGGTCGCAATCGTTCGACACGAAGCGCTGGCTCGATCCGCCCGCCCGCAAGGCTGCCTCCACCACGGGATGGCGCCCGCCCTCGATGCGGAAGGCGAGGCTGTCGTCGACGCTCGGGCGCGTCCAGTCCTCGGCGCTCGCGAGCTCGGCGAGCCCGGCCGCGACATCGAGCGCGGCGACCGCCGCCGCGCCCGCCTTCAAGGGCTCGGCCTGCGCCACCGCGAGGGCGGAGAGGTGGGCGAAGGCGTCGAGCTCGAGGCGCAGCGCCTCGGCGCCGGCGCCGGCGATGCGGGTTTCCAGCTCGGAGAGTTCGAGCGTCGAGAAGCGCATGGCGGAGGCCAGGGTCTGGCGGTGGGTGAAGCGCGTGCCCTCCTCGCGCCCCATCAGGCCCGGCCCCTGCGCCTCGGGCACCTCGACGAAGTAGCCGAGGACGTTGTTGTGGCGGATCTTCAGCGAGCGAAGGCCCGTTTCCTGAGCGTAGCGCGCCTGGAGCGCCGCGATGACGCGCCGCGTGTCGTCGGCGAGGGCCCGCGCCTCGTCGAGCTGCGGGATGGCGCCGGCCGCCACGAGGCCGCCTTCGCGGGCGAGAAGCGGCAGGTCGTCGGCGAGGAGCCGGTCGAGCTCGGCCGCGAGCGTTTCCGGCAGGGCCAGAAGGGCCGCCAGCCCCTCCGCCGTCTCGGCCGGCAGATCGCCCGCCTGTCCAAGGAGGTCCGCGAGGACGCGCCCGCGGCTCAGCGCCTCGCGCAGGCAGCCGAGATCGCGCGGGCCGCCGCGACCAAGGGCGAGGCGGCCGACCGCCCGCTCGATATCGGGAAAGGATTTCAGCCCCGTCCGCAGCGCCGTGCGCAGCGCCCCATCGCCGTGAAGCCGGGCGACCGCGGCCTGCCGCTCGGCGATGGCGGCCGTGTCGGTCAGGGGCGCAGCGAGGCGGGCGGCGAGAAGGCGGGCGCCCGCACCCGTCAGCGTCCGGTCGATCACCGACAGGAGGCTGCCCGCCGTCCTGCCGGACGTCGTGCGCGTCAGTTCCAGCGAGGCGCGTGTCGCCGCGTCGATCAGCATGACCGCGCCCGGCTCGTGCCGGCGCGGGCGAGAGAGCGCGGGCCGGGCGGCGAGCTGCGTCTTGCCGAGATAGGCGAGGAGCGCGGCAGCGGCCGAGAGTTCGGCGCGCGAGAAGTCGCCGAAGCCGTCGAGCGTGGCGACGCCGAAGAAGCGGGCCACACGCTCGCCCGCCGTCGCCCCGTCGAAGAGGCTGGCGGGCTCGGGCCGGGCGATCGCGCGGAAGCGCCCGAGCGCGGCGGCGACGTCCGGGTCGGCGAAGACCGTGTCGGCCGTCACGATCTCGCTCGGATCGAGCCGGGCGAGATCGGCGCCGAGCCGGGCGAGGTCGGAGGCGGCCGTCTCGAAGGAGCCGGTCGACAGGTCCGTCCAGGCAAGCGCGAACTCGGCCGCGGGGCCGGCGGGTCCGAGCCGGGCGAGCGCCACGAGGGCATTGACGCGGCCGGGTTCCAGCAGCGCTTCCTCGGTGATCGTGCCGGGGGTGACGAGGCGCACGACGTCGCGCTTCACCACGGACTTGGCGCCGCGCTTCTTGGCTTCGGCAGGATCCTCGATCTGCTCGCAGACCGCGACGCGGTGGCCGAGCGAGATCAGGCGGCGCAGATAATCGTCGGCGTTGGCCACGGGCACCCCGGCCATCGGGATGTCCTCGCCCAGGTGCTTGCCGCGCTTGGTCAGCTGGATGCCGAGCGCCTGCGCGGCCACGGCCGCGTCCTCGAAGAACAGCTCGTAGAAGTCCCCCATCCGGTAGAACAGGAGGCAGTCGGAATTGGCGGCCTTGATCTCGATGTACTGCGCCATCATCGGCGTCGGAGCGGCGGCGGGCGCAGCGGGCTTGGAAGGACCCTCCGGCAGGTCGGCGTCGAGGAGTTCGCTCATGACGTCCATTTCGAGAACCCGTACTTTACGCGGAACGCGGCACCCTGCATTAAAGCAGGAGTGCGGGCCGCCTCCAGCACCGGGGAGCGAAATCCCCGGAAGCTTGATGACGGGTCGATTGGCTTTCGGCCCGCGAGCGGCCATCTGTCCGCTTCACCTGCGGTTCATCCGCGATGCGCGACACGTCGGGCGGGCGGCGCGGTGCCGGGGTTTCGCGCGGCAGGCGCGGCGAATGCAAGGGCAGGGATGTTCGATGACGAAACTGGCGATCTTCGCAGCCGCCTTGGGCCTCGCTTTGTCGGCCGGGGCCGCGGGCCCCGCCCGGGCGGCCGACAGCATCTACGACTACGCCGTGTCCCATCCCGTGCCGGATGCGGGGCTCGGCGTGCGGCCGACCATCGGCGATTCCGTGCCGCCCGACGTCCAGCTCCAGGTGCCGGACGGCGGCGGGCCCTTCGGCTACTTCTACTACGAGGGCCAGCCGGTGATCGTCGACATGGCGACGCGGGCCGTGGTGCGGATCGGCCAATAGGGAGCAAAGGGGCGGAAGCCGGCGGGTTTGTCCACCGGCTCCCGGGTCGTCGTCAGATCGAGGGCGTGCCGCGCTTGGGCTCGTCGCCGGTGCCCTCGGGCACGAGGCCCTCGAACAGCGCCGTCGACAGGTAGCGCTCGGCGAAGGAGGGGATGATCACGACGATCGTCTTTCCCTCGAACTCCGGGCGGCGGCCGACCTCGATGGCCGCGGCGAGCGCCGCGCCCGAGGAGATGCCGACCGGCACGCCCTCGATGCGGGCGACGAGCCGGGCGTGGTCGAAGGCCGAATCGTTCGAGACCGTCACCACCTCGTCGTAGATGGAGCGGTCGAGGATCGCCGGTGCGAAGCCCGCGCCGATGCCCTGGATCTTGTGGGGCCCGGGATTGCCGCCGGACAGGACTGGCGAGGCTTCCGGCTCCACGGCGACGACGTGGAGGTTCGGGTTGCGGCTCTTCAGCACCTGGCCCGTGCCTGTGATCGTGCCGCCCGTGCCGATGCCCGACACGAAGACGTCGACCTCGCCCTTGGTGTCGTTCCAGATCTCCTCGGCGGTCGTGACGCGGTGGATCTCGGGATTGGCCGGGTTCTCGAACTGCTGCGGGATCACCGCGTCGGGGATCTCGGACACGAGCTCCTCGGCCTTGGCGATCGCGCCCTTCATGCCCTTCGGCCCTTCGGTGAGGACGAGGTCGGCGCCGAGCAGCCGCAGCATCTTGCGGCGCTCGACCGACATGGTCTCGGGCATGGTCAGGATCAGCCGGTAGCCCTTGGCGGCGGCGGCGAAGGCGAGCGCGATGCCGGTATTGCCCGAGGTCGGCTCGACCAGCGTCGTCTTGCCCGGGACGATGCGCCCCTGCGCTTCCAGCGCTTCCAGCATGGCGACGCCGATGCGGTCCTTCACCGAAGCGATCGGGTTGAAGAATTCGAGCTTGGCGAGAAGCTTGGCCTTCACCCCCTTCTCGGCGGCGAGCTTGTCGAGGCGCACCAGCGGGGTGTCGCCGATCGTGTCGAGGATGGAGTCGTAGATCCGGCCACGACCTTTCGTGCGGGCTGTGGAGGTCTCGTTGACGCTGTCCATGCTGGCTCTCCCTATGCTGTCCGGACGGTGGTCGAGGCGGCGATCGGGCGGGAAGTCTAGCCGGCCGATGGGTCGCCGCCAGGAACGGGCATGCCAAACGCAAGGGCCGGAGGGAAATGGATTTCTCGCAAGCGTCGCCGCGTCCCTTCGGAAAACGTCCCGACCGTTCGGAATTTCCCTTTTGGATTAGGTGCTTCTTAGAGCGTCCCTGGCAAGCCTTCAGCAAACCGAGCCGTTCGGAAGTTGTGAAGACGGTGATGCGCAACTGGAGAATACGGTGACAGAACCTAAGGATATGATCAAGACGATGGCGGGCGAATTCGCCCTCCTCGCGCTTTGTCTCGCAGCGATCTGCGGCATCGCCGCCTACTACGTCTTCGAGTCCTACGGCGCGCAGGTGGTGGGCGTCGCCATGGGCTTCGGCGTCCTTTGCGCGGGCTTGGCGGCGCTGCCGCTCGGGGCGCTGGTCTTCCTGCGCCTCAACAGCCTGGTGCGCGCCAACCGCGTCCTCGCCACCGCTGCAACCACCGACCGGCTGACGAACCTCCTCAACCGCGCGACCTTCGTGTCGAAGGTCCAGAAGGAGCTGCGCCAGATCCGCGGGCAGTACAGCGAGTTCACGGCCTACGCGCTTCTCGTCGTCGACGCCGACCACTTCAAGCGGATCAACGATCAGCTCGGCCATCCCGTCGGCGACGCGGCGCTCAGGGCGATCTCCAACGTCGTGCGCCGCTCAGTGCGCACCAGCGACGTCGTCGGGCGCCTCGGCGGCGAGGAGTTCGCCGTGTTCCTGCGCGGCGTCGACCGGCCCGCGGCGATGCTCGTCGCCGAGCGCCTGCGCCGGGCGGTGGAGAAGATCGAGATCGGCGAGGGCGCCCTGGCCCGCCGCCTGTCGGTCAGCATCGGCGGCGTCGCCTTCACCTCTGGCGAGAGCTTCGAGCGCCTCTACGAGATCGCCGACGCCAACCTCTACCGCGCCAAGGAGGCGGGCCGGAACCGCGTCGAGATCCACGCCCTCGCCGAGCCTCCGGTGGTGGTCGACAACCGTCTCCTGCACCGCCGGGTCATGCCCGGTCGCGCCTGAGCCGCGCGGGCCCTCAGGCGAGGGGAGGAGGCTCGATGGGCGCGGCGGCCGGCGTGGGCGGCTCGCGGCGGAAGCGGCGGCGCCAGCGGCCGGCCGCGTGCCCGGCGACGATCCAGTAGACGAGGGCGAAGGTCAGGCTCGCCACCACGATCGCCGTCTGGACGCTGAGCGCGGGCGGGCGCGTGCCGTAGGCGGCGAGCGCGAGGCCGATCCCGCCGAGAAAGCCCGCCGCGACGTGGAGGAGGATGGAGGACAGGCCGAGGATCTCCGTCGCCACCATGAACACTGCCCAGGGCAGGAGCGCGACCGAGCCGATCTGCGCGACCTGGGCGAGGAAGCCGACCGCGAGTTCGGCGAGATAGGCGGGATCGCTCGATGCCAGAGCGCCAGCGTCGAGAAACGGCCAGAGCAGCGCGAACGCCGCCGCGACCGTTGCGGCCACGAAGCCGAGCGGAATCAGGAACAGGAAGCGGAACAGCGTCGCCATGGCGTCAGGCGGGCCGAAGGGCGGGCGGACGCGCGGCGAGCCAGCCGAAGCGGGCGACGGCGTAGGCCCAGACGGCGATCAGGGCGGAGCCGAGCCCGATGATGGACAGGAAGGCGAGGATCGCCTGTCGGCTCCCGCCCGCGAGGTCCGGGGGTATGTGCGACGCGGCGCCCGAAATCTGGTCCACCAGCATCCCGGCGGCGGACGGGAGCGGGATCGGCGTGAAGCCCGCCATGCAGGCGCAGGCATAGGCGGCCGCGATCCGCAGGAGGCGGACGATGACCGGCATGCCCGCCCGGCTCCCGTCAGGCCTGTGCGGCGACGGCGCCCACCGCCTGACGCTCGCTCTTCTTCATGCGCTCGGTCTCCGACTTCAGCTGACCGCAGGCGGCGAAGATGTCGCGGCCGCGCGGCGTGCGGATCGGCGAGGCGTAGCCGGCATCGTTGACGAGGTCGGCGAAGCGCTCGATCTGGTCCCAGTCCGAGCACTCGTAAGGCGAGCCCGGCCAGGGGTTGAACGGGATCAGGTTGATCTTGGCCGGGATGCCCTTGAGGAGCCGCACCAGCTCGCGCGCGTCGGCGAGCGAATCGTTGATGCCCTTCAGCATCACGTATTCGAAGGTGATGCGCCGCGCGTTGGACAGGCCCGGATAGGCCCGGCAGGCGGCGAGAAGCTCGTCCAGCGGATACTTCTTGTTGATCGGCACGAGGACGTCGCGCAGTTCGTCTCGCACCGCGTGGAGCGAGATCGCCAGCATCACGCCCATCTCGGCGCCGGTCTTCGGGATCATCGGCACGACGCCCGAGGTCGAGAGCGTGATGCGGCGCTTGGAGAGCGACAGCCCGTCGCCGTCGCTCGCGACGGCGAGCGCCTGGCGGACGTTGTCGAAGTTGTAGAGCGGCTCGCCCATGCCCATCATCACGACGTTCGACACGAGGCGGCCCTCGCTCGGCACGATCGCGCCGGCCGGCGTCGCCGCGTCCGGGAAGTCGCCGAGGCGCTGGCGCGCGGCGATCACCTGGCCGACGATCTCGGAGGGCTCGAGGTTGCGCACGAGGCGCTGCGTGCCGGTGTGGCAGAAGGAGCAGGTGAGCGTGCAGCCGACCTGCGACGAGACGCAGAGCGTGCCGCGCCCTTCCTCGGGGATGTAGACGGTCTCGATCTCGACCGGGCGGCCGGCGCCGCGGGCGGGGAAGCGGAACAGCCACTTGCGCGTGCCGTCGACCGAGATCTGCTCGGACACGATCTCCGGCGCTTCCAGCGTGAAGGCCTCGGCCAGCGCGCTCTTCATGTCGCGCGACACGTTGTTCATCGCGTCGAAGGAGGACACGCCGCGCACGTAGAGCCAGTGCCAGAGCTGGCTCGCGCGCATGCGCCGCTGCTTCTCCGGCACGCCGATCGTGGCGAGCGCCTGCGCCAGCCCGTCCCGGTCGAGCCCGATCAGCGAGGGCTTCGACTCGTCCATGGCCGCCAGCGGCGGCGCGGCGACCGCGGCGGCGGGCACGCGCGGGCGCGCGGCGGCGGGAGAGGTGAGGTCGAGGGAGAGCGCCATGCTTGCAAGGTCCTTCGCGCCCACGCCGCGGGACGGATGCGGCGGGGTCTTATCGGTTCGGATCAGCGCAGGAGCGTTTCGCCCCGAACGCGCCCGTCCGGGCACGCCGCGGCGCGCCGTCGCGCGTAATCTGGCTTCAAGTCCCTGCACATGCGCCTTTCGAGCGGTTTTCGCAAGGCTTGGACACGATCCGTCCAAATCGAGATGTATCGATTACGCGGCGTCAACCCCGGCGTGTGACGGTGCGGGCATGGACGCGATCGTCGAAGTTTCCGGAACGACCCTGCCGCGCGAGCCCTTCACCACGGCGACAGCGCGGGCCAACGACTGGCGAGGACGCTGCATCGACGTCTTCGCCCGAACCGAGGCGGCCGTGACGAAGACCCTTGCGACCATGTCGCACTGTCCCGATCGCGGCGGGCAGGTGACGTTGCCCCATTTGGTCGGGCAACGCTTCGAATCCCTGGCGGTCGCCATCGCGCAGGGCGGTCCTTTCCATTCCGAGGGCGCATCCGTCGCGGAGTCGCTTCGGCGGTTCCGAGAGCATGATCGCCTCCGCGCCGCCCTGTGCCACGGGCGCTGGACCCTGGTGCTCCGGCTCACCGCCTTCCGGCGCCGCAAGCTGTCCGACGACGTCTTCGCCGTGACGCAGGTGGAAGCCGACGACGTTCTCGACGACTTGGTGCGCACGTCCCAAGCACTTTCGACGCGTTTGGGAAGCCTGCGCGCCGCGCTCGTCCCGAAATAGGCCGTCACGCGAAAACAAAGAAGGCGCCGGGGTCGCCGGCGCCTTCGTGATCCGTCGCTCTTTGCCCCGTTCCGGGAGCGTCGGGCTTACCGGCAGGTGCTGATCGACTTCAGCGCCGCGGTGACGCCGGCGAGCGAGTACTTGTAGCTCGTAGCGGTGCCGCGCTGGGAGGTCGCCTGCACCGTCATCGCCTTGCCGTTGCGCAGCGCCGCCACGAGTTGCGGCTCTTCCGCGGCGTTCTCCATCCAGGCCGACTCGCCCTTGGTGAACAGCGCGTACTTTTTGCCGTCGATGTCGACGTTGACCTTGGAGCCTTCGCGCATCGGATAGCCCATCACGACCTGCGGCTCGAAGGACACGTTCTGGCCGGGCTTCTGCGAGACGAGGAAGAAGATGTCGCCGTGGTCGACGCTCGCCGGAGACTTCTCGGTCGGCTGCGAAAGGATGTAGCAGACCTTCCCGCCCGCCGCGTCGTAGGAATAGCTGCCCCAGGCGTTGAACTGGTTGATGCGCGTCGGCGTCTGGGCGGCGCTCGCCAGGCTCGACATGATCAGAATGGCCGCCGTCGCCGAAAACACCTTCCTCAACATGGGGTCCCGCTCTCCGCTCGTTCTCGATGACATGCCCGCACCCCGACTTGGCCCTTTACGGGCGGTCCGGGCGGGGCCTTTGCTGCATTTCAACAGGAAGGTCTTTACCCGCAGTTAACGACGATCCGACGTCGCCGCGGCGGTTCCGACCGCCGATCCCGCAGGCGAGCAGGCCCGCGGGATCTCCGGGGCCGTGGCGAAACGGCATCGCATCCTGATCAAAATGCGCGAGATTACGGTCAAGCGAACGAAGGTGGCGAGAGTTGGGCGCCGTTTCGGCTCGGCGGCCGTCAGGCCTCGCGCATCTCGGCCAGCGTTTCGCGTGCCCGATCGTAGTGCTCGGGCCGGATGTTGTCGTTCACGGTGCGGAAGGCCGCGAGCAGCACCGCCGCGTCGTCCACGAAGCCGAGGCCGAACAGGACGTCGGGGACGAAGTCCATCGGCAGGACGAAATAAGCGAGGGCGGCCAGCAGGATGCCCCTGGCCGCCGGCGGAGTCCGAGGATCGGTCGCGCAGTAGAAGCTGGCGACCACGTCGTCCATGAAGGGGATGCGCGACAAGGCGCGCTTGGCCGTCGCGAAGAATTTGCGCCGGACCCGCGCTTCCTGGCGCGACTGTTCCTCCGGACTTCCCGGCACGAGGATCTCGCCAACCGTTTCGGCGTCGATGACGCTTCTTCCCGTGGCACTCGGCTCGCTCATCTCGGCTCCTCGCGAACGGGCTCCGGTTCCTGCCGCCGGACGCCATGCTTGCGGGGCGAAGATGGGTCGCGCCGCCCGGCGGAACAAGCCCGCTCGGGGAGGGGCGCGGCCCGAGGAGCCGTCTCAGCGCGGGGCGAGGTGGGCGCCGGCCTGGATCGGGGCGCCGCTCGTCCGCGCCGGCGTGCCGGTCAGGCGGAAGGCCTCCTCGATCACGTAGGGGCCGCCCCCGACCGACTCGCGCGAGGAGTACAGAACGAAGCGATCGACCTTGAAGGGCGGCGTGCGGAAGTTCGCGCGGCCGTCGAGATAGCGCGCCACCTCGGCGTCCTTGGGGTTGCGCAGGCGCGCCAGCGTGACGTGGGGCGTGAAGCGGCGGGGGTCGGCCGGGAGGCCGAGCCGGCGCACGGCCCGGTCGGCCTCGGCCTGGAGCGCTTCCAGCTCGGGCGAGGCCGCGACGCCGGCATAGACCGAATGCGGCTTCTTGGTGCCGAAGCTGCCGACGCCCTGGAGGGCGATCGGGAAGGGCGCGCGCACGATGCGGTCGAGCGAGGCCACGACCTCGTCGGCGAGGCGCGCCTCGACGTCGCCGATGAAGCGAAGCGTCAGGTGGTAGTTTTCCGCATCGATCCAGCGGGCGGAGGCGAGGCCTCCGCGCAGGAAGGACAAGGACAAGGCAGCATCGCGGGGGATTTCGAGGGCGACGAACAATCGGGGCATCTCAGCGTCCTTTCGCGAGCCAGCTCTTTGGTAAGGATGTTCACCTCGGCGAGGCGGTTTCAAGAACACGGACACCTCGCGACCGCACTCGTCTTGTGCATAAGGCTCGCGATGGTGAATCCCGCGGCGCCACGAAGCGAGGCTGTCACCCGAAGGCGGCGCGAGGCTGGCCGCTCAGCCGGCGCGCGGTGCCGCGCCGAGTGCCTGCAGCTCTCGCTCCACCGCCGGCAGGATGCGCTCCACGATCACGGCGACGCCGCGGGCATTGGGATGCATCGCGTCGTCCTGGTTGAGGTCGCTCACGGCGGCAACCCCGTCGAGGAAGAAGGGATAGAGCGACACGCCGTACTTCTGCGCCAGTTCCGGATAGATGCGGTTGAACGCTTCGCCGTAGCCCCCGCCCATGTTGGGCGGGGCGATCATGCCGGCGAGAAGCACGCGCGTGTCCGGACGGGCGGCGAGGCGCTGGAGCATGGCGTCGAGGTTGCGGCGCACGACGTCCGGCGACACGCCGCGCAGCGCGTCGTTGGCGCCGAGCTCCAGGATCACGAGGTCGGTGCTCTCCGGCACCGACCAGTCGAGCCGCGCGAGACCGCCCGTCGTCGTGTCGCCGGACACGCCGGCATTGGCGACGCTCGCCTCGTAGCCGCGCGACCGCAGGGCCGCCTGGAGCTGCTCGGGAAAGGATTCGCCCGGCCCGACGCCGAGCCCGGCCGAGAGGCTGTCGCCGAAGGCCACGACCTCGATCGGCCGCGCCGCTTGCGCGCTCGCGGGAGGCGCGCCGAGCGCCAGCGCCAGCCATGACAAAAGCGTCAGCACGGGAAAAAGCGATTGGAAGCGCTGCATGGAGAACCCATCTTTCGCTCGGCCGCGTCGCCGGCCGTGAAGAACGAAGTCCCGATATAGGAAGGCAGTGCCCGTGGCGGAACCGGCGATCCGATTGCGTAACGTCCACCTCACCCTCGGGCAGGGGCGCTCCTCCGTTCACGTCCTCAAGGGGGTGGACCTCAACGTCGCGCGGGGCGAGAGCGTCGGCATCGTCGGCCCTTCGGGCTCGGGCAAATCGACGCTGCTGATGGTTCTCGCCGGCCTCGAGCGTGCCGACGAGGGGCTCGTCGAGATCGCCGGCCAGTCGCTCGGCGGCATGACGGAGGACCAGCTCGCGAGCTTTCGCGGCCGCCACATCGGCATCGTCTTCCAGTCCTTCCACCTCATCCCCAACATGACCGCGATCGAGAACGTCGCGGTGCCTCTCGAACTCGCGGGCGTTCCCGATCCCTTCGAGCGCGCCGCGCGCGAGCTCGGCCTCGTCGGCCTGTCGGAGCGGCTGGAGCACTATCCCGGCGAGTTGTCTGGCGGCGAGCAGCAGCGCGTGGCGCTCGCCCGGGCGCTCGCCATCGAGCCCGACATCCTCATCGCCGACGAGCCGACGGGCAACCTCGATTCCGAGATCGGCCGCCAGGTCGCCGACCTCCTGTTCTCCGAGCAGACGCGCCGGCGCACGACCCTCGTCCTCGTCACCCACGACGCCCAGCTCGCCGCGCGCTGCGACCGCGAGATCAAGGTGCGCACCGGCGAGATCCACGACGACGGCGGAGCCCCGCGCGCGGTTCTGCCGCAGCACGTCGACCGGCACGTGCGCGCCCTGGAAGCCGCGCCGGAATGACGGCCGTCGGCTCCACTCCGGCCGGCGAGGCGGCCGCGCCCTCGGCGTTCGCCGCCCGGCGCGCCCGCCTCCTCGGCGACCTGCGCCTCGCCGCTCGCTTCGCCATGCGCGAGATGCGCGGCGGCTTGTCCGGCTTCTGGATCTTCCTCGCCTGCATCGCGCTCGGCGTCGGCGCAATCGCTGCGGTCGGCTCGGTGTCGTCCATGATGACCGAGGGCATCGCCCGCGAGGGTCGCGCGATTCTCGGCGGCGACCTGCGCCTGTCGCTCGTCCAGCGCGAGCCGGGGGAGGCGGAGATCCGCTCCCTTGAAGCGCTCGGGGACCTGTCGCGCTCGGCGACGCTGCGCTCGATGGCCCGCCTGCCGGACGGCACCAACCAGGCGCTCGCCGAGGTGAAGGCGGTCGACGGCCTGTATCCGCTCTTCGGGGCGGTCGCGCTCGATCCCGAAGGCCTGACGCTCGAGCAGGCGCTGGCCGAGCGCGACGGCGTCTTCGGCGCGGTCGCCGCGCCCGAATTCTTCGAGCGCCTCGGCCTGCGGCCCGGCGACCGCGTGGCGCTCGGCTCGATCGAGGTCGAGCTGCGCGCCCGCCTCCTGAAGGAGCCCGACCTCCTGTCCGACGGCTTCGCCTTCGCCCCGCGCCTCATGCTGTCGCGCGAGGCGCTCGCGGCGAGCGGCCTCGTCCAGCCGGGAAGCCTCGTCCAGAACATCGTCAAGCTGCGCCTCGCCGAGGGCGCTCCGCCGGCTTCCGAGGTCGAGGACACGTTTCGCGAGCGCTTTCCCGACGGCGGCTTCAACATCCGCACCTCGGACGAGGCCGCCCCCTCGCTCCAGCGCAGCATCGACCGCTTCGCGCAGTTCCTGACCCTCGTCGGCCTGTCGGCTCTCATCGTCGGCGGCGTCGGCGTCGCCAACGCGGTGAACGCCTATCTCGACAAGAAGCGGGCGGTGATCGCCACCTTCAAGAGCCTCGGGGCGGGCGGCGTCCTCGTGTCCACCATCTACCTCATCCAGATCATGACGCTGGCGGGCGTCGGGGTGCTGGCCGGTCTCCTGATCGGCGCGATCGCCCCCTTCGTCGCCTCCGGCTTCATCCAGCGCTTCGTGCCGGTCGCGGCCGATGCCGGCTTCTATCCCGGCGCGCTGGCCATATCCGCGCTCTTCGGCCTCCTCACCGCGCTCGGCTTCGCGCTCCTGCCGCTCGGACGCACCCGCGACGTGCCGGCGACGGCGCTGTTCCGCCAGGCCGGCATCACCCGCTCGCCGCGCCGCATCCGCTGGGTCTATGCGGGCGGGGCGCTCGCGGCGGCGCTGGCCGTGGCGGGGCTCGCGATCGGGCTCGCCAACGACAGGATCGTCGCGCTCGTCTTTCTCGGCGGCACCATCGTCGCCTTCGGCGTGCTGCGCCTCGTCGCCTGGGGGCTGGCGGCCGGGGCGGCCAAGCTGCCGCGCGTGCCCTCGACGCCGCTGCGCCTCGCGGTCGGCAACATCCACCGGCCCGGGGCGCTGACGCCCTCCGTCGTGCTGTCGCTCGGCCTCGGCCTGACGCTTCTCGTGACGCTCGCGACCATCGACCACGACCTTCGCCGCGAGATCGGCACGAACCTCGCCTCGCGCGCGCCGGACTTCTTCTTCGTCGACATCCAGAACACCGAGATCGAGCCCTTCGGCGCGGCGGTCGCCGAGCTCTCGCCGGGCTCGACGCTGGACACCGCGCCGATGCTGCGCGGGCGCATCACGGCGCTGAACGGCGAGGACGTCGCCAAGATGGAGGTGCCGCCCGAAGGCGCCTGGGTGCTGCGCGGCGACCGCGGCATCACCTATTCCGCGACCCTTCCCGAGGGGGCCTCGCTCGCCGGCGGCGAATGGTGGCCGGCCGACTATGCCGGAGAGCCGCTGGTGTCCTTCTCCGCGGAGGAAGCGGGCGAACTCGGCCTCGAGGTCGGCGATACGGTGACGGTGAACGTCCTCGGCCGCTCCATCACCGCGAGGATCGCCAATCTGCGCACGGTGGAGTGGGAAACCCTCTCGATCAACTTCGTGATGGTGTTCGATCCCGCCGCCTTCGCCGGCGCGCCGCATTCCTGGCTCGCCACCCTGTCCGCGCCCGACGAGGCCGATCCCGCCGCCACCGAGCGGCGCGAGCAGGCGCTCGTCAACGGCATCACCAACCGTTTTCCGGCGGTGACCACGGTGCGCGTGAAGGAAGCGCTCGACCAGGTGAACGGCCTCGTCGCGCAGCTCGCCACCGCCATCCGCGCGGCTGCGGCGGTCGCGCTCGTGTCCTCGGTGCTGGTCCTGTCGGGGGCGCTCGCGGCCGGTTCGCGCGGCCGCATCCACGATGCCGTCGTCCTGAAGACGCTGGGGGCGACGCGGGTGACGCTGATCCAGGCCTTCGCGGCGGAATACATGCTGCTCGGCCTTTTCACCGGCGTCTTCGCGGTCGGCGCCGGGGCGCTCGCGGCCTGGTTCGTCGTCGAGCGGATCATGGAGCTGCCCTTCGTCTTCGACTGGACGGTGGCGCTCGTGACCCTCGTCGTGTCCCTGGTGCTCACCGTCGCCTTCGGGCTCGTCGGCACTTGGCGCATCCTCGGGCAGAAGGCGGCGCCGGTGCTGCGCGAACTCTGACAGGGCGGGCGAGGGGCCGCTTCTAACGAAAGGTTCACCGTATGGGAGCCGAAACGGTTGGTCCGCCGCCCGTTTCGCCCTTGTGCGCGTGCCCGCCCCTTCGCATATTGACTGCAGGAACTGCTGGAGTCCCGCCAGCGGCGCCTCCGAGTCCCGGCACGGGACCCGTGGACACCGGACGGGACGCGCAGAAAGGGATTTTGTCCATGGCTGACTATCGCAACACCGGCGCGCGCACCGTGCCCGTTGCCGGAAGCCGGGTCGACGCCTCGATCGACCAGGGCCTCCGGGCCTACATGCTGAAGGTCTACAACCTGATGGCCGCGGGCCTCGCGCTCACGGGCGTCGCGGCCTACGGCCTGTTCTCGGTCGCCACCACGAGCGATCCGAACCAGGCCGTCGCTCAGATCAACGACACGCTGCTCACCTCCACGGGCGTCGCGATCTACCAGTCGCCGCTGCAGTGGGTGCTGATGCTGGCGCCGCTCGCCTTCGTCTTCTTCCTGTCGTTCCGCGTGCACAAGATGAGCGTCGGCGCGGCCCAGGCGACCTTCTGGCTCTACGCCGCGCTGGTCGGCCTGTCGCTGTCCTCGATCTTCATCATCTTCACGCCCGACTCGATCGTGCAGACCTTCTTCGCGACCGCCGCCGCTTTCGGCGCGCTGTCGCTCTACGGCTACACGACGCGCCGCGACATCTCGGGATGGGGCTCGTTCCTGTTCATGGGCGTGATCGGCATCATCATCGCCTCGCTCCTGAACATCTTCATCCAGTCCGACGCGCTGGCCTGGGCCGTGTCGATCATCGGCGTCCTGGTCTTCGCGGGCCTCACCGCCTACGACACGCAGCGCATCAAGGAGATGTACTACGTCGGCGACGACGCGGCGGTCGCCGGCCGCAAGGCGGTGATGGGCGCGCTGACGCTCTACCTCGACTTCATCAACATGTTTATGTTCCTCCTCCAGCTCTTCGGCAACCGCGAGTAAGCGGCGCCGAGAAACAGGCGGATCGGATGCGCGGGGCGGCCTTCGGGCCGCCCCGTTTCGTTTCGCGCGGGCACCGTCGTCGGCGAGAGCGCGTGATCGCGCGGGGAAATCGTATCGGCTTCGGCCGCAAATGCTCTAATGTCCGCGCCATGAGCGCCTTCACCATCCGCGACGCCGAAGCCGGCGACATTCCCACCATCACCGCCATCTACGAGGACGAGGTGCTGACCGGCACCGCGACCTACGAGCTCGATCCGCCGGACGAGGAGGAGATGGGCCGCCGCTTCCAGTCTCTGAGGAGCCAAGGCTACCCGTATCTCGTCGCGGCCGGTCCCGACGGCGCGGTGATCGGCTACGCCTATGCCGGTCCGTTCCGGGCGCGGCCGGCCTATCGCTGGACGGTCGAGGACTCGATCTATCTCGCCCGCGCGGCGCGTGGCCAGGGCGTCGGGCGGGCGCTCCTCACCATCCTCGTCGAGCGCTGCCAGGGCCTCGGCTTCCGCCAGATGATCGCGGTGATCGGCGGCGCGAACAATCACGGCTCCGTCCGGGTCCACGAGCGGGCCGGCTTCGCCCATGTGGGCGTGCTGCCCGGCTCCGGCTTCAAGCTCGGCGGCTGGGTCGACACCGTGCTGATGCAGATGCCGCTCGGCGAGGGCAAGGACACGCTGCCGGACGAGACACGCTATCCCGGCACGCTGGGCTGACAAAGCGGGCGTCGCGACGACGCCCGGCATCGGCGGCGCAACGAGCAGAGTCCGCCCGCTTCACCTCGTTCCCGCCGGGCCGAGATGCCGGCGCTAGCGTCCGCCGCGCTTGTGGGCCCAGGACAGGATGAACGCCGCCGGAACGGCCACCGCCAGGCGGCCGAAGGAGATCGGCTCGGGGCGGCGCTCGCCGCGGACCCGTGCCGGAGCCGGCTCGCCGTTGCGGTGGGCCCCGCCCTGCGACCGGTCGGCGAGGTCGTGATCGGGATCGGCACCGCCGGCGACACGGTCCGCCATGGTCGCGCCGCGCCGGCCGAGGCGCTCCTCGCGGCCCGTGGTCGAATCGCGCGCGGTCTGGTGCTCCAGTTCGGAGTTCAGCTCGCCTCCGACGATCAGGATCAGCATGGTCAGCCAGATCCAGGTCATGAAGCCGACCAGGGCGCCGAGCGATCCGTATGTGGCGTTGTAGCTGCCGAAGTTCGCGGCATACCAGGAGAACAGCACCGAAACGATCGCGGTGACGACGAGCGTCAGGATCGCGCCCGGCGTGATCCAGCGCCATTTCGCCTGCTGACGCGACGGGCCCCAGCGGTAGAGGGCGGCGATGCCGAAGGAGAGGACGAGCAGCGTGAGGACGGCGGCAACCGCGCCGATGGCCCATTGCAGCCCTTCGCCGAGCGGCAGGAACTGGAGAACGAGCGGCACCACCACCGCCGAGCCGATCAGAAGCAGGGCCGCGACCAGCATGCAGAAGGTGAAGAACAGCGACACCAGGTTGAGCTTGATGAAGGAGCGCTCCTCCACCTCGTCATAGGCGACGTTCATCGCCTCGAAGAGCGACTTCACGCCGGCATTGGCGCTCCACAGCGCGATGGCGAGGGACAGGAGGAAGGCGAAGCCGAGCGTCGATTCCTGCGTCGAGGCGAGGCGCGTCACCTGCTCGCGCAGGATGTCCATGCCTCCCGACGGCACGAAGCCGTTCAGCGTCTGCAGGTGGTCGGTGATGGTCGCGGGGTCGGCGAAGAAGCCGTAGAGCGAGATGAGCGCGGTGAGCCCGGGAACGAGGGCGAGGAGGAGGTAGTAGGTGACACCGGCCGCGATCAGCGTCACGCGGTCCTTGCCGATCTCGGCATAGACCCGCCAGAGCACGTCCTTCCAGCCGTTCACGGGAATTTCGGTCGGGCGCGTCGCTCCGCGCCCCTGACCGCGGTTCCCCGCCGCTCCGCTCGCCGTCGCTGCCATGCCCTGTGTCCCGCCCGTCGCTGGTCGACCTGTCGGCTCAACGCGGCACGCCGCGCTGCGATCCCGAGGCAAAATCGGTTCCGGCGAAAGGATTGGCGTAGGCGCTCCGGCCGCGCCCGAGCGCGGCCGTCCGATCGCGCCCGGGCGCGATCGGACGGCGCTTGGAGCGGTCAGACGGCGCGGGGCGCCTTGTCGAAGACCTTGAGGACCTGGGCGAGGTCGTGGCCGCGCTTCATCACGAGGCCGCCGGCCGCGATCACGGAGAACGCGCCCTGGCGGCGCGCGGTCTTCGGATTCTTCTCGATCCGATAGAGCGGCATCTCGGACGAGCGGCGGAACACGGAGAAGACCGCCCGGTCCTTCAGCGTGTCGATGGCGTAGTCGCGCCATTCGCCGCTGGCGACCATGCGGCCGTAGATTCGCAGGATTTCGGAGAGTTCGCGCCGATCGAAGGATACGAAGGGCGCCTGTGCGCGGGCCGAGCCGGGAAATTCCAGAAGGTTGGACGGCAGCTCGGCGGCGGATGCGGGGTCGATCAAGGGAGAGGCACCTCGTCTCGCATGCAGCGTTTCATGAACGCATCGTGACACGAAGTTGGCGATCGGCAAGCCCGTTCGCCAGGGGGGCTTGCTCGAAACTGAGGGGCGGGACGGCGCTCAGGGAGCGTCCGGCTCGGCCTCGTCGGCGGTGAATTCCAGCTTGGCGGCGGCGAGGATGCGGCCCGGCTTGCCCTTGCGGCTGGTGGCCTGGAGGATGGCGGCGCAGCCAGTGCCGGCCAGCGCTGCGTCCGACAGGAGCGCCAGCGGGATCGACACTTCCATCGGCTCGCCCCGCCAGGTCCCGAGGACGCGCCAGTCGCGCACGGCATGGGCGTTGACGAGCGTATGCCCGGCATTCTCGCCTTCCGATACCGGCACCTCGGCGCGGTCGTCGAAGGTGACGAGAAGGAGCACCGGCGGCGGCCCGGTGGCGGCCGGAGGGGCGGCTGGCCCTTCCGAGCCGGGAGGGACGCCCCTCGGCAGGGCGCTGATGCGCAGCATGTCGCCCGCTCGGCGCAGGACGAGGCGCGGCGGCGGCGAGGCGGGGGGATTGCCGCCGAGAGCGAAGCGCGCCGAAACGGTGGCGTCGCGCCCCTCGGTGTCGAGGCCGGCCGAAAGGGCGGCGCGCAGCTTGCCCTCGTGCGAGCCGACCATCTCCGCCACGCCGTTCACCACGGCCTGGGGCGTGTAGAGCATCGAGGTCTTGAAGGCCTTGGCATAGGCGCGCTGGCGCGCGGTGTTGGCGTGCGAGCCGTAGGTGTCGCTCCAGCCGATATAGTCCCAGTAGTCGACGTGATAGGCGAGGGCGAGGATGCCCGTTTCGTCCGCCAGGTCGGCGAGCACCCGCTCGGCGGGCGGGCAGGACGCGCAGCCCTGCGCGGTGAAGAGCTCGACGACGCCGTGGATCTCGTCGCTCGTCGCCGTCTGCGCGCCTGCGGGCGAGGCAACGAAGGGTCCCGCTGCGGCGAGAAGGGCGGAGGCGAGAAGCGCGCGCACGCGCTCAAGGCTCCGCGCCGGAACCGTCACGGCCGGACCTGCGCGGTGGTGGGATCTGCGGGTCGGTCATGGAAAGGAAGGCGGCGCTCGGTCATGGCGGCGAACCTAGAGGCGGCCCGTTTGACTCTCCAGTCAAAAGCGGGTGACGCCGTTGCGGTCGAGGTCACGAATGCGACAGCGCCCGGCCCCGCGGAGCGCGGGGCCGGGCGCCATGATGAAGGAGGCGCGGGATCGCTCCCGCGCCGCATTGGCGGGTCTCAGGCCGCGAGCTTGCGCAGCACGTAGTGCAGGATGCCGCCGGCGCGGAAGTATTCGAGCTCGTCCAGCGTGTCGATGCGGCAGAGGAGCTTCACCGTCTGCTTCGATCCGTCGGCCTTGGCGATCGTGGCCTCCATGATCTGCCGCGGCTTCACTTCCGTGAGGCCCTCGATGGTGACCGTCTCGTCGCCCTTCAGGCCCAGCGTCTGCCAGGACGTGCCTTCCTCCGCGAAGACGAAGGGCACGACGCCCATGCCGACGAGGTTCGAGCGGTGGATGCGCTCGAAGCTCTCGGCGATCACGGCGCGAACGCCGAGGAGCACGGTGCCCTTGGCCGCCCAGTCGCGCGAGGAGCCGGTGCCGTATTCCTTGCCGGCGAAGACGACGAGCGGCACGCCCTCGTCCTTGTACTTCATCGCCGCGGTGTAGATCGGCATCTGCTCGCCCGAGGGGAAGTGCTTGGTGATGCCGCCCTCGACGCCCGGAACCATCTGGTTCTTGATGCGGATGTTGGCGAAGGTGCCGCGCATCATGATTTCGTGGTTGCCGCGGCGCGCGCCGTAGGAGTTGAAGTCCACCGGACGGACCTGGTGGCTGACGAGGTAGTCGCCGGCCGGGCCGTTGGCCTTGATCGAGCCGGCGGGCGAGATGTGGTCGGTGGTGATCGAGTCGAGGAAGAGGCCGAGAATTCGCGCGTCGTGGATGTCCGTGACGGGCTTGGGCTCCATCGTCATGCCCTCGAAGTAGGGCGGGTTCTGGACGTAGGTCGAGCGGTCGTCCCAATCGTAGGTCTCGCCGCCGGACGTCTGGATCTTCTGCCAGTGCTGGTCGCCCTTGAAGACGTCGGAGTAGCGCGTCTCGAAGAGGTCGCGGGTGACCGTCTTGCGGACGATCTCGGAGACTTCCTGCGTCGTCGGCCAGATGTCCTTCAGGAAGACGTCGTTGCCGTCCTTGTCCTTGCCGAGCGGGTCCTTCGTCACGTCCACGAACATCGAGCCGGCGATGGCGTAGGCGACGACGAGCGGGGGCGAGGCGAGGTAGTTCGCCCTGACGTCCGGATTGACGCGGCCCTCGAAGTTGCGGTTGCCCGACAGCACCGAGACGGCGACGAGATCGTTCTTGTTGATCGCCTCGGAGATCGGCTCGGGCAGCGGGCCCGAATTGCCGATGCAGGTCGTGCAGCCGTAGCCGACGAGGTTGAAGCCCATGGCGTCCAGATCCTTCTGGAGCCCGGCCTTCTCGAGGTACTCGGTCACGACCTGCGAGCCCGGCGCCAGGGAGGTCTTCACCCATGGCTTCACCGTCAGGCCTTTTTCGTGCGCCTTGCGGGCGACGAGGCCGGCGGCGACCAGCACGTTCGGGTTCGACGTGTTGGTGCAGGAGGTGATCGCCGCGATCACCACGTCGCCGTCGGCGATGCCGTGGGCGGCGCCCTCGACGTCGAAGCGCTGGACTGCCGGCGAGGTTTCCGGCGTCTGGCCGGCCTGCGCCGCGCCTTCCGCCATGAAGCGCTCGTCACCCGCGGACTGGGCGGCCGCGGTCTTCTTGCGCCCGCCCTGGAGCTCGGGAAGGGCGGCGGCGAACTTCTGCGACGCTTCCGTCAGCGCGACGCGGTCCTGCGGGCGCTTCGGGCCGGCGAGCGAGGGGACGACGGTCGAGAGGTCCAGCGAAAGCGTGTCGGTGAAGATCGGGTCCTCGCTCGACTCGTCGCGGAACATGCCCTGCGCCTTGGCATAGGCTTCGACGAGCGCGATGCGGTGCTTGTCGCGGCCGGTCGCCTCGAGATAGGCGAGGGTGTCCTTGTCGATCGGGAAGAAGCCGCAGGTCGCGCCGTATTCCGGGGCCATGTTGGCGATCGTCGCCTGGTCCTCGAGGGTGAGGTTGGCGAGGCCCGGCCCGTAGAACTCGACGAACTTGCCGACGACCTTCTTCTTGCGCAGCATCTCGGTGACGGTGAGGACGAGGTCCGTCGCGGTGGTCCCGTCCGGCAGCTTGCCCTCGATGCGGAAGCCGATGACCTCCGGCAGGAGCATGGAGACCGGCTGGCCGAGCATGGCGGCTTCCGCCTCGATGCCGCCGACGCCCCAGCCGAGGACCGACAGGCCGTTGACCATGGTGGTGTGGCTGTCGGTGCCGACCAGCGTGTCGGGATAAGCGACGGTCTCGCCGTTCTCCTCGCGCGTCCAGACGGTCTGGGCGAGGTATTCGAGGTTCACCTGGTGGCAGATGCCGGTGCCCGGAGGCACGACGCGGAAGTTCTGGAAGGCGCCCGAGCCCCAGCGCAGGAAGGTGTAGCGCTCGCCGTTGCGGTCGTACTCGACGTCGACGTTCTTCTGGAACGAGTCCTTCTGGCCGAAATAGTCCACCATGACCGAGTGGTCGATCACGAGGTCTACGGGAACCAGCGGATTCACCTTCTGCGGGTTCGCGCCGAGCTTGGCGGTCGCGTCGCGCATGGCGGCGAGGTCGACGACCGCCGGCACGCCGGTGAAGTCCTGCATCAGGACGCGGGCCGGGCGGTAGGCGATCTCATGGCCGGCCGCGCCCTTGTCCTGCAGCCAGCGGGCGACGGCGCGGATGTCGTCGGCCTTGACGGTACGGTCGTCCTCGAAGCGGAGCAGGTTCTCGAGCAGCACCTTCATGGAGAAGGGCAGGCGCGAGACCCCGTCGAGGCCGTTCGCCTCGGCCGCCTTCAGGTCGTAGTAGACGTAGGGGCGCCCGTCGACGGTGAGCGTCTTGCGGGATTTGAAGGTGTCGATGTTCTGGGACACGTTCTCAACCTTTTCGAACCGAACCGGGAGTCCGAAGGGCGAACGACCTCACGCGCGGCGGAAAACGCGCTCGAAGAATGCGGGTGCGACCATTTCCGCTCGTCCGCCCCTCGCTTTGCCGAGATGGGGCAAGGCGATGAGATCGGCGCTGTATGTTGGGGCCCTCCGGTCGCTGGAGGGGTTGGGGGCCTTATAATGAAGTTTGTAACGGCTATAAAGGGCGAAGATCGCAGCGCACGCGAAAAGCCCGCCGGAGCGATGAGTTTGAGTCAAGATCGGGTGAAGGCGCCGCCGTGCCGGAGCGGGCGCGGCCGATGACGGCGCTGCGCGTGCGCATCGAGGGCCTGGTTTGCGGCCGCGGCGGGGTCGCGGCGGCGGGACCCGTCGGGGCGGATCTCGCGGCCGGGGACGCGCTCGTCGTGTCCGGGCCGAACGGCGCCGGCAAGTCCACGCTGCTTCGAACGCTTGCCGGCCTCCTGCGGCCGCTCGCCGGCCGGATCTGCGTGTCCGGCATGGTCATGGCCGACGGCGAGGCGCCGCTCGGTCTTTTCGAGATCGCCCACTATTTCGGCCACCGCAACGCCCTGAAGCCCGCGGCGACGGTCGCCGACAATCTCGGCTTCTGGCAGCGCTTCCTCGGCGAGCCGGGACTGTCCGTCGGCGAGGCCCTGGCGCTCGTCGGGCTGGAGGGCGTCGGCGATCTGCCGGCCGGCCGCTTGTCGGCGGGGCAGGCGCGCCGCGCCGCCTTCGCCCGCCTCCTCGTCGCCCGCCGTCCGGTCTGGATCCTGGACGAGCCGACGACGAGCCTCGACGCCGCGTCGCAGGAGCGCATGTCGGAGATCCTCGCCGCGCACCGGGCGACGGGCGGCATCCTCGTCGCGGCGACGCACCTCGCGCTCGGCCTGACGGGCGCGGCGGAGCTGCGCCTCGCCGGCGCGCCGCTGTCCGCGGCCCCCGGTCTCGACCTCGACGAGGCCGCGCTCGCCCATGCCGAGGGCTGGCTGTGATCGCGCTCCTGAGGCGCGACCTCGCGCTCGCCCTGTCGGCCGGGGGCGGCGGGCTCGTCGGCATCGTCTTCTTTCTCGCCGTGGTGGCGACGATCCCCTTCGGGGTCGGGCCGGATCTCGCGCTCCTGTCCCGCATCGGGCCGGCGGTGCTCTGGATCGGCGCGCTCCTGTCCGCGCTCCTGTCGCTCGACCGCTTGTTCCAGGCCGACCGCGACGACGGCACGCTCGACCTTCTCCTGCGCGGCCCCGTGCCGCTGCCCCTCGCGGTTCTCGCCAAGTGCCTCGCCCACTGGTGCGCGACGTGCCTGCCGCTGGTCGTCGCCGCGCCCGTCCTCGGCCTGATCCTCGCCGTGCCGCCCGCGGCCCTCGGCGCCCTCGTCCTCACCCTCGTCGCGGGAACGCCGGCGCTCGCCTTTATCGGCGCGGTCGGGGCGGCCGTGGCGGTGTCGATGCCGCGCGGCGGCCTCCTCGTCTCGGTTCTCGTCCTGCCGCTGGCGATTCCGGTTCTCGTCTTCGGCGTTTCGGCGACCTACGCCGCCGTCAACGAGCCGGACCCGTTCCTGCCGCCCTTCCTGATCCTTCTCGCGCTGACCCTGTTCTTCTCGGTGCTGGGGCCGGTGGCGGCCTCGCTGGCGCTGCGCGGCGCGGAGGACTGAGGCCAGGCTTTGCTTAGGCGACTCCGGGCCTCGGGAACGCCGGAGCCCGAGCCCGGTTCGGACCTCTTGAGCGAACCGGACGGAAGAACCCCCATGCCCTTGAAGCTTCAGCCCCTCAACGCCCAGGTCATGGTGATCACCGGAGCCAGTTCCGGCATCGGCCTCGTCACCGCCCGCGAGGCCGCCAAGCGCGGCGCCAAGGTGCTCCTCGTCGCGCGCGGCGAAGACGCGCTGCGCGAGGCGGTGGAGGGCATCGTGGCGGCCGGCGGAGAAGCCGACCACGCCGTCGCCGACGTCGGCGAGATCGCCGAGGTGCGGGCCGCCGCCGACAAGGCGGTCGCCCGCTGGGGCCG
This sequence comes from Aurantimonadaceae bacterium, assembly GCA_947474855.1. GTDB lineage: Bacteria > Pseudomonadota > Alphaproteobacteria > Rhizobiales > Rhizobiaceae > Antarcticirhabdus. The sequence continues at coordinate 5,420 of CANJKV010000031.1, read as the reverse complement.
GATCGACACCTGGGTCAACGACGCCGGCGTCGTGATCTACGGCAAGCTCGCCGACACGCCCCTCGACGAGCACGAGCGCTTGTTCCGCACCAACTACTTCGGCGTCGTCAACGGCGCGCTGGTCGCGCTGGAGCACCTGCGCGGCCGCGGCGGGGCGATCGTCACCGTCGGCTCCATCGTGTCGGATCTCGCCGTGCCGGGGCAGGGCGCCTATTCCGCCTCCAAGCACGCGGTGCGCGGCTTCGTCGAGGCGCTGCGCCGCGAGCTGATCGCGGAGGGCGCGCCCGTTTCCGTGACGCTGATCAAGCCGTCCGGCATCGATACGCCGATCACCCGGCACGCGGCCAACCATTTCGAGGCCGAGACGGCGCTGCCCCCGCCGGTCTACGATCCCGCACTGGTGGCCGAGGCGATCCTCCACGCCGCCGAGCATCCCCGCCGCGACATGACGGTGGGCGGCGGCGGCCGGGCGCAGGTGCTCTTCGCCGAGCACTTCCCCGGCATCGTGGACCGCTTGTCGGGTCTCATCATGCCGATCCTGACCGACCGGTCGCGGTCCAGGACGCCGGGCAGCTCGCTGTTCTCGGCCGGCGCCGGCGGACACGAGCGCTCCGGCGCCCAACCGGCGCGGCGCACCAGCCTCTACACCGCCGCCGAGCGCCATCCCGGCTCCGCGGCGCTCGTCCTGGCGCTGGGCGCCCTGGGTATGATCGGCCTTCTCGCGGGCCGGCGGCGCGGCGCCCGCGGATTCGGTCAGCGGCGTCGCCGGTCCTGGTGAGGCCGGAGTCCCGGCTTCAGCCGAACAGCGTCGCCGCGAGGGCCCGGGCGTTTATGGGCTTCTCGCACAGGACCACCCCGTCATAGACCGAGGGGATGAACCGGCGGTCGTAGCCGGTCGAGAAGACGAAGGGCACGCCGCGTGCCCGCAGCGCGTCCGCGAGCGGAAAGACCGGCTCTCCCCGCAGGTTGACGTCGAGCACCGCTCCGTCGATCGAGCGTTCGGCATCGAGGGCGGCGAGCCCTTCGTCGACCGTCGGGACCGGCCCCACCACTTCCGCGCCGAGGCCGCGAAGCTCGAAGGCCACGTCGTCGGCGATGTGGTACTCGTCCTCGACGACGAGGATGCGTTTGTCCCGGAGGCTGGAGACCGGCCGGGGCCGCGCGGGCTGGGCCTGGATCCGTCGCATGGCCATGTCGTTCATTCGCCGCCTCGCTTCGCCTTCGGCTGGCCTCGGGGGAACGGGAGCGGCCGCGCCGGCTCCGCTCCACAGGGCACCAGAAGGTCAGCGCTTCGTTCCGCAAATCAAGCGCGACTTCGTTAGTCCGCAGACAACCGCGAGGCGACGTAGTTTCGCCGCACCGCGAAGGCGCGCGTCGCGTCAGTTCGCCGGCGGCGTTCCGGCCGAGGACTGGTCCGGGCTGTTGGCGGAGCCGGTGCCGTTGGTCGGCCCGTCGCCGCTGCCTGCGGAGTTGCCCGCATTGCCGGCGCTGCCGCTGCCGCTGCCGTCGCAGGCACCGAGCGCCAGGGCGGCGGCGATCATGGCGGGAACGAGGAATCGGGTTCGTGTGTGCATGGCGTGATCTTCCGTTCGCGAAGGGTGTCGTCGCGCGGAAGAAGACCTCGCAGGTCGGATCGGTTGCTCGGCAAGGATCACGAAACGCATAGCCTCGACCCTGAAACAGCGAGCGTCTCCCATGGTTTAGACGGCCAAGGAAGCGATTGGCCGATCGGCCGAACCGGCGCGAGCGTTGCGCCGTTGCTTCTCGTGAAGCGGCCTTCGCGGAACTGAAGCGGGGGCGCTGATGAGAAGCGGAGGCTTGGGACGCATGGACGCGCAACGCGGCGGCAAAAGCCGCGACAAGGGTATGGGGTGGATGGTCGCCGTCGGGGCCGTGGTCGCTGCGGTCGTCGTGATCGGCGTCCTGACCAGCGGCTTCGGTCTCATGACGCCGGAACAAGCGCCCACCACTCCGGCCGCCGATCAGATCGACCAATAAAACGAGGAGAATCCGACATGGCCAATGCCAGCAGGAACCACATCGGCGCGGGCGCGCAGGGCAAGCGGGCCGGAAGCGGCGCGATGACCGACGTGCCGGCCGATCTTCTGGAAGAGAACATGGTGCTGAGCAACCGCGACAAGGCCCAGCACACCGGCGCTCGCGGCCTCGACGGCAAGGCGACGCAGGTCGAGCAGTTCCAGGACACGGTCATGAACCGCGGCGAGCGCGCCGACGATTCGGGCGACCAAGCCTGAACGGGAGGCGGACGAGGCCGGGTTCGGTCTCGCCCGCCTCCCGTCCGCCGTTCAAGCGGCGCGGCGACCCGCCGGCGCGGCGCCGCCCGGCGCTCGCCGCCCGGCCATGGGGGCGGCGCCCGCCTTCCCCACGTCCTCGGACAGACCCTCCTGGCTCATCCGGTCGAGATGCTGGATCACGCCGTTGATCTGGTCGGACCCGATGGTCAGTTCCCGGCAGGCGTTGGAAATTTCGGACACAAGGTCCGCGGTCTGGCGGATGTCGGGCACGAGGGCTCCGACCTTCGCGCCGGCCTCCTCGGCGATGCCGACGGTCTTGGCCGTGAGCGCGCCGATGTCGGCCGCGGCCACGGCCGCGCGCTCGGCGAGCTTGCGCACCTCCGAGGCCACCACCGCGAAGCCCTTGCCGTTCTGCCCGGCGCGCGCCGCCTCGATCGCGGCGTTGAGGGCCAGGAGATCGGTCTGGCGCGCGATCTCCTGCACCACGCGGATCTTGTCGGCGATGTCGCGCATCGCCTGCACCGAGTGCTGCATGGCGTCGCCGCTTTCCGTCGCGCTCGAAGCCGCCTCCGCGGCGAGGCGCTCGGTGCGCGCGGCGTTGTCGGCCGTTTGCCGGATATTGGCCGTCATCTCCTCCATCGCCGTCGAGGCCTGCTCCAGCGAGTGGGCCTGTTCCTTGGCGAGGGTGCGCCGCCCTTCGGCCTCGGCGTTCCGCTGGCTCTCGAGCGCCTCGATGTAGGTCGAGACGGAGACATCCATGTCGAGAACGGCGAGCTTGATGAGAAGCGCGACGAGCTCGGCAGCCTCCTCGCCGCGCCGCTTGGAAAGCGGCATCCGGCCCGCGAGGAGGCGCGGCAGGATCACCTGGACCATCCGGCCGAGCGCGATGGCGTACCCGCCCATGTACCAGCGCGGCTCGAGCCCGATGCGGGCGTGCCGGCGCCCGATTTCCTGCGCATGGCCGACATAGTCGTCGTCGAGCTTGGCCGAGAGCAGCCGGTCCCAGTGCCGCGCCTGGCCCGACTTGGTCCGGGCAAGGTGTTCGCCGCTCTTGAAGAAGTGTGAGAGTTCGGGCGTCTGCGTGACGCGGGCGTAGAACTCGTCGAGGCCGGCCGAAACGCCCTCGCGGATCAGATCCGTGTGGCTCGCCGCCAGGGCGGCTTCCTGCCCCGTCAACTCGAGGAAGCGAAGGCGGGCTCGCAGGTCGTGATCTGAAGTCATCGGTGGCCGTTCGGAGTTTTCTCGGGAACGGCGTTAATTGGCCATGAGGACATTACCTAAAGCTGACGCGTGCCGAGGTCCGGGGCCGCGAAACGAGTGGATCAAGGCCTCTTGCGTACAAATACTGATGGTCTCGTTCCCCAAGGTCGCGCGGTTGCCGTCCGGCGCCGTTGGAACGATCGGCTTCGGGCGATGCTTTCGTAAGGACCCCCGACAAGGAGACGAGTCATGGATCGTGGATCAGGAACCACCCGCCGACTGGACCAGTCGCCGACCGCGCCCGAAAGCGAGCGGGTGCGCCCCGACGCGATGGCCGCGAGCCCCTCCGACACCGAGATCCGAGCCGATCCCCGCTCGCCTGATCCCGATCTCCACCAGACCGCGGCCGCCGACGTGCAGGCCGACGCCGAGGCCGGCGCGCAACCCGACGACAGCAGCGGGCGCATCGAGCCGCTGAAGCGCCGCTGAAGTTGCACCTCTAGCCGTCAACGCGAACAAGAACCGGCCCGCCAGGAACAGCCCACAGGCCGCCCGTCTTGATGAAGCATCGCGGGCCGGCAAGGGCCGGTCCGCCAAACACCCGAGGAGCGACACCGATGGCCAAGGAAAAGACGCTCGCCGACGCCTTCTACGAGACCCTGAAGGATGTCTACTACGCGGAGAAGCAGTCCGTCCGCGCGCAGAAGAAGTCGGCCAAAGCGGCGAAGTCCGCCGAGCTGAAGGACGCCTTCGAAACCCATGCCGAGGAGAGCGCCACCCAGGTCCAGCGCCTGGAGAAGGTCTTCGAGATCATCGGCAAGGCGCCGCGCGCCAAGACCTGCGAGGCCATGCAGGGCCTGTCGGCCGAGATGGAGGAGGACCTCGAGGACTTCGGCTCCACCGAAGCCGCCGACGACGTCCTGATCGGCTGCGCGCAGGCGATGGAGCACTACGAGATCGCCCGCTACGGCCTGCTTAAGAGCTGGGCCGGCAAGCTCGGCTACGACGAGGCCGTGTCCCTGATCGAGGAAACGCTGGCGGAGGAGAAGAAGACCGACGAGCTTCTCACCCGCATCGCCGAGGGCATCCCCGCGGCGGGCGCGGCCGAGGGGAGCGCGGGCAAGTCCAAGAACGGCGCGCGCGCCGGCGCCCACTGACCTCAGCCATCGGCAGCCATGCCGCGGCCCGCCCGGCTCCAGCCTGGGCGGGTCATTTCATGGGCTCTGACGCATCCATGGCGCGGCGACCGGCCACAGCCACCAGCCGAGGACGACGGCGAGAGCCATCCAGACGAGGACGATCGCGGCCATGCCCGCCCTGCTGACGGGGCGGTCCCGGGCGGTCGCGGCGGCCCGGTATTCGCGCATCAGCTCGGGCGGGATCATCCGGACGATCAAGGCGATGGCGAGCGGCAAGAGGACGATCTCGTCGAGATAGCCGAGAACGGGAATGACGTCGGGGATGAGGTCGATCGGGCTGAGGGCATAGGCGGCGACGGCGCCCGCCGCGAGCTTGGCGACCCGAGGCGTGCGCCGATCAAGGGCGGCGATCCACAGCGCCACGATGTCGCGCTTCAAGGCGCGCGCCCAGGTCTTGATCCTTGTCAGCATGGCGGGCCGCGTCCGGGAAGGTGGTCGAGGTTCGATCCGTACGCCGCGGGATCCTAGAGCCTGTTATGGACCATGGATAGATGTTGTGTCGGGTCAGCGAGGTTCAGCCCGGTAGGAGGTTCGTCGGGCCAAGACTATCCGTTTTGGCTCGACTAGCCGACGCCCCGGATGACCTCGCTCACCCGACCCTTCGGGCTGGCCGTGCCGAGCCGCCGGAGTGCGTCGCCGACCTTGCCGATAGCCTCGGGCTCACGGCGGCCTTCGGCTCCTACCCGGCGGCTCGGCACAGCCAGCACAACACCTATCCATGGTTCATAACAGGCTCTAGAGGAAGCCAGGCCCTGGTAGGTGATTC
>CANJKV010000030.1 GCA_947474855.1 Aurantimonadaceae bacterium | reverse complement strand
GGCCGGCGAAGCGCGCGCCGAGTTCGCCGGCGGTGAACTCGAAGCCGAACTCCGTCAGCATCTCCGCCTCGACCTCGGCCGCGATGATCTCCGAATCCACGAGGACGCCGTCGCAGTCGAAGATGGCAAGCTGGAGCGCGGACATGGGGCCTCGGGCGAACAATGCGGGACAGGGCAGGCGAAGCCTCCCGCATGCCTGCCTTCGGCGCGCCTGTCCAGGGGCGCGATCGAGGGACGGCGACAGGCCGTTCCGGTGCCTTCATGGAATGTTTACCGCGTTCGGTAACCATGAATCCGGTTCAAACCGTCCCCGCATTTGTCCGGTGTTGCATGATCAAGACGCGTTCGAAGCCCCGCCCGGAGCACGTTCCCGAGACCGAGCCGGCGCCCGCCGGCCAGATCCTCGTCGGCGACTGCATCGCCAAGATGGCGATGATGCCGGAAAAGAGCGTCGACCTGATCTTCGCCGATCCGCCCTACAACCTGCAGCTCGGCGGCGACCTCTACCGGCCCGACCAGAGCAAGGTCGACGCGGTCGACGACGACTGGGACCGCTTCGACAGCTTCGAGGCCTACGACGCCTTCACCACGAGCTGGCTGATCGCGGCGCGACGCGTCCTGAAGCCGACGGGCTCGATCTGGGTGATCGGATCCTACCACAACATCTTCCGCGTCGGCGCCAAGATGCAGGACCTCGGCTTCTGGCTGCTCAACGACGTCGTCTGGCGCAAGAGCAACCCGATGCCGAACTTCCGCGGCCGGCGGATGCAGAACGCCCACGAGACCATGATCTGGGCCTCGCGCGACAAGGACTCCAAGGGCTACACTTTCAACTACGACGCCATGAAGGCCGCCAACGACGACGTGCAGATGCGCTCGGACTGGCTCTTCCCGATCTGCTCGGGCGCCGAACGGCTGAAGGACTCGGAGGGCAAGAAGGCCCATCCGACGCAGAAGCCGGAAGCGCTCCTCGCGCGCATCCTCCTGTCGACCTCGCGCCCGGGCGACGTCGTGCTCGACCCCTTCTTCGGGACCGGCACGACGGGAGCGGTGGCCAAGCGCCTCGGCCGACGCTTCATCGGCATCGAGCGCGAGCGCGCCTATGCCCAGGCGGCCGAAGCGCGGATCGCGGCGATCGAGCCCCTGGAGGCCGCGGCGCTGAAGTCGGTGCTGCCCAAGCGCGCCGAGCCCCGCGTGCCCTTCGCCAGCCTGGTCGAGTCGGGGATCGTCGCGCCCGGCGCCGAGCTGACGGACATAAAGGGCCGCTGGAGCGCCAGGGTGCGCGCCGACGGGACGATCGCGATCGACGGCGAGGCGGCCTCCATCCACCGCATCGGCGCCAAAGTGCAAGGCCTCGAGAGCTGCAACGGCTGGGCCTTCTGGCACCTGCGCGAGAAGGGGGGGCTTACCCCGATCGAGGAGCTGCGCCGCCAGATCCGCGAGCGGATGGGGCCGGTCGGCGCGTAAGCGCGGCGTCCACGACCTTGCGCATGAGGGTCGGCAGGGCGGCGCTGCCGAGTTCGGCGGGCAGGACCCAGCGCCCGTCCGTGCCGGGCGGCACGTCGGGCACGTCGGCGCGCCAGACTTCGAGAACGAGGTCGAAATGCGTGAAGCCGTGAGCCGCTGTGCCAGCGGCCGCCCACGCGGCGGGGAAGGGCGCGGCGGACGCGCCGGTCTCGCCGTCCGCGCGGGAACTCCAGCCGGTGCTCGGCGGCTCGCTCATGCCGCCCAGAAGGCCGGAGGGCGGTCGGCGGCGCAGCCATATCGCCCCGTCGCTCGCTCGCACCGCCACGAAGGCGGCGCCGCGGCGCTGCGGCTTGGCGCTCTTCTTCGGCTTGACCGGAAAGCTGTCCTGGCGCCCTTCGGCCGCCGCGCGGCAGTCGGGGCGCCAGGGGCAGAGGACGCAGGCCGGCTTGCGCGGCGTGCACACGGTGGCTCCCAGATCCATCATCGCTTGCGCGAAATCGCCGGGGCGATCCGTGGGAAGCATGGCGGCGAGCGCGGCGCGGATCTCCACCTTGGCCTTCGGCAGCGGCGTGTCGATCGCCAGGAGCCGCGTCGTCACGCGCTCGACATTGCCGTCGACCACGGGCACCGCCTCGTCGAAGGCGATGGCGGCGATCGCCGCGGAAGTGTAGTTGCCGACGCCCGGCAGGTCGCGAAGGCGCGCGGCGGTGGCGGGAAAGCGGCCGGCGAAGTCGCGGGCGACGACCTTCGCGCAGGCGTGGAGATTGCGAGCGCGGCTGTAATATCCGAGGCCCGCCCAGGCGCCCATCACGTCCGCCACCTCGGCCGCGGCGAGCGCCGCGACATCGGGCCATTTGTTGACGAAGCGCTCGAAAAAGGGTTTCACCGCCGCGACCGTCGTCTGCTGGAGCATGACCTCCGACAGCCAGACGCGGTAGGGATCGGCAACCGTTCCTGCAGCGCGCGCGGCGGGCGACACCCGCCAGGGAAGGTCGCGGGCATGTCGGTCGTACCAGTCGAGAAGGCGCTCGGCGAGGCGGTTTCGAGGGGACTCTGACGGCATGGACGACTTGAGGGGACCGGAGGGATTCTTTCGCCGCGAACCGGCGCTGCGCGCGGCGGCGCCCGTGGGCTCCAGCCGCTTCGAGGCCATCCTCTACCCGCCGCTCGCCGACATTGCGAGGCGCAATCACGTCGCATTCACCGTGCTCTTCGCGCTGGCGGCCTTTCTCGGCTCGACCTTCACCTTCATGCTGATCCTGCTCGCCGGCTGGGCGCTGATCTCGCTGGTGCTCCGGCGCATCCCGCTGGTGATCGGCGCGCCCGACATGCCGGTGGTCCTGTCCTGCCTCGGCTTCGTCGGCCTGCTGTCGGCGATCGACTTCGCCCAGAACGGCGGCTCGGCGCTCTACGCGGCGGCGACGCTTCTCCTCTACATCCTGCCGGCCTTCCAGATCTGCCGCATGCGCATCTCGGATCCCGATGAGGTGCTGCCGGCGAGCTTTCTCGGCCTGGCCATCGGCGGCGTCGCGATCGGCCTCCTGTCGATCGGCCAGCACGCGCTCGGCTGGCAGCGGGTCGAGGGGCTGATGGGCAATGCCGGGCCGCTCTCGGTCGCCGCGCTCTTCGCCGCCGGCGGGGCCGGCCTGTGCCTGCGGGCGGAGGGGCCGCGCTGGCGCAACCTCCTGGCGCTGGCGGGCCTGTGCGGCGCGTTGGCCGGCCTGCTTCTCAGCGGCATGCGCGGCACCTGGTTCGCGGCGCCGCCGGTCGCGGCGGCGGTGCTCTGGGCGCGGTGGGGCGACCTGTCGAGGCTGTGGAGCGCGCTGCCGCCGCGGCATCGGGTGGGGATCGGCGTCCTCGCGCTTCTCGTGGCGCTCGCCCTCGTGGTTCTCGTCCTGCCCTCGGTCAGCGAGCGCGCCCGCCACTTCGATTCCGACCTCCAGGCGCTGATGGCCGGAAACGGCGACGGTCCGACCTCGCTCAGCCTGCGCTGGGAAATCTACTGGGCGGGCCTCGCCGCCTTCGCCGACGCTCCGATCGTCGGCTACGGCTTCAGCCGGGTCTGGGCCGCGATCGTGCCCCATTTCGACACGGCGACCTTCGCCTCCTTCAGCTACTCGCACCTCCACAACATCGTCCTGACGATCGCGGTGGCGGGTGGCCTTTTCGGCGTGGCGGCGCTCTTCGCGCTCCTGTTCGCGCCGCTCGCCACCGCGATCCTGTGGCGGCACCGCGGCAGTGCGAGCGAGGCGCGCGACCGGATCGCCTTCGCGATCGTCCTCGTTTGCGCCTTCCTGATCCCCGGTCTCACCAACCTGTCGATCACCCACGACGTCCTCGACGGCATCTGGATCCTCGCCGCGCCGACGATCGCGGCCTCCGTGCCGCTGTCCCGGAAGCGTGCCTGGTGAGCGCGCCTCCCAAGCGACGGCGGGACGCCGCGCCCGTGTCGGATCTCGTCGCGGTGCTGATGGATCCGATCCTGAAGAAGAAGGCGGGCATGACCACGGGGCTCATCGCCGCCTGGCCGGAACTCGTCGGCCCGCGCCTGTCCGACGTGACGCGGCCGGAAAAGCTGCAATGGCCCGCCAAGCGCCGTCCGGGCGAGGGGATGGAGCCCGCGGTGCTCGTGGTCGCCTGCGAGGCGAGCGCCGCGCTGCGGCTCCAGCACCAGACCTCCGAGCTCCTCGACCGGTTGAACGCCTTCTTCGGCTTCCGGGCGGTGGAGCGGATCAAGATCGTTCAAAAGACCGTCAAGGAATGGCGGCCCAGCCGGAAGCCCGAGATGCGTCCGCTCTCCGAAGCTCAGCACGCCCAAGTCCAAGCCATGGTCGAGCGGGTCGAGGATCCCAAGTTGAAACAGGCACTTGCGGAGTTCGCCGCGAGCATTCTCGGCCGCGTGCGGCCCTAGGTGGCCGCGCGCCGTTCATCGCGGGTTCGGGAAGGGTCGGGCAAAACGCGCTTGGACAGGAGAAGCGGGCGCCGCTAGAGCCTGTGCCCGAAGGTTTGCTTCGTTCATCGCCGAGGAGCGACGACACATCATGCGAGACACGATCACCATCGCGCCGACCCGCCGCCCGTCCCGCGTGCGCGCCGCCGCTCTTCTCGGGGCGGCCGCCCTGTCGCTGGCGGCGCTGACGGGCGCGCAGGCGCAGGAGACCGCGGCGCCCGCCACCGCGCCGGCCGCGGGCGCCGCCCCCGCCGTGACGCCCTCCGCCAGCGCCCCGGAAGCCCAGGGCAAGGTCGACGCCGGCGCGCTGATGGCGGCCGGCGCCCTGCCGGACGTCGTGATCGGCGACGCCAACGCGCCGGTGACCATCGTCGAATACGCCTCGACCACCTGCAGCCACTGCGCCGACTTCCACGCCAACAGCTATCCCGCGATCAAGGCCGCCTATCTCGACACCGGCAAGGCCAAGCTGATCATTCGCGAGTTCCCCTTCGACGAGCGCGCGCTCGCCGCCTTCATGCTGGCGCGCTGCGCGGGAGCGACCGAGCCCGAGCGCCGCACGCGCATGCTCGACGTCCTGTTCGACCAGCAGGACAGCTGGGCCCGGGCCGAGAACGCGTCCGTCGCGCTCCTGTCGATCGCCAAGCTCGCCGGCATGAACGAGGACGGCTTCAAGGCGTGCCTGAGCGACAAGACGCTGCAGGGCAACGTCGTCGCCGTCCAGCAGCGCGCCCAGACCGAGTTCGGCGTCAGCGCGACGCCCACCTTCTTCGTCAACGGCGACAAGTATCCGGGCGCCCTGTCGGCCGAGGACATGGCGGCGGTGATCGAAGCCCACGGCGGCCAGGGCTGACGACCACTCCGGACGCAGCGCGCGAGAACCGCCGCGTCCGGCCTCCTGTGAATTGTTGCAACGCAGCAATTGGCGCCTACCGCATCTTGGCCTAGATGTCGTGGCTCTGATTGAGGCAGCGGCACGCCCCGTGCGCGGCGCCGCTCGCGAGGGCGTGCCCGGACCCATGGCCAAGCGCTTGTTCACCTTCCGACGGGGCGTCGCCGAACGACCGGCCGACGCGGCGGAAGCGCTCGGCCAGAAAGGCTACAACCTCGCCGTCATGGCGGCGCTCGACCTGCCGGTGCCGCCCGGATTTACGCTCTCGACCGGCGCCTGGCGCGACGCCGAGGCCGGCGGCGGAGCCCTGCCGCAGGCGCTGCGCGCCGATATCCGGGACGGCATCGAGTGGCTGGAAGCGGTGACCGGCCGGCGCTTCGACGGCGCCGAGCGCCCGCTGCTCCTGGCGCTGCGCACCGGCGCGCGGGGCGCGATGCCGGGCCTGGCCAACACCGTCCTCGACATCGGGCTCAACGACCGCACGGTCGAGATCTTCGCCGACGAGCTCGGCGACACCGACTTCGCCTTCCGCTCCTACAAGCGCTTCATGGAAAGCTTCGCCGCGCTCGTCCACGACGTCGATCCCGGCGAGTTCGAGGAGATCGCGGACGAGGAGGGCGAGCGCGCCGGCTGGCGGGGCGAGCCGACGAGCCCGGCCGAGTGGCGCGCGCTGATGGCGCGCTACCACGCCTTCTACGAGGACGAGATCGGCGCGACGCTGCCGCAGGTGCCGCTGGAGCAGCTCGTCCAGGCGGTCGAGGCGAGCTTCGCGTCCTGGCGCAACCCGCTCGCCAAGGCTTATCGCACGGCGCAGGGCGTGCCCGAGAATGCCGGCCTCGCCGTCACCGCCCACGCGATGATCTTCAACGAGCGCAACGTTTATTCCGGGACCGGCCGGGCGATCTCGCGCGACCTGGCGACGGGTCGCGCGCATCTGGCCGGCGAGTTCCGCGCCAAGGGCCGGGACGAGGCCGACATCGGCGAGCGCGGCGAAGCGCTCGACCTTTCGGAAGTCTGCGCCGCCGGGGCGAACGCCGAAAGCTTTCCCGCCGACTGCGCCGAACTCGCCGGCCATGTCGCGCGGCTCGAGGCGCACCTTGCCGACGCGGTCGAGGTCGACTTCATGGTGGGCGACGGCGAACTGTTCCTTCTTCAGTTCCGCCCGCTCCGGCGCACTCCCGCCCAGGCCGTGCGGATCGCCGTCGAGCAGGTGCGCGACGGTCTGATCGAGGAGGAGGAGGCGCTGCTCCGAATCGATCCCGCCTCGCTCGACCAGCTCCTCCACCCGACCATCGAGCGCGGCGGGGACCTGCCGATCATCGGCCGCGGCATGCCGGCCTCGCCGGGCGCGGCGACGGGCGCGATCGTGTTTTCCACGGAAGCCGCGCGTCTTGCCGGCGCCGAGGGGCGCGCGGTGATCCTGGTGCGCAACGAGACGCTGCCGGAAGACGTCCACGGCATGCACGTCGCCGAGGGCGTCCTGACGATCCGCGGCGGCACGACGAGTCACGCCGCCGTCGTCGCGCGCGGCCTGGGCAAGCCCTGCGTGACCGGCGCCGGGCTCCTGCGCATCGACGCGGAGGCGGGAACGCTCCTCGCCTCCGGGCGCACGCTGCGCGAGGGCGACGAGATCACCATCGACGGCTCGTCCGGCGAGGTGATCGAGGGGGCCGTGACCCTGATCCGCCCGACGCTGACCGGCGATTTCGCGACGCTCATGGAGTTCGCCGACCGGTCCCGGCGCATGGGCGTGCGCACCAATGCCGAGACCCCCTTCGACGCGCGGGCGGCCCGCTCCTTCGGGGCCGAAGGCATCGGCCTCTGCCGCACCGAGCACATGTTCTTCGAGGGCGGGCGCATCCAGGCGATGCGCGAGATGATCCTCGCCAGCGACGAGGCGGGGCGGCGCCGGGCGCTGGAAGCGCTCCTGCCGATCCAGCGTTCGGACTTCATCGAGCTCTTCGAGATCATGGCAGGCCAGCCGGTGACGATCCGCCTCCTCGACCCGCCGCTCCACGAATTCCTGCCCAAGGGCGACAACGAGATCGCGGAAGCCGCCGAACAGCTCGGGCTCGACGAGTCGGTGATCCGCCAGCGCATCGATGCGTTGCACGAGTTTAACCCGATGCTCGGCCATCGCGGCTGCCGCCTCGCGATCTCCTATCCCGAGATCGTCGAGGTCCAGGCGCGGGCGATCTTCGAGGCGGCGATCGAGGCGGGGAGCCGGGCGGGCGAGGACGTGGTTCCCGAGATCATGGTGCCGCTCGTCGGGATCCGGAAGGAGCTCGATTTCGTCAAGGCGCGCATCGACGCCGTGGCGGAGCGCGTCGCCAAGGAGAAGGGGCGCCGCGTCGCCTATCTCGTCGGCACGATGATCGAGCTGCCGCGTGCGGCTGTGCGCGCCGATTCGATCGCCGAGGTCGCCGAGTTCTTCTCCTTCGGCACCAACGACCTGACGCAGACCGTGTTCGGCATTTCCCGCGACGACGCGGCGAACTTCCTGTCGACCTACGTGCGCGAGGGCGTGATCGCGCGAGACCCGTTCCAGAGCCTCGACATCGACGGAGTGGGGGAACTGATCCTTCTCGCCGTGGAGAAGGCGCGCCGCGCCCGGCCCGACATCTCGCTCGGCGTCTGCGGCGAGCAGGGGGGCGACCCGGCATCGATCGCCTTCTTCGAGAAGTGCGGTCTCGACTACGTGTCCTGCTCGCCCTTCCGCGTCCCGATCGCGAGGCTGGCAGCCGCCCAGTCGGCCATCCGCGAACGGCGCGCGGCGCGCGGCCACGGCTCGCCGAGGGGCCGGGCGCGGGGATGACGGCGGCGGTGGTGGCCCCTGCCGGCCCTCTCGGTCAGGCCGTGCCTTCGGCCGGCACCTGGGCGAAGGACAGGTCGTCGCGGATGCGGGTGAGGACGCCGACGAAGGCGTTGGCGAAGCCGTAGAAGCGCTCGCCGACCTCGGTGCGGTCGGGAACGCGGATCGCGGTCTCCGACTCGTCGAGCAGCGCGAAGAGGATCCCGCCGGGCTCGCCCGCTTCCAGCCGCACCGCCGCGATCTGCGAGGCGTCCTCGATCGAGCCGTCCGTCGGAATGGCGAAGAGGATCTCGCCGCCGACCACCGCCGCGGCCGCGCGCACGCAATCCTCGAAGCTCGCGCGTGTCGGATCCTGCGTGTCGAGCGCGAGCTCGAATTCAACCGCGGCCATCGGCTCGGCCGAGCCGGTCTCCGCGCCATCGATCGCCTGTGCGTCAGCCAGCATGATCGTCGCCTTTCCCTCGAGAAGCTGCAACCGCCCGGAAATGCCGGACGACCCGTCCCTTGACCGGGACCCTTCGGCACGGACAAGGCCGAACTGTGGCGGCGGGGCCAGGCCGTTCGGCGGCTGGACAAGTGCGCCGGCCCTGGCCGATGCTGGCAGCGGCGGCGAAAACCTCTGCAACGACAGGTGGGCCGTCGCCGCGACGCGGGAGGAGATGGCGCGATGAAGGGTCTGATGCAGCGTTGGCCGCTGTTGTGCTCGAAGGTGATCGACCACGCGGCGGACTGCCACGGCAACCGCGAGATCGTCAGCCGCTCGGTGGAGGGGCCGATCCACCGCACGACCTATGCCGAGGTGCGGGATCGCTCCCGGCGCCTCGCCCAGCGGCTCGTCGCCGAAGGCGTCCGTCCCGGATCCCGCGTCGCGACGCTCGCCTGGAACACTTGGCGCCATCTCGAATGCTGGTACGGCATCGTCGGGGCGGGCGCGGTCTACCACACGCTGAACCCGCGGCTCTTTCCCGAGCAGATCGCCTGGATCATGAACGACGCGGAGGACGCGTTCCTTTTCGCCGACCTCACCTTCCTGCCGCTCCTGGAGGCGATCCTTCCCGCAGTTCCGAGCATCCGCAAGGTCGTGGTGCTGACCGACGGCGCGCACATGCCGCAGACGACCCTGCCGAACGCCGTTCCCTACGAGGAGTGGCTGGCCGAGGCCGACGGCGACTTCCGCTGGGTGGAGGTCGACGAGGAGGACGCGGCCGGCATGTGCTACACCTCCGGCACCACCGGCAATCCGAAGGGCGTCGTCTACTCGCACCGCTCAAACATTCTTCATTCCTTCATCGCGCTGCCCGGCGACGCGATGGGCCTGACGGCGCGCGACCGCGTGCTCGCCGTGGTGCCCCTCTTCCACGCCAACGGCTGGGGCCTCGCCTTCTCCTGCCCGATGGCGGGTGCGGCGATGGTGCTGCCGGGGCCCAAGCTCGACGGCGCCTCCGTCTACGAACTTCTGACGAGCGAGCGCATCACCTTCTCGGCCGCCGTGCCGACGGTCTGGCTGATGCTGCTGCAGCACCTGGAAAAGACCGGCGGCACGCTGCCCGATCTCAAGCGCGTCGTGATCGGCGGGGCGGCCTGCCCGCGGGCGGTGATCGAGGCGTTCCAGGGCACGTACGGCGTCGAGGTGATCCATGCCTGGGGCATGACCGAGATGAGCCCGCTCGGCACGCTCTGCACGCTGAAGCCCGAGGTCGAGCATCTCGACGGCGAGGCACTGCTCGATCTGCGCTCCAAGCAGGGCCATCCGCCCTTCGGCGTCGAGATGACGATCACGGGCGACGACGGGACGCCGCGCCCGCGCGACGGCAAGACCTTCGGGCGCCTGAAGGTGCGCGGGCCGGCGATATCGAGCGGCTACTACAAGGGGCACGGCGCCGAGCTCTTCGACGCGGACGGCTGGTTCGACACGGGCGACGTCGCCCACATGGACGAGCACGGCTACATGCAGATCACCGACCGCGCCAAGGACGTGATCAAGTCTGGCGGCGAGTGGATCTCCTCGATCGACCTGGAGAACCTCGCGGTCGGCCACCCCGACGTGGCGGAAGCCGCCGTGATCGGCCTCGCCCATCCCAGATGGGACGAGCGCCCGCTGCTCGTCGTGGTTCCCAAGGACGGAGCGAGCCCGACAAAGGAGGCGATCCTCGCCTTCATGGAGGGCAAGGTCGCCAAGTGGTGGATGCCCGACGACGTCGTCTTCGTCGAGGCGATCCCGCATACGGCCGCCGGCAAGATCCGCAAGACGGAGCTGCGCGACCGGTTCTGCGATTATCGCCTGCCGACGGCCTGAGGGCGGCTTTGTCCGGCCGCGGCGCTGCGCTAGAACCGGCTGCGCGAGGGCAGGAAAGGGGCTGACATGGCCGGGCACTACATCCGCGACGAGGTGCGTCTGGCGCCGCTGGCGCGGCGCGTCGGCGGCTTCGCGCTCCTGCTCCTGCCGATCTCGCTCCTGTTCCACCGGCTCGGCGCCGTCGATTGGGACGCCTTCCTGCTCCTGCTCGCGCTCGTCGCTGTGCTGGCGCTGCTGGCGGCCCTGACGGCGCTGGGCGGACTCGGCAAGGCCTGGAGCATCGGGGCACGGGGTGGGGGCGTCGCGCTCGCCGCGCTTCTCGTCTCGCTCGCCGCCCTGTCGCCCTTCGCTCTCGCCGGGCTCCTGGCGATCGAGAACCCGCTGGTCGCCGAGGCGGTGACCGACGAGTACGGCCCGGCCGCGCCCGCGGCGGCAGGCGGCGGCGCGAGTTCCGCACCCACCGTCGCCGTAACCAGCGGTCGACGCTACGACGCGGCGGCGCCGCAGGTCTACGCCGCGACGCGGCTCGTTCTCGGCGACAACGGCTGGGTGGTCGAGGACGTGACGGCTGGCGATCCGGACGCGCAGTCGCGCCTCGCCAACCCCGACGATCTCGGCCGCACCACGGGCCAGATCCCGATCCCGACGCCGCGCTCGGGCGTCGACATGGCGATCGCCGCCGACCCGCTGGAGCGGCCGGATTCCGACCAGTACCGGATCGAGGCGGTGGCGAGCGATCTCCTGTTCGCCCGGCCGAGCGACGTGTCGATCCGCATCATCGAGGAAAACGGCACGACGCGCGTCGACCTGCGCTCGGCCTCGCGGCAGGGCGGCTTCGACCTCGGGCAGAACCGGCGCTTCATCGACGGCTTCCTCGCCGCGCTCGATGCGGCGATGACCGGCGCCGAGGCCGCCATTCCCAGCGCCTGAGGGCTTCGCCTCCTCGTCCCAACGCTTTGCCGGCGAAGGGTCGAGCCTGCCGCCTAGCCGGTTCGGGTGATGCCGCGCCCCCCGATCGGGAGGACAAGAAGGCGGGCGGATCCATCCCGCCAGGGCACCGAGGGAGGGCATCATGAGGAACGCGACGGTTTTCACCATCGCTTGGGCGGGGTTGGCATTCACGCAAGCGGCGGGCGCCGCCGAGATCCGGCCAATGGCGGCGGCGAGCATCGACCTTCCGGCCATGGGCGGCGTCGCCTACTACACGCAGGAGCCCGAGGGCTACCGCGTCGTCGCGACGATGACGCACGGCGCTTCGGGCGCGACCATCCGGTTCGTTTCGATCCTGTCCGAGGGGGAGAGCCTCCTTCTGTCCGTGCCGCGCGCCATCGGCGAACCGGCCGAGAGCGTCGAGATCGTCCGCATCGACGACCGCGTTCACGTCCGTCCCGCGGTGGAGCGGCTGGAGGCCAAGCTGAACTGAGAGGCGCCGCCCGCGCTCGATCATCTTCGGGCGCAGCGCTTCCATAGTCGTCGCGCGGCCGATGCTGGTTCTCAGCTATAGCGTCGCGAATACAGTTCATCTGTTCGGTCGCCTTCCCCTATGGCATTCTGCAGTCGAGACTGCGTGAGGGGGAGGCGGGGATGGAGCCCGGCCGGTTCTCGGACCTGATCGAGCGCTGCTACGACGCGGCCTTCGACGCGCACGCCTGGTCGTCGGTCCTCGACGACGTCGCGCGCGAACTCGGCGGGTGCGGGGCCAATCTCCTACGCCTGACGGGGAAGGCGCCGCCGCTCGTCAGCTACTCGCCGTCGCTGGCGGAGTTCGTGCCCGCCTACGACTCGATCTGGTGCGAGCACGACACCATGGTCCGCTACGCCAGGGAGCACCGGTTGGGACCGGGCATCCACGTCGATTCGGACTACCTGCCCGCCGAGCTGCGGGCGCGCGACCCCTTCTACCAGGAGTTCCGCCGGCCGCAGAAGATGTCGAGCATCCTGTCCTTCGTCGCCGCCTCGCCAAGGGGCGAGATCCTTTCCGTCAACGTTCAGCGCCGGCTCGACACGGAGGACGTCGACGCCGAGGATCGCGCCGTCTTCGGCCGTCTCGGGTGTCACCTCGCCAAGGCCGCGTCGCTGTCGGCGCGCTTGTCGGAGGCCGAGGCGGTGAGCGCGAAGCTCGGCGACCAGCTCGCCGGCTTCGACTGCGCCGTCGCGCTCGTCGAGGCCGACGGCCGCTTGCTGCGCGGCAACGCGCTGCTCCACGCGCTCGAGGGCGATGGGATGCATGTGCGGCGCGGCCGGCTCGTTCACGCCTCGGCACCCGGGCAGAAGCGCCTCGAAACCTTCCTGCGCGCGCTGCTCGGCGCCGATCCGCATGCTCCGACGCCCGACATCCTGGCCCTGCCGCGACCGGGCTCGGCCCTGCCGCTGCTTCTGCGCGGCGTGCCGCTTCCGGTCTCGATCGCCGACCGGCGGCTGGGAGCGGCCCATCGCAGCGCGCTCCTGACGATCCTGCGGCCGGATCTGCCGGGCTATCCGGACCTGGAGCCGGTTCTCGTGGCGCTCGGCCTGACCCCCGGCCAGGCGCGCGTCGCGCTCGCCATCGGCGGCGGCCACAGGCTGGCCGAGGCGGCCGAGCTCTTCCGCATCTCCGAGGAAACGGCGCGCACGCTCGTCAAGCAGGCCTACGCGCGGCTCGGCATCAACCGCCAGTCGCAGCTCGCCGGTCTCATCGCCAAGGTCGCGCCGCTGCGGCGCTGACCCCTTCGCCCGTCATGCGGGATGGTAGAGCCCGTCGAGGAGCGGCGGGCCGTCGGTGAGGGCGAGGCCGCGGGCGACGAGATCCTCCAGATGCGCGAAGACGGACAGCGCGGCCGCCCCGTGGAGGCGCGGATCGGTGCTCCGGTAGATCGCGGCGACGATCGCCGGGATGCGGCGGTCGCCGGCCGCGAGGCGCGCGAGGATCGCGCCCTCGCGCATGCGCCGATGCGCCTTGAGGCCCCGCAGAAAGGCGCGCGGACGCTCCACCGGTCCGCCATGGCCGGGCAGGAGCAGACGGTCGTTTCGCGCCAGCATCCGGTCGAGCGATTCCATGTAGGCGATCATCGAGCCGTCCGGCGGCGCGACGATCGACGTGGACCAGGCCATCACGTGGTCGCCCGACAGGACGACCCCGCCGCCGAGATCGAAGGCGAGGTGGTTCGCGGTATGGCCGGGGGTCGCGATCGCGCCGATCGTGCGTCCGGCGAGGTCCACGGCCTCTCCGTCGCCGAGGCGGCGGTTGGGCGCGATCGCGACGTCGCCGGCCGCGTCCAGCGCGTTGGTCTCGGCCTGCGCGAGGGGACGCGCGGCGCGGTGCGGCCCCTCGGCGAGGAGGGGCGGGCCGCCGGTCGCGGCGAGGAGGCGCGGCACGAGCGCGGTGTGGTCGCGATGGGTGTGGGTGAGAAGCACCGCCTCGACGCGCCGCCCGTCGATCGCGGCAAGGAGCGCGGCGAGATGCCGGTCGTCGTCGGGTCCGGGATCGACGAGGGCGACGCTCGTCCGGTTGCCGACGAGATAGGTGTTGGTGCCGTGGAAGGTGAAGGGCGAGGCGTTCGGGGCCGTGATCCGCCAGACGCCGTCGGCCACGGCCACGGGCTCGCCGTAACGCGGCTCGAAGGCGGTGGACAGGCGAAGCGGATCGCTCGGGGCGGGATCGGGGGAATCGGTGGCGGCGTCATTCATGCGCGAAGGCGTCGCAGCTCAAGCGGTTGTCCGCAAGCGACAGCCGGTCGGGATGGGGCGAATCGTAGACGACGAGGAGGCGGCGGGCGTCAGCGAGGCGCAGGAGCGCGATGCCCTCGGCGTGATCGGCGCCGTTCACCACGGGCAGGTGAAGGATCGCCCGCCGGTCGTCGCCGCCGTAGAAGGGCTTGTCGGCGTCGAAGGGCTCGACGAGCCAGGCGGCCTGAAGCGCTTCGAGGTCTGTGGCCGGGCCGGACAGGACGACGAGCCGGCCGTCCTGCCACCAGAGATCGCGCACGCCCTGGCCGTCGAGATCGAGCGCGTGGAGCGCGAGGCGGCGCCCGTTCGACAGGCGCCGCAGCTTCAGGCGCCCCGATCTCGTTTCGGTGACGCGCAGCCGCGCGATCATCGCGTGGCCGCCGATCACCGGGCCGCGCAAGCCCAGGAGCACGGTGTCGCCTTCCACCGCGAGCCCCTCGACGTCGATGCCGTTCTCCTTGGCGGCGAGGCGACGAAAGGGGTGGATCAGCGGGTCGCGCGACAGGAGGCGGCGCAGGCGGCTGCGCTTGGCCGTCCGGCCGGGACGCATGGGCAGCATGGCGGCGCGCCGGGCGGGCGCCTCGCCCGGGTTCCCGCCTTCGTCCAGCGCCACCGGCTCGAACAGGCCGCCTCCGAGATCGCGCAGGGGCACGCGGCCGAAAAAGGCGCGGTTCTCGTCCCACCGCACGGCACCGAGCGGATCGAGCCCCGTTTCGGCCGCTTCGCTCTTCAGCTTGCGCCGCTTGAGCGCCTGCGAGCCGCAGATCCAGAGATAGCCGTCGGCGACGGCGAGGCCCTCGATATCCATCTCGCCGTGCGGCCCGCCGGGCAGGTCGAAGATCTCGCCGAGATGGAAGCGCGCGTGATCGCCCGCGACTTGGCCCGCCTCGTCGATAACGAGCCGCTCCACCGTCGCCGCTTCGTCGCAGGAACAGAAGATCGTGCGCCCGGCCAGGGTGACGCAGGAGATGTCCTTGGCGACCGTGTCGCCGTCCGGGCCGGGCGCCGCCCGGTCGAAGACGAAGTCGAGCCGGGCGATGGGCCGGGCGGTCCGCGTTCCGGGGTTGGGACCACCGTCGGCGGCGGAGCCAGCCGGATCGGTCGGCTCGGGAGCCGAAGGGGGCGCCGCGCTCCGACGCCGTGCGGGACGCGTCTTCTTCGCCCTCGCCTTCGCCGGCGGGCCGCTGGCGGCGCCGCTCTCGTCGATCCTCGCCATGTCCGGTCCGCTCCCTGGGCGCCGTTCGCGCCGAACGGGAAGATCGCGCACGTGGTGCGCCGGTTCAAGGGCTCCGGCGCCGCGCCGCGACGGCCGGGGCGACGGTTGCATCGGCGAATTGCCAGCCGCCGTGCGCTTCGCTATAGGTCGCCCACTTGCCGACGGTGGGGCGTAGCCAAGCGGTAAGGCAGCGGTTTTTGGTACCGCCATTCCCTGGTTCGAATCCAGGCGCCCCAGCCACCCTTCTCGGACGGAAAAAAGATCACCCAGATCAACTAGATGGAGGGCGGCAAATCCCGTCTGGTATCCCAGCGGTATCCCAAATGAGTATCCCAGATCGGTGGCGGGCGGTGCTGACGGATGGCCCCGAAACCTCCGAGTCGAGATGCTCGTCGAATAGCACCAGCTCGCGCCCCGTCGAGTCGCCGCGGTTCCATCAAGGCGCTGTGGAGGGAGCTTTCAGTTGAGCGGCGAGTGCGACGCATCCAAGTGCAAGACCTGCAAGGACGAGCAGCGTCGTTGATGCGCCGGCGTGCGTGAGAAGAAAGGCTCCCAGAAAGGGCGCCGCGGCCTGCGCCATCTGGGCGGGTCGTGCCAGCCGGCCCATGACGAACGCATAGGTTCTCGGGCCAAAGAGGGCCAGCGGGACCGTTCCTCGGGCGATCGAGAGGTTACCTTTGCCGGCGCCGTAGAAGATCATGGCCAATGCCACCGGTAGAAGGTCGAAGGCTAGCGAGCAGACGCCGATCGCGGTCAGCAGGACCGCCGCTCTCAGGGTCCAGAGCGGGTGGTACCGTTCCCGGCCCGCCATTTCCAACAGCCGCGCCCCGACCTGCGATGGCCCGATGACCGCTCCCAGGGCGACCGTGGCCGCCAGCGTCTCGCCACGCGCCTGGAGAAGTGTCAGGAGGTGGACGGATACCAAGCCGAAGATCGTGCTGCACAGGACCAGCAGCCCGGCCAGGACGCCGAAGGCCCTGCGTTCCGTACCAGCCGGAGTCGCGGCTCTAGTCGCAGGTGCCATGCTTAGGGCCGGCGGCGCGACCCGAGGGACGAAGGCGAGAACCAGAGGAGCCGACACGACGACATGGAGAAGGGCATACGCGAAGCATGCTCCTCGCCAGCCCAGGTGCTCCACCATGAGAGCCGACAACGGCCAGCAGACCGTGCTGGCGAAACCACCCCAGAGCGTCACCGAGGTGATCGCGGAACGGGCGTCGGAGCCGTAGAGCCGGCCGAGAGTGGCGAAGGCCGGGTCGTAGAGCCCCATGCCCATGCCGAGCCCGATGATCAGCCAGCCGACGAGGAAAACGGGGAGGTTCGGCGACAGGGCGGGGGTGGCGAGGCCAAGCGCCAGCAGGGTTGCGCCGGCTACCAGCACGGAGCGGCCGCCTGTTCTGGCTATGCTGGTCCCGACACGCGGTGCGATGCCGCCCGAGACGAGGAGGCCGACGCTCACACCTCCGACCACCCAGGGCAGCGGCCAGCCCGTGTCTATAGCGATGGGCAGCGCAAGGACGGCCGGAAGGTAGGCGCTCGATCCCCAGGCGAGGATCTCGTAGACGCCAAGCGCCGAGACGACCTGCCACCGCGGCGTCACGACACGACCGGGAGCCAGACCCAGAGGGCGACGAGCGTGGCCAGCAGGACAGGCGGCATGAGGACGAGACCGACCTTCACGTACTGACCCCACGTGATGCGCTGCCCCTTGCCGGCCAGGACGTGGAGCCAGAGGAGAGTGGCCAGCGAGCCGATGGGCGTGAACTTCGGGCCGAGGTCGTTCCCCACGACGTTGGCGAACACCATCAGGTCCTTCGTCAGCGCCGGGATGTCAGCGCGGTCGATGGCCAGGGCGCCGACGAGTGTGGCCGGCATATTGTTCATGACGGACGCCAAGGCCGCCACGACGAAGCCGGTCCCAACCGTGGCAACCAGCGTCCCGCGTTCGGCCAGCCAGTGGAGGACGCCGGCCGCCAAGTCTGTGAGGCCCGAGTTCCCGAGGCCGTAGACGACGAGATACATGCCGATGGAGAAGAGGACGATTTGCCATGGCGCGTCCCGCATCACCTTCGACAGGGGGATGACCGCGCCTCGTCCTCCAGTCGTCCAGCGTCCCGCCACCGCGAAGAGAGCCAGGGCGGCAGCCCCGGTCACGAGGGCGATAGGCACGCCAATCGGCCCCGTCACGAAGTAGGCGACCAGCAGGAGGCCGAGGAGCGGGAAGGCAGCCCGGAACACCGCCGGGTCCTTCACCGCGCTCTGGGGCGCCTCCAGGTCGGCTACGCGATAGGCAACCCCCAGGTCGCGGCGGAAGAAGAGCCAGAGGACCAGCAGCGTGGCCGCTATGGAGACGAGGTCCACCAGCACCATGACGGCGGCGTAGTGCCCGAACGAGATGCCGAAGTAGTTCGCCGTCACGATGTTCACGAGGTTCGACACCACGAGAGGCAGGCTGGCCGTGTCGGCGATGAAGCCGCAGGCGACCGTGAAGGCGAGCGCAGCGGCCGGAGGGAAGCGCAGGCGAAGGAGGATGGACAGGACGATGGGGGTGAGGAGCAGCGCAGCCCCGTCGTTGGCGAACAGGGCGGCGATGACGGCCCCCAGAAGAACCACGAGGGGGAATAGCCGACGCCCGCTTCCTCTGCCCCACCGGGCAACGTGGAGCGCAGCCCAGGAGAAAAAGCCTGCCTCGTCAAGGATGAGCGAGATGACGATGAGGGCGACGAAGGTGAAGGTCGCATCCCAGACGATGTGCCAGACCGTTCCGACATCGGCCCAGGCAACGACCCCCGTGACGAGCGCCAGGGCCGCCCCCATCAGCGCGGACCAACCGATGCCGAGGCCACGGGGCTGCCAGATGACGAGGACGAGCGTGGCGATGAAAATCGCGAAGGCGAGCATGTGGATGTCCGGGAGCAGGAAGGGTCAGATGGACCGCTGGTTGACGCGCTTGGAGAGTTCCTCGGCGCTCTCGACGCGCTCGGAGTAGCGGTCCGTCAGGTAGGTCGAGCGTCCCCGCACGAGCCACGTGAACTTCGCCAGCTCCTCGCAGACATCGACCACGCGACCGTAGAGGGCCGAGGGCTTCATCCGGCCCGCCTCATCGAACTCCAGGAAGGCCTTCGGCACGGAGGACTGGTTGGGGATGGTCACCATGCGCATCCAGCGCCCCAGGACGCGCATCTGGTTCACGGCGTTGAAGCTCTGGGATCCGCCGGAGACCTCCATCACCGCCAGCGTCTTGCCTTGAGTGGGCCGCTTGGCGCCGAGGGCGAGCGGTATCCAGTCGATCTGCGCCTTCATGATCCCGGTCATGGCCCCGTGGCGCTCCGGGCTCACCCACACCATGCCCTCGGACCAGTCCGCGAGGTCCCGCAGCTCCTTCACCTTCGGGTGGTCAGGCTCCGCTCCATCCGGCAGCGGCAGGCCGCGCGGGTCGAACGTCCTCACCTCGCAGCCGAACCAGCGGAGTAGCCGGCCGGCCTCCTCGGACAGGAGCCGGGAGAAGGATCGCTCACGGATGGAGCCGTAGAGAACGAGGATGCGCGGCGCGTGCATCGGGTCACCGAGCCGCGTCAGTGTCTCGACGTCGATCGGCTGGAGCAGCGCGAGGTCAACGCTCGGCAGGTCGAGGGAGACGGGATCGGTCATGCCGATGCGCCGGGCGTCGCGACCACCTCGCCGTTCTCCTTGGTGAAGGTGGCGACGGGGTTGGCGAGGAGCGGCAGCACCTTCTCGGACGGCCGGCAAAGAGCCACGCCCTTGTCCGTCACCACGATCGGGCGGTTGATGAGGATTGGATGTTCCATCATCGCGTTGAGCAGTTCTTCGTCGGAGAGCTGGGGATCGTCGAGGCCGAGTTCGGCGTAGGGCGTGCCCTTCTCGCGCAGGATGTCACGCGGCCGGAGCTTCATGGCGTCGAGGAGCTGGGCCAGCGTCTCGCGCGAGGGCGGCTCCTTCAGATACTCGATGATCCGAGGGGCTTCGCCGGACTGGCGGATCATCTCCAAGGTGTTGCGCGACGTGCCGCAGGCAGGGTTGTGGTAGATCGTGACGTTCACGAGCAGGTCTCCGACGAGCAGGATGGAGCGATGAGGTCCGCCCCGAGGTTCCCGCAGATTTCCGGGTTGCCGGAGCAGCAGTCCTCGTTAAGGAAGGCGAGTAGCTGGCGCATATCGTCGTAGCTTGCCGCGTAGAGAATGCGCCGGCCGTCGCGCCACGAGCGCAGGAGCTTGGCTCGCTCAAGCGTGGCGAGGTGGAAGCTCATCCGCGTCGGAGGGATCGACAGCGCCTCGGCGATCTCGCCCGATGCCATGCCGTTTGGGCCCGCGCGGACGAGCATCCGGAAGGCTGCAAGTCGATCGGCATGGGCAAGGGCCGCGAGCGCGGCGACAGCGACAACGTCATTCATGTCTGCCGTTATGCAACTATGATTGTAGGATGCAAGGGTTTTGGTGGGGGCGAGACCCGGATGAGCCTTCTTGGGGGGCGCTTGGGAGCAGCTCGGGCCGAGTGAAAGGGCTCGCGCTGCTCCAGGAGCGGTTACCGCGAGTTCAAGAGGCGCGATTGTCTTGAAGGAAAGCGGCCCACTCCTCCGCTTCCAACCGCGCCAAGCGGTCGGCCTCTTCGTTCATCGAGTGCCCGGCGTGTCCCTTCGTCCAGCGCCACTCGATGCGCTGCGACGCCGCCATCGTGTCCAGCTCGCGCCAGAGATCCTCGTTGAGGACTGGCTTCCGGGCTGATGTGCGCCAGCCGTTCGTCTTCCACTTGTTGATCCAGCCGGTGATGCCGCCGCGCACGTAGGCGCTGTCGGAGACGATCACGACCGGCAGCCGCGCCTGCTTGAGAGCCTTGAGGGCTACGATCGCCGCCATCAGCTCCATGCGGTTGTTCGTTGTGTATGCGGCGCCGCCGGTGACGTTCTGGGTCTTCGAAGGCGTGCCGTCGTCCTCGATCCATTGGATGATCGCGGCGTGACCGCCGGGGCCGGGGTTGCCGAGGCAAGAGCCGTCGGTGTGGATGAGGATATGGGCGTGGCCGGCGCCCCATGTGGGCCATCGCCTCGGCAGTCTTCCGGCCCAGGTGGTGGCAGAGGACCCTTGCGGCCAACTCGGGGCTTCGCTGGAGGCGAGGGCCGAAGCGTCTGTACATCTCGTCCGAGATGGCCGCGGCGGACGCCTGAAGCTGGGCCTCCAGTTCCTCGTCCGTCATCTCGCCGCGCTCCTCCAGGGTCCCCTTCGCCTTCTTGCGGGCTTGCCACCGAGCGCTGATCTCGAAGGCCTCGGCTCCGAGGGCCCGCAGGGCGCTCCTCATGGTGCTGACCTGCGACGGCGAGATCCCGGAGTGGGTGGCGATCTGGCTGATCGAATACCTCCGGGTGAGCGTCAGGCCCCAAGCGAGGTTCTGGCGCTGCTCGTTGCGGAGCGGGAGGACGGCCTTGCTGGCTCGCTGCCCCGCTGCCAGAAGCGCCTCGCTCGGGGTGCCGAGGAAGTGCTCGACGGGGATCGTCTCGCGTCCGGCCTCCCGGTAGACCTCAAGGCGGTGGTGGCCGTCGACGACGACGAAGTGGTCCCCGCAGAACATCACGAGGATCGGATCCAGGTCCCCGGCGCTCTTGAGAGAGCTGGCGAGGTTGTCGAGGTGGTGGGGGGCGAGATCCTCGCCGCGAACATCGAAGGCCTCCGCCTCCGTCCTGATGATCGAGAGCGGCAGCGATGATGGGCAGGCAGGCAGCACCTGGCCGCCCTGAGCGGCCTCCAGGCGGGCGAGGGCCCGGTCGCGGGAAGATCGGGCGGCTTCCTCTCTGGCGCTCTCCAGGGGCTCTTGAGGCGCCACAGGGCGATCATGGTCTAGAGGCTGTTATGGACTGGTTTGGCGGGATGACTCATCTGGTTGGGGATGAGGACTTGCCGCAAGCCGTATCCGTCGGACGTTTCGAATGAGGAGTGGGCGCTGGTTGCGCCCTACCTGACGCGTCTGCCCGAGGAAGCAGGCCAGCGCGAGCATTCGCTGTGCGAGGTGTTCAATGGGCTGCGCTACGTGGTGAAGACGGGCGCGCCCTGGCGCTGGATGCCGAACGACTTGCCGCCCTGGGCGGCAGTCTACCAGCAGGCCCAGCGGTGGCTGGCCGCGGGCTGCTTTGAGGCGCTGGCCGAAGACCTGCGGACGGTGCTGCGCCTTGCCGTGGGCCGCAAGCCCCAGCCGAGCGCGGCGATCCTGGACAGCCGGACGCTTCGCTCCTCGCCCGAGAGCGGGACACGGGCCGGCTATGACGGGGCCAAGCGCAAGAAGGGCTCCAAGCTGCACCTGGCCGTCGACACGCTCGGCCATCTCCTGGCCCTTCACGTCACGCCGGCAAACGCCGAGGATCGCGGCCAGGTCGAGCGCCTGGCCAAGGCGGTGCGGGCCTCGACCGGGCAGAGCGTCGACCTGGCCTATGTCGACCAAGGCTACAGCGGTGAGCGAGCCGCCTCGGCGGCCAAGACGCACGGCATCGATCTGAAGGTTGTCAAACTGCCGGAAGCCAAACGCGGTTTCGTGCTCCTGCCACGGCGGTGGGTGGTCGAGCGCTCGTTCGCCTGGGCCACCCGCTTTCGCCGTCTCGCAAAGGATTATGAGCGATATGCAAGCACTCTGGCAGGCCTGCACGTCGTCGCATTCGCCTGCATCATGCTCAAACAGGCCGCCGTGCTCGCAACCAGTCCATAACAGCCTCTAGGGTCTCGCCGGTTCGCTTGTGGCCAACCAACGAACTGATGAAGTGGGGGAGGCTGGTGAGCCTGCTCGGCCTTCGTCATGAACCAGCGCCTGAAGCTGTGGAAGTCAACCCGTGACTGCCGGGCGCCCTCTGGAACGTCGTCCAGACCCAGCTTGCGCCGATATGCGGTGAAGGCCTTTACGACCTTCTGCGACCGCTCGATCGCGCTTCCGGGTGCGGGGATCGGCAACTCGGGGAAGAGTGGCTCGGTCGCTCCCTTGCCGGCTGTTCGTCTCGCCACGATGGGCTGAAGGGCGGAGTGGATTGGGACCATGCGGACGCCCGCGTCGGTCTTCGCCTCGGGGATGTCGAAGCAGTCTCGGAAGATGTCCCCAACGGTGAGCCTTTCGATCTCCTCCACCCGCATCCCGGACAAGGCGGCAACAGCAATCATGTCCGCGACAAGCTGGCTCGGCTGTCTCGCGAACAGCTTGACCATTTCACCATCCGCGTACGGGCGCTTCTTATCCGCCTTCTTCGGGGCGAGCTTTGCCTCGACAGTCCGGCGGCGTTGATCGGCGCGCAGCTTCGACGCCGATCGGCGCCGGAACCTGTTGATCAGGTTGCTCTCATGCTCACCGGTATGCGTCGGGGATCAGCGCCCGATAATTCCGCCGAGGGCTCGACGCTCCAGCGGCGGGCCGCAGGTGCGGATCAGGTGTCAACATAAGTCGGCTAAGATATTTGTTGCGGTCGCTGCCGCCGCCGCCCTAGAGCTGCTTCTCGTCTTGCTTCGCCTTGAAACCCTTCGGCCGCCGCCTGGCGGCCTGACAGGTCCGGCCAGTCTTTCTCATGCGAATGGACCGCCATGATCAAGACCCCCGATTGACAGCCTGCCAGCCGGCGTCCACCGGGATTGCATGAACCGCGCCGCGCTGCTCTTTCCCGGCCTCCTCGTCAGCATCGTCGTGGCGCTCGCGGCGACGTTCCTGTCGGAGCACTACGGCGGCCCCGTGATGCTCTTCGCGCTTCTTCTCGGCATCGCCTTCAACTTCCTGTCGACGGAAGGCCCCTGCAAGCCGGGCATCGATTTCACGTCCCGCACGGTGCTGCGCTTGGGCGTCGCGCTTCTCGGCGTCCGGATCACCGTCGCCGATGCCCTGTCGCTCGGGCCGGCGCCTCTCCTTCTCGCCGTCGTCGGCGTTGCGACGACGATCGGCGCGGGCGTCCTTCTCGCCCGCATCCTCGGCTTTCCCCGCTTGTTCGGCCTGCTGACCGGCGGCGCCGTCGGCATCTGCGGCGCGTCCGCCGCGCTCGCGATCTCCTCCGTCCTGCCGAAGGGAAAAGGGGCGCAGGAAAGCGACACGATCTTCACGGTCGTGGTGGTGACGACCTTCTCGACGCTCGCCATGGTGCTCTACCCGATCCTCCTCGATCAGGGATCGCTCAGCCACGCGCAGATCGGCATCTTCCTCGGTGCGACGATCCACGACGTCGCTCAGGCCGTGGGCGCCGGCTTCTCGATCTCGACCGAGACCGGCGAGGCGGCCACGCTGACGAAGCTCCTGCGCGTCGCCATGCTCGTGCCCGTGGTTCTCCTGATCTCGTTCTTCGTGTCGCGCGGCGCGCGGGAGGGGGGGCGCGTCGCGGTGCCGGGTTTCCTTCTCGGCTTCGTCGCGCTTGTCCTCGTCAACAGCCTCGGACTCGTGCCGGCAACCGTTCAGACCGCCCTGTCCGACGTGTCGCGCTGGGCACTGGTCGCGGCGATCGCGGCGCTCGGCATGAAGACCATGCTCGGGCAGATCGTGACGGTCGGTCCGCGCGCGCTTCTTCTGATCCTGATGGAAACGATCTGGATCGCCTGCCTCGGCCTCTTCGTCGTCCTCGTGCTGTGAAGGACGCCTGTCGGAGCGGCTCAGGCCAGCTTGGCCGTGGTCTCGCGAAGCGGGCCGGCTCGGACCGCCGGCACGAGATTGTCGCGCACGGCCGACAGGAGGCGCGTCAGCTCCTCCCGCTCACCGGCGCCGAGCTGACCGACGGCGTTCTGGTGGACGCCCAGGACGATCGGCTGGATCGTCTCGAAGATGCGGCGCGCGGCCGGCGTCGCTTCGAGGCGGCGTGCGCGGCGATCCACCGGGTCGACCGTGCGGGTCACGATGCCGCGCGCTTCGAGCCGCGTCACGAATTCGGACGCGGTCATCGGCTTGACCCCCATGTGCTCCGCGAGTTCGCGCAAGGACAGGTTGGGGTGATAGGCGATGTGAACGAGCGTTCGGACCTCGCCTCCGGTCAACGCGACGTTCGCCGCATCGAGCGCACGATCGAAACACTGCCACCAAAGCCGGGCCGCATCACCCAGCACGAAGCCCAGAACGCTTCCCGAAAGGACGCCGTCCACCCGTCACCTCAACCATGCCCTACGGGAAACGACACTAGCAGATGATCCTGCAGGTTGTCGCTGGGGAAGATGGCGGGGTGCAATTGCAGGCGGCGGAAAAACGCTCGCCCTGGTTTCGGGGCGCTGCGCCGCTCGAAGCGTCGGCATTCCTGGCCGCGCCGCTCCGACGGGCTCGCTCGATGACGGACGGGCGCCGAAGGAGGGGGCCGGCTCAAAGGCGGCCCGAGCGGTCCTTGAGGGCGTCGGCGAGGCTGGCCTTCGCGCTGCCGGGCTTCAGCGGCTTCTGCTGGCTGGGATGCGGCTTCCAGCCTGACAGGTAGACGATCTCGAAGGTCGCTCGCACGCGCCCGTCCGGGTCGGCATAGCGCTCGGCGTAGATCTGAGCTGCGCGGAAGAACAGGGCGCGGCTTGCCGGCTGCCTCGCGCGCTCGGTCAGCATGTTGGCCATGCCCATGGCGCGCAGGTCGCGCATCAGGTCGAACATCGTGGCATAGCGGACCGTCAGCCGGTCGTTGTCGACGACGGGCAGGGCAAAGCCGGCGCGCTGGAGAAGGCCGCCTGCGTCGCGCAGGTCCACGAGCGGGGCGACGCGGGGCGACGCGCCCCCGGTGATCTCCGTTTCGGCGGCGATCAGCGCGGCGCGCAGCTCGGTGAGCGAGTCCGAGCCGAGAAGGGCCGCGAGAAGCAGGCCGTCCGGGCGCAGCGCGCGCCGGATCTGCGCGAAAACGCCGGGCGTGTCGTTGGTGAGGTGCAGCGACAGCGGCGACAGAACGAGATCAACGCTGTTCTCCTTCAGCGGCAATGCTTCCTCGTCCGCGACGAGGGCGAGCGGCGCGCCTGCGAGGAGCGAGGTCTCGCGCTCGATCCGAAGCAGCGTCTCGACCTGCCCCGCGGGCGCGACGAGCGCCGCGGTTTCGCCGGTGTGCCCCGCGAGCTCGACGCCGACGGCGAAGCTGCGCTGGACCAGCGACAAGCGGTCGGCGAGTTCGGCCGCCACCGCGGCGAGAAGGAAGCGGGCCGAGTCCGCGTCGGGACGGGCGAGCGCGCGCCGACGGCGCTCGTCGAGAAGGCGCCGGTCGAAGAGGCGGGGCGTCGAAGCGGAATCGTCGGGCAGGGTCATGGCGGGGTCGAGTCCTGTTCGGAAGGCCTTGTAGCTGATTGAAAGGGGCGTATCGTCAAGCGTTGCATCCCGGTCGTCGCGCGGCTGGGCAAGGCGACGGACGCCGGGGCGGGAGGGATGTCGTGGGGCTCTCGGGCGGTTTCAGCAGGGTCGCGAACGTCCTCGACCGCTTCCTGTTTCCGCCGCTCTGCGCCGGCTGCGATCGGCCGCTGATGGGGCGCGAGGCCGTCTGCGCCGACTGCTGGACGAGCCTCGCCTTCGTCGAGCGGCCGTTCTGCGAGGTTCTGGGCCTGCCCTTCGGCTACGATCCCGGCCCGGGCAGCCTGTCGGCGGACGCCATCGCCGACCCGCCGCCCTTCGCGCGCCTGCGGGCGGCCGTGCTCTACGGTGGCCTGTCGGCCAAGCTTGCGGCGCGGCTGAAATACGGCGATAGGCTGGATCTCGCGCCGCTTCTCGCCGCCTGGATGGCACGGGCGGGCGGCGAGCTCCTCGCCGAGGCCGAGGTGATCGTGCCGGTGCCGCTGCATCGCGGCCGGCTCTGGCGGCGGCGCTTCAACCAGTCGGCCGAGCTCGCGCGGCGGCTGGCGCGGACCCATGCGCCGGGCTTCGCGCCGCAGGCGCTGCGGCGCGTCAGGCCGACGCGCGCGCAGGTCGGGCTCGGGCCGGCGCAGCGGCGCGAGAACGTGCGCGGTGCGTTTCGCGTCGAGCCGGGCGACCGGGCCCTCGTTGACGGGCGGCGGGTGCTTCTCGTCGACGACGTTTATACGACGGGCGCCACCGTGCGCAGCGCCTCGCGGGCGCTCATGAAGGCCGGTGCGGCGAGCGTCGACGTCCTGGTTTTCGCGAGGGTTGCGCCGACCGGCGCATCCATCCATATCCCTTGAACGAACAATCGTTCCAACTCTCCGGACGAACCGTCTCCATGGCCGACATCACCATCTATACGCGCCAGTTCTGCGGCTACTGCGCGCGGGCCAAGCAGCTGCTCAGCGAGAAGGGCGCGGCCTTCACCGAGAAGGATGCGACCGACTCGGCCGCGCTTCGGGCCGAGATGCGCGAGCGCTCCGGCCGGGCGACCTTTCCGCAGATCTTCATCGGGGACACGCATGTCGGCGGCTGCGACGACCTCTTCGCGCTGGATCGGGCCGGCAAGCTCGACCCGCTCCTCGCCGCCTGACGCCCGTTCCGAGAGGTCGACCCACCGATGACCCGCTTCACCGCCGCCGTCCTGCAGATGCGCTCGGGGACCGATCCGGCCGAGAACGTCCACGCCTTCGAGGCGCTGGCGAACGAGGCCGCCGACCGCGGCGCGACCTATGTCCAGAGCCCGGAGATGACGGGCATGGTGCAGCGCGACCGCGCCGACCTGATGGCCAAGCTGAAGAACGAGAGCGACGATCCCGTGCTGGCTGCGGCGCGCAAGCTGGCGCAGGCGCGCGGCATCTTCGTCCATGTCGGCTCGACGGCGATCGCGCTTGCCGACGGGCGCGTCGCCAACCGCGCCTTTCTTCTCGGGCCGGACGGCGCGGTGCAGGCGTCCTACGACAAGATCCACATGTTCGACGTCGACCTCGACAACGGCGAGAGCTGGCGCGAATCGCGCACCTATCGGCCGGGCGGCTGCGCGGCGCTGGCGGATCTCGATCTCGCGGGCGGCCCGGTGCGGCTCGGCTTCGCCGTCTGCTATGACATGCGCTTCCCCCACCTTTTCCGCGAGGAAGCGCTCGCTGGCGCGCAGATCCTGACCGCGCCCGCCGCCTTCACCCGCCAGACGGGCGAGGCGCACTGGCACGTCCTCCTTCGCGCCCGCGCGATTGAGAACGGAGCCTATGTCGTCGCCGCCGCGCAGGGCGGCGTGCACGAGGACGGGCGCGAAACCTTCGGCCACTCGCTGATCGTCGATCCCTGGGGGCGCGTCGTCGCGGAAGTCGACGATGACGCGCCGGGCATCGCGCTGGCCGAGATCGACGTGGCCGAGGTGGCCGCTGCGCGCGCCAAGATCCCCAACCTCAAGAACGCCCGGCCCTTCACGGTCGGCGACACGGGCCGACGCGTGTCCGTCACCGGCGCGGTGAACGAGGAGCCGGCCGCAGAGGCGGCGGAATGATCAGCTATTCGCTGCGCTGCCGAGCGGGATCGCACGGCTTCGACGCCTGGTTCCGGTCCTCCGCCGACTGGGAGAAGCAGGCCGGGCTAGGGCTCGTATCCTGCCCGATCTGCGGTACGACCGAGGTCGAGAAGGCGCTGATGGCTCCCGCGGTCGTGACGGCGCGGCGCGGCGAGACGGCACCGACGGTTGCCGTCCCGGCTCCGGAGGCGGGCGGCGCCGCGGTGCCGGCGGCGGGCGGGCTCGCGCCGGCCGCCATGGCCATGGCGATGGGCGCGCCGCCGGAACTCGCCGAAGCCTTCTCGAAACTTCAGGAATTGGCGCGCGAGGTCCGCGCCAAGGCCGACTACGTCGGCACGCGTTTCGCCGAGGAAGCCCGCCGCATCCATTTCGGCGAAGCGCCGGCGCGCGGCATCTACGGCGAGGCGAGCCGCGACGAGGTCGAGGCGCTGGGCGAGGAGGGCATCGTGGCCCTGCCGCTGCCGCCCTTGCCGGAAGACCGGAACTGACGGGACATCATGGCTGAAAAGAAGCGCTGGCGCGACGCCCCGTCGCCCTGCATCGGCGTTTGCCGCTTCATGGAGAGGATGGCCGGCGAAACGGAGAACCGCTGCATCGGCTGCGCCATGACGAAGCGGGACAAGAAGCGCTTCAAGAAGATCGAGGGCAAGGCGGAGCGCCGGCCCTTCTTCGCCGAGCTGACGCTCAGGCTCTCGGCGATGCGGCGCTATCGCGGCTGGGCGCGGCTGTACCGAAAGAAATGCGTTCGCAAGGCGGTGCCGTGCCCGCTGGACAAGCTGCCGAGCCCCGAGTTCTTCGGGCGCTGATCGGTCTCAACCCATCGCCGTGCGGGCGAGGGTGACGCCCTTGCGGCGCGTCGTCGGACCGTCCTCGGAGGCGAAGGGCGCGGCTTCGCGAGACTGCTCGGCGACGACGTCGCCCATGGTGCCGCCGACGAGGCGCAGGTCCCGCATCTCGCACAGGCTCGCGACCTGGAAGGCGAGCTGGCGCAGGTGTCCGCGATTGTAGCAGAACAAGGCGAGGCGAGCCCGGAGGCGCGGCTCGATCTCGCGGATCAGGGCGATCTTCGTGCGATCGTCGGATCGCAGGAGAAGCGCGAAAAGGGCGAGGTCGATCGGGCAGGCCGCCTCGTTCAACCCGTTCGTGGTGGTGCGTGCCGGAGCCATGTGTTTCCCCGCTTCGATTCCGAGACCAATATAAGTGTCGCGACGCGCAGGCTTGGGCTTCGCCAACAGGCCGGCAGCCGCGTTCGCCGGGCGAACGGTTCGGCCGTTCGCCGCGCTGATTGGAGAAGGCCCCACGAGGATGCGCGTTTCGAGGGTCGCATGAGAAGCTTGCCTCGCCCTTGCAGCATCAAGGGTTTAGGTATTGATGCCTACGCGGGGCGCCGCGCCAGGACCATGTAGTTGACGTCGGTGTCCGAGCTGAGGCGCCACTGGGCGGACAAGGGATTGTAGGTGACGCCGATCCGCTCCAGCGCCGACAGGCCGGCGGCGGCGAGCGGCGCCTCGATCTCCTCGGGGCGCACCAGCTTCTCATACTGGTGGGTGCCCTTCGGCAGCCAGCCGAGAACGTATTCGGCGCCGACGATGGCGAGCCCCAGCGCCTTGAAGGTCCGGTTGATGGTGGCCACGAACAGGAGGCCGCCGGGCTTCACGAGGTCGGCGCAGGTCGACAGGAAATAATCGACGTCCGAGACGTGCTCGACGATCTCGAGCGCGGTGACGACGTCGAAGCGCTCGCCGCCCGCCAGGATCGCCTCGGCGGTCGTCGCGCGGTAGTCGACCGGCACGCCGCTCTGCGCGGCGTGGAGCTTGGCGACCTCGATGTTGGTCTCGGAGGCGTCGGCCCCGACGACGCTGGCGCCCAGGCGGGCCAGCGGCTCGGCGACGAGGCCGCCGCCGCAGCCGATGTCGAGGATGCTGAGGCCCTCGAAGGGCTTGGCCGCCCGCCCGTCGCGGCCGAAATGCAGCAGCACCTGCTCGCGGATGTAAGCGAGGCGCACGGGATTGAACTTGTGCAGCGGGCGGAACTTGCCCGCCGGGTTCCACCACTCGGCCGCAAGCCTCGAGAAGCGCTCGATCTCGGCCGCGTCGATCGTCGTGCGGTTGGCTTCGCCCATCTCGGCAGGCCTCGCTTTCTCGTTGATGCT
Organism: Aurantimonadaceae bacterium; assembly: GCA_947474855.1. Classification (GTDB taxonomy): domain Bacteria; phylum Pseudomonadota; class Alphaproteobacteria; order Rhizobiales; family Rhizobiaceae; genus Antarcticirhabdus. The sequence continues at coordinate 175 of CANJKV010000030.1, read as the reverse complement.
GTTCCGCGATGTTTGGTGGGGGCGAGCGAAGTCAAGCCGGCGCGTCGCTTCGCCCGGTGGCGGGGCTTACGCAGGGCTTGCGCGTCGCGCAAGGTCGGCCGCGCTTGCCCTCGTGCCGCAAACCCGCTACTCCCGCCCCGCCGCACGGATGCGGGGGCCGTTCCGCGGCCGGCGC
>CANJKV010000029.1 GCA_947474855.1 Aurantimonadaceae bacterium | reverse complement strand
TTGGGCGGGATGCGCGCCATGCTGGCGATCGTCGCCTCGATCTCCTTGACGCCGATCTGCTTCTTCCGCTTGGCCTCGGGCAGGAGCATCTGCGAGGCGCCGGTCTCGTCGATCACGTCGATCGCCTTGTCCGGCAGCTTGCGGTCGTTGATGTAGCGCGCCGACAGCTCCACCGCCGAGCGGATGGCGTCGTTCGTGTACTTCACCGAGTGGAAGTCCTCGAAATAGGGCTTGAGGCCCTTAAGGATCGCGAAGGCGTCCTCGATCGAGGGCTCCTTGACGTCGATCTTCTGGAACCGGCGCACGAGCGCCCGGTCCTTCTCGAAGAACTGCCGGTACTCCTTGTAGGTGGTCGAGCCGATGCAGCGGATCGCGCCGGAAGATAGCGCGGGCTTCAGGAGGTTCGACGCGTCCATCGCCCCGCCCGACGTCGCGCCGGCGCCGATGACCGTGTGGATCTCATCGATGAACAGGACGGCGCCCGGGTACTCCTCGAGCTCCTTGACGACCTGCTTCAAGCGCTCCTCGAAGTCGCCGCGATAGCGCGTGCCCGCGAGGAGCGTGCCCATGTCGAGCGAAAAGATCGTGGCGTCGGCAAGCACCTCCGGCACGTCGCCCTCGACGATGCGCTTGGCGAGGCCCTCGGCGATCGCCGTCTTGCCCACACCCGGATCGCCCACGTAGAGCGGGTTGTTCTTGGAGCGGCGGCAGAGGACCTGGATGGTCCGGTTGATCTCCTCGGCGCGACCGATGAGCGGGTCGATCTTACCCGACCGCGACTTCTCGTTGAGATTCACGCAATAGGCGCTGAGAGCGTCCTGCGCGGTCTTGCGCTTGCCTTCGTCCTCGGTTCCCACGGTCGACTGCTCGTCTTCGGCGCCGCGCACCGGCCTGGACTCCGAGCCGCCGGGCCGCTTGGAGATGCCGTGGGAGATGAAGTTGACCGCGTCGTAGCGGGTCATCTCCTGTTCCTGCAGGAAGAAGGCCGCGTGGCTCTCGCGCTCGGCGAAGATAGCCACGAGCACGTTGGCGCCCGTCACCTCTTCCCGGCCCGACGACTGGACGTGGATCACAGCGCGCTGGATGACGCGGTGGAAGCCGGCCGTCGGCTTGGAATCCTCGTTGTGGCCGGTGACGAGATTGGCAAGTTCGGTATCGATGTATTCCGTCAGCGACGCGCGCAGCGAGTCCAGGTTGACGCTGCAGCCCTTCATCACGGCTGCCGCGTCCTTATCGTCGACGAGGGCGAGCAGCAGGTGCTCAAGCGTCGCGAATTCCTGATGCCGGTCGTTGGCGAAGGTCAGCGCCTGATGGAGGGATTTCTCCAGACTTTGTGAAAATGTCGGCAAGCTTCACCTCAATTCTTTTCCATCACGCATTGCAGCGGATGTTGATGCTGGCGGGCGAAATCCATGACCTGCGTGACCTTCGTCTCCGCGACCTCGTAGGTATAGGTGCCGCACTCGCCAACCCCGTGGTTGTGCACATGCAGCATGATGCGGGTGGCTGCCTCGCGATCCTTCTGGAAGAACCGCTCGAGCACGTGAATGACGAATTCCATCGGGGTGTAATCGTCGTTCAGAAGCAGCACCCTGTAAAGGCTCGGCTTCTTCGTTTTGGGCTTCGTGCGGGTGATCACCGAGGTGTTGCGGTCGGTGTCGCCGTCGTTCGGTCCCCCCGCCTGGCCGCCCTTGGCCATCCTCCGGTCCACCGTCCCTCGCACGTCGTTCTGTCCTGGTGCCGCCGTCATCATGTGAACCGTATGTATGTGCCCGTCCGGGGAATTTAAGACGCTGAAAAGTCGCGGTGATCGACGGGCCGGCCGGAAGCCTGGATCCGGCCGATCCTATCGCCCAACGCAAGAAAGGCCCGGAACCTGGGTTCCGAGCCTTCCGCAAACTTCGCCGCCCCGCAAGGGGGAAGCGCATGAGGCCGATCAGGCGGCCTGGTGGAACGCCTCGTCCGCCTGGGCGGCGGCCTTGCGGCCGTACTCGGTCGCGGAATTCGCAGCCTTGGAGAAGGTCGCCTCGAGGGGCTTGTAAGTCTCCTTGGCGATGTCGGCGTAGATCTCGCCGATGCGGGTCGCCTGAGCGATCCAGGCTTGGTAGGCCGAGGAGGCGTACTCGTTCTGCAGCTCGATCACCTTCTCGACGCTGCGTGCCTGGACGAGCTTCTCGAACATCTGAGCCGAGTTCTCGTAGGAGCGCTTGGTGAAGTCCGAGGTCTCCGTCGCGATCTGCTGGAAGCCCTTGGCGACCGCGCTGAAGGACTTCATCGCGTTGTCGGCAGCTTCCTTGCTGATCTGGTTCGCGTCTTCGTAGGCAGCCATGGTGACACTCCCTTCTCTGATTGGAACTGGAGCACGGGGCTCCGACCTGTTGTTGGTCGGCACCTATTTATTGCACTGCACAATAGGATTCAAGCGTGCTGCGGTGCAATATGCATGGGCGTCGAAACGCCGGTGCGGCTCGGACCTCGTCGCGTGGAGGGTTCGGCAACCATAAACGGATTGGTAAGCGCGCGGCGATAGCGTGGAAACCACGGAAACATCACTGCGCCGCCGCAATTTGGCGCGCCTTGTGAGGCTTTAGGAGCACGCCTCCAGACGCCTCGGAAGAGTCAGCGAAAGAGTAGCCTCGTGCGAAAGCCCCTACCCCGTCTCAGGTCCGCTCTCTTCTCGGTTACGAAAAGCCTCGGCATCGTCGCGCTCGGCTTCGGTCTGGCGACGCAGGTGCCGGCCGTCGCCTCGGCGAACCCGAAGTACGCGGCCTTCGTGATCGACGCGAACAACGGCCGGGTGCTCTACGAGGAGGACGCGGACGACTACCGCTATCCCGCCTCGCTGACGAAGATGATGACCCTCTACATGACCTTCGAGGCGCTGGAGCAGGGTCGCGTCCGCCTCGACTCGGCCATGCCGGTCTCCGCCTACGCCGCCGGCCGTCCGCCGTCCAAGCTGGGCATGAAGCCGGGCTCGACGCTGAGCGTCGAGGACGCCATCAAGGGCCTCGTCACCAAGTCGGCCAACGACGCCTCGGTGGTTCTCGCCGAGTTCCTCGCCGGCTCGGAAGACCGCTTCGCGTCGGCCATGACCCAGAAGGCCCGCCGCATCGGCATGTCGAAGACGACGTTCCGCAACGCCAACGGCCTGCCCGACGACGGCCAGCGCACGACAGCCCGCGACATGGCGACGCTCGGCATCGCTCTGCGCGAGCATTTTCCGCAATATTACAAGTATTTCTCAACCCGCTCCTATTCGTTCCGCGGGCGCACCGTGAACGGTCACAACCGCGTCCTCGACCGGGTGAAGGGCGTTGACGGCATCAAGACCGGCTATATCCGGGCATCCGGCTTCAACCTCGTCTCCTCCGTGGTTCGCGGCGACAAGAAGCTCGTGGCCGTGGTGATGGGCGGCCGCTCGGGCCGCTCGCGCGACGATCACATGGTCGAGCTCCTGACCCGCTACCTGCCCGCAGCGAGCTCCTCGCCCAAGGCCGGCCAGCTCGTCGCCTCCGCGCCCGCCACGCTCGGCGGCCCGCCGGCCACCGCCGCGAGCGCCGTCGGCGTCGCGACGCTCGCCAGCATTCCGGTTCCGGGTTCGCGTCCGATGGAAGCCCTGTCGCCCGCCTCGATCGATCAGCGCGTCGCCATGGCCTACGGGACCTCGGCTGCCGACGCGGTCTCGGCGATGCCGGTGCCCAACGAGCGGCCGCTGATGGGCCGCGACGCGCTGCGAGCCGCGCTCGTCGAAGAGCGGCCGGCTGTCGGCGGCCTCCAGGTTCCGGCCGCGCAGCCGCTGCCGCGCGAGCGCCGCACGCCGGCCGCCGCGGTTCCCGGCGGTTCGGATCTCGACCCGACCACGACCGGGGTAGTCGCAGCGCGCGAGTCGAGCCCGTCCTCGGCCTGGGTGATCCAGATCGCCGCCTCGCCGAGCCGCGAGCAGGCACTGGAGATGCTGGCCGAAGCCAAGGCCAAGGCTGGCCTGCGCTCCGCCGAGCCCTTCACCGAGAGCGTCGGAAACGGACCGTCGAAGCTCTACCGCGCCCGTTTCGCCGGGTTCGAGACCAAGGACGAGGCCTGGAACGCCTGCGCCAGCCTGAAGAAGAAGTCCTACTCCTGCTACGCCGTCGCGAACTGACGCGACCCTGAACCTCGAAGGGACCGGGCGAGCCCGCCCGTCCCTTCAGGGTCCAAGACCCTTTCCCGCCTTCGTTCGACGACCCGTCAATCGGCCGCCCGGAGCGATCCCTCGGTCGCGCGGTTCTTCGTCCGGGTGCGCGGACCGTCGCGTCGATTCGACGGGCATGGGTTTCAATCTCCAGGCGCCGAGCGCCACCTTGTACCGTGTTGCTGGAGTCAAACGTGTCGGTCGACCAGAACAGCCTTGGCCTCGTTGACGCGCGCCGCGAGGCGGTGCGTCCCGCCGTGATCGGGATGCACCCGCTTCATCAGGCGGCGATGGGCCTCGCGGATGTCCGCCAGGGTCGCTCCCGGCTCAAGGCCAAGGACCTCGTAGGCCTCCTGCTCACTCATGGGGCACGCGCCTGGCGCGCCTCCCAGCCCGTCGCCCGCGTCCGCCTTCGCGTCGGCACGCCAGCCGGGCGCACGGCGGTCAAGATACGCTTCAAGTAGCCGCAGGCCGTCGGCGTCGGCGTCCGCCGCCACCTCGCTTCTCAGCGCTTTCAGGGCCGCGTCGTCCAGCTCGGACAGGAGAGCGCCGTGAAACGTGCCTGACAGAACCCGGCCGTCCATCTCGCCGGTGTGGTGATCGAGAGTCATCTCGAGGGAGCTCGATCGCACGCTGGATCTCGACTCGAGGCCAGCCTCGGCCGCCCGGCTGCGATTAGTCGCGCGGGCCCTGCCGAGCCAAGCGAGCCCGAAGCCGAGAAGCGGCATCCCAAGGGCCCCCCGTCCGAGCAGCGTCGCGATCCCGCCGGCGGCGATCAGAGCCGTCGGCGCGGCGATCCGGAGAGCCTTGGCCGCCTTTTCCGGCGGGATCGACAAGGCAAGCCGAAGCGTCGCCAGCGCGACCACCGCGAGAACGACAAGGCCGGCGACGATCGTCACCGTCCCCCGCCTCCGCCGTTCATCTGCGCCAGAAGCAGGCGCGCCTCGCGGCTTCCCTCGCGCTCCAATGCGGGACGGCCGTCGGCGGCGAAGGCCGCGACGGCGCGCAGGAGATTGCGCAGGGATTCGGCTGCCGAACCGTCGAAGCGCGCGTAGGCGCCCCGGCTCAGGCGGGCGACTTCGCGATAGGTCCGCTCCGCCACACGGTCGCGGCCTTCCTGGAACATGAAGCATGGGACGCCGAGAAGGCCGAGTTCCCCTGCGGTGGCGCAGAGATCGTCGGCCTTTTCCTCCATGGCGTCGCCGACGAAGACCAGAGCCGCGACCTTCTCTGCCGAAGCCTGCTTGCGGGCGTGCTGCAGGACGCGCCCGATCTGGGTGTGTCCGCCTCTGCAGTCGATCGTCGTCATGATCTCTCGGAGCCGCGCCGGATCGAGGCTCCAGCGGGATGCTCGACATTCGGAGTGTCCGCGGAAGTAGACGAGCTGCACCGCGAGCCGGCCGCTGCCGCCGGCCGCGTCGAACATCTCGGCCTGGAGGGCGCAGGCCCGGTCCCAGGTCGGCTGACGGCTCATGGTGGCGTCGAGCCCGAAGATCAGGCGCCCGGCCGCGCTTCCGCTGGCCTCGGCGCGCTTCAGGAACGCCGCCACTTCCTCGCTCGGCGACCGCCCGACGCTGGGTACGCGGGAACGATCGTGACTGATCTCGCCGGCCATGCCCGAACCTCCCGACCTGTTGGCGAGAATGTGGGAACGGGCGGGGCTTTAAGAAAGGTGGCGCGCCCGCGTCAAAGAAGGCCGAGGCCGGCCAGTTCGCGCATCAGCTCCGGCGGCAGTCCCGAGCCGAGCCGGTCACCGTCGATGTCGGCCGGCCGATCGTCATGCTCGAGATAGCGCCATCCCTGAAACGGCCGCCGCGGCGCCCAGTCGGTCGCGGTGAATTGGGGCTCCAGCACGATCTGGCAGCGCGCGATGCCGTCCGCGTCGGTGACAGGCCGCAGATCCAGGATGCGCTGTCGGACCTGCACGTGACCCTTGATCACCCAGTAGAGCGACCCGCCGTCGAGGATGTCGACGTTCCTCTTGGGGAACATGCGGGTGGTGTGGATCTGCTCGAAGGGACGCTTGGCGGCGGTTGCGGCTTCGCGCCGCTCGCCGACCCATTCAAGCAGGTCGTCGATCGTATCGACCCCAACGCAGAGCTTGATCATGTGGAGAGGCATGAGGCGCGTCTTGGCGCAGAGGCGCCTCGCAGGTCAAGCGCGGCAGATGGCGTCAGCGGGATGCGGTCGCCTGCGGCGAGACCAGTTCGGCCTCGCGATGCTCGGCATCGGTGAAGAGGAAGCCGATCGCCAAAGCCAGGCAGAACGCGCCGATGGTCCAGGCCGCGACGGACCAACATGACCGGGCAGCGGTTTCTTCCATGGACGGCTTCCTGTTAATGGCTGTGGCGGCGACGGCGGCTTCGGCTGCGCGGAGCCCGCCTCTCTATATCTCAAGTCGCGCCCGCTCAACCGCGTTCCTCTCGATGCTGTGGATTATGCTCTTTCCTTCACCGCTCGTTCATGAGTCGCCGCGTCCGCTCGTGCCCGGAGGCCCGTGGTGAACTTCGGGCTCGGTGATGGCATCGCCCTGGCGCTCTTCCTGGGGCTCTGGGCCTTCTACAACTGGTTCACGGATTACGGCCCGTGGTCGCAACGTGGCCTCAGCCAAGCCATGCGGCGGCAGCGGCTGCGTTGGATGAAGGTCCTCCTCCTGCGCGACCTGCGCATGATCGACACCGCCATCATGACCGGGCTCCAGCAGGGCACGGGCTTCTTCGCATCGAGCTGCATCTTCGCCATCGGCGGATGCTTCGCGCTTCTCGGATCGGCCGACCGCATCGCGCAGATTTCGGCTGACCTGCCCTTCCAGGAGCCGCTCGACCGGCGGCTGGTGGAAATGAAGCTGCTCGGCCTCGTGGTGATCTTCGCCTATGCCTTCTTCAAGTTCGCCTGGTCCTACCGGCTGTTCAACTACTGCTCGATCCTGATCGGCGCGGTCCCGATGCGCGCCGAGGCCCAAGCCGATCCCGAGCGCGCCGAACGGGCGGTGCGACGGGCGGCCGAGCTGAACGCCCTGGCGGCGCAGCACTTCAACGCGGGGCTGCGCGCCATCTTCTTCGCTCTCGCCTATCTCGGCTGGTTCCTCGGGCCGGGCTTCCTGGTCGCCACGACCCTTCTCGTTCTCGGCATCGTTAGCCACCGACAGTTCTTTTCCTCGGCCCGGGCCGCCGTGGTCGACGGAGAGGACGACGAGCGCGGAGCGGATGCGCGATGAGCGAGAATGTCCGGCAAGCGATCCTCGACGCACTCGCGGCGCAGAGTCCAGGCCGGTCGGTCGATCCGACCGCGGTCGCCCGGTCCATCGCAGGCTCCGACGAGCGGCTCTGGAGCCGCCTGATGGGGCCGATCCGAACCGAGGCCGTTCGTCTCGCCGAGGAAGGGCAGCTCGTGATCGTGCGGAAGAACCGCCCGGTCGATCCACGCGCCTTCAAGGGCGTCTACCGGCTCCGCTCTCCCGATTCGCCGTCGGAAGGCTGAGGTCCGGGAAAGAGCTCGGGAATGCGGCCGGTCCACCAGTAGGCGGCGAGCCCGAGGCCCTCGCGCGCCGAGAGCTGCACCTTCTCGATGTTTCGGGTGACGAAGGTCGACGGTCGCCAGATCGCGGCGCCTGCCGGCGTCCGGTAGTCGACCGGATACGGCACGACGTCGAAGCCCGCGGCACGGAAGCAGCCGACCGAACGGGGCATGTGGAACGCGGAGGTGACGAGAAGCCAGGTCTCCCCGGGCTGGGGGCTGGCGATCTCGCGCGAATAGACCGCGTTCTCCGCCGTGTTGCGTGCCCGGTCTTCGAGGATGAGGCGGTCCGGCTCAAGGCCGAGGCTCTCGAAGAAATCCCGCGCCATGTCGGTCTCGGGAATGTCCTCCTCCAGGATCGCCGCCACGCCGCCGGTGAAGAGAACCCGCGCTTCCGGGTAGCGCCGCGCCAGCACCATGGCTTCCGTCATCCGGTCTGCCGCCTCGTTCAGCTCGTCGACGCCCCGGGTCCGGCCGACGCGCGTGTCGACGGCGCCGCCGAGGACGACGATGCCCGCGACGCGGTCCGGCAGCGTTTCGGGCCTCGGGAAGCGGTTCTCGAGCTGCGCCAGCATCACGAGCCCGAGCGGCGAGAGCGCGATGGTGGCGAGGATGATCACCGCGCCTCCCCCCGCCGTCCAGGCCGAGCGGCGCCAGCCGAGCATGGCCAGAAGCCCGGCGAGAACGAACAGGAGAAGCACGAGGACGATTGGCTGGAGGAGGAAGCCGAGTATCTTGGACAGGACGAAGAACATGGAAGGGGCCGCGTCAGACGCGATCCCAGACGGGCGCGAAGGAGGGATCCACGAGCCGCTTGCGCCGGCCCGTCATCGCCGAGATCGCCGCGTGCTCCTGCTCCGTCAGCTCGAAGTCGAAGACGCCGAGGTTCTCCGCGAGGCGTTCCGGCTTCGATGTGCGCGGGATCGCACCGACGCCGTCCTGCTGCACCTCCCAGCGCAGGACCACCTGCGCCGGCGTCCGGTCGTGGGCTCGCGCGGCGGCCGTCACCGGCTCGCTCGTCAGCACCTCGCCGCCTTGACCGACCGGCGAATAGGCGATGGTCGCCATGCCGTGGCGCCGGCACGCGTCGATCACCGCATCCTGCGACAGGAGGGGATGATACTCGACCTGGTTGCAAGCGAGCTTGCGCGGCGACAAGTGGGCTGCCGCGTCGACCATGGTGGAGGTGAAGTTCGCGACGCCGATGTGGCGCGTCAGCCCTTCCTCGGCAGCCCGGTTGAGCCCGGCGATCGAGTCCTCCAGCGGCACGTCGGCGTTGGGCCAGTGGATCAGCAGGAGGTCGACCGGACCGATGCCGATCCTGTCGATCGAGCGGCGGGCCGACTCGACCAGCTTGCCGGCGGCGATGTCGGTCCACCAGACCTTCGTGGTCACGAAGAGTTCGTCGCGGCCGAGTCCGCTGCGCCGGATCCCCTCGCCGACCGCGTCTTCGTTGTCGTACATCGCCGCCGTGTCGATGTGCCGATAACCGGCCGCGACGGCTTTCGCGACCATGTCGGCGCAGGCGTCACCCTTCAGCGTCCAAGTTCCAAGTCCGATTGCCGGAATGGCGGCGCCGTTGGCATCGATGACGATCATGCACGTTGACCTCTCAGCTGCGGCGCTCCGTGTTGCACCGCGTTGTCGCCGCCGAAGATAGGCGCTACGCACGGTCGGCAACCAGGAGATCGCCGTGTCCGAGATCGCCAACCCGTCGCAGCGCGGTCGAATCGACGCCATCGACCTCGCCCGCTTCGCCGCGCTCGTCGCCATGGCGGTCTACCACTTCACCTGGGATCTCGAGTTCTTCGGCTACGTCGCGCGCGGAACCACGGGCCAGGGCGGCTGGCGCCTGTTTGCCCGCGCCATCGCCTCGAGCTTCCTGTTCCTGGCCGGCGTCAGCCTCGTCCTGGCGCACGGCCGAGAGATCCGCTGGCGGCCCTTCTGGACCCGATGGCTGCAGGTCGCGGGGGGCGCGGCGGCGATCACGGTCGCGACCTACTTCGCGACGCCGGGCAGCTTCGTCTTCTTCGGCATCCTCCACGAGATCGCGGTGGCGAGCCTCCTCGCGCTCCTGTTCCTCCGCCTGCCCTGGTTCGTGACAGCGCTCGCGGCGGCGGCGGTTGTCGCGCTCCCGCACTTCGTCGCGCTGCCTGCTCTGAATACGCGCTGGCTCGCCTGGATCGGCCTCTTCGAGCGCCCGCCGATCTCCAACGATTTCGTTCCGGTCTTTCCCTGGTTCGGTGCGGTCCTGCTCGGCGTCGCCGCCGGACGGCTCGCCACGGACCATCGGCTGTGGGACCGCCTCCGTCGCCTGAATCCCCACCTGACGCGCCATTCATCACTGACCTGGCTCGGGCGGCATACGCTGCTTTTCTACTTGCTGCACCAGCCCATCCTGATGGCCATCGTCTGGCTGGCGACGCAGGTCGCGCCGCCCGACCTGTCGGCGCGCTTCCAGGACGATTGCCGTCGGCAGTGCCTCGCCTCGCAGAGCGAAGCCTTGTGCGCGAATTATTGCGGCTGCGCGGAGCGGGAGCTCGACGCGCGCGGAATCATGGACAGCGTGATGGCGGGGGCCGGCGAGCAGAGCGCGCGCGACGCGCTGGAAGAAGTCGTCCGGCTCTGCTCGTTCGAGGCGCTCGACCCGCAATGATGCCGATCAGCCGTCGACCTTGGGCGCGACGCCGAGCTCGGCCATTCGCGTGAGACAGGCCTCCTCGGCGGAATCGAGCTCGCCGAGCAGTTCGTCGATGTCGCGGCGCTTCTGCTCGAGCTGCTCGCGCTTTTCGTGGACGCGCCGCACGATCGCCCGCAGTTGACCGGCCTCGCCCGGCGGGCTGCGGTACATCTGCATGATCTCGCGGATCTCGGCTATCGAGAAGCCGAGGCGCTTGCCGCGCAGGATGTTCTTGAGAAGTTGCCGGTCGCTCTGCCGGAAGAGACGCGTGCGACCGCGCCGGATCGGCGAGATCAGCCCCTCGTCCTCGTAGAAGCGGATCGTGCGGGTGGAGACGTCGAACTCCCGCGTGAGTTCGGTGATCGTGTAGTAGTCGCGCATCCTACTCGAAACCGCTCCGGCGCCGACAATCGGGTCCCTGCATGATGCCAGATTGACGTAAAAGTCAAAATGATTTGGTCAGCCAACCATGATCAATGAACGCCGAACCACCACGTCGCCAGACCGAGAAAGGCGAAGAAGCCGACGACGTCGGTCACGGCGGTGACGAAGACCGCCGATGAAACGGCCGGATCGGCCCCAAAGCGATCGAGCGTGAGCGGGATGAGTATGCCCGCCAGGGCCGCCACGATCATGTTGACGACCATGGCGCAGGCGATGATGCCGCCGATCTCGACGCTGGAGAACCAGAGACCGGCGACGGTCCCGATCAGGACCGCGAAGACGACGCCGTTGATCGCGCCGACGCCGAGCTCGCGCCGAATGATTCGGGCCGAGTTGCGGAAGTCGAGGTTGCGCGTGGCGAGGGCGCGCACGGTGACGGTCATGGTCTGCGAGCCGGCATTGCCGCCCATGCCCGCGACGATGGGCATCAGCACCGCCAGCGCGACGATCTGCTGGATCGTGGCGTCGAAGAGCTCGATCACCGTGGCCGCGAGGAAGGCCGTCAAGAGATTGACCGCGAGCCAGGGAACGCGCGAGCGCGAGGTCCGCAGAACCTTGTCGGACAGTTCTTCGTCGCCGACGCCGCCCAGGCGCCGGATATCCTCCTCCGCCTCCTGCTGGACGATATCGATGACGTCGTCGACCGTCAGCACCCCGACGAGGCGATCGTTCGAATCGACCACGGCCGCCGACAGCAGGTCATACTGCTCGATGATCTGCGCGGCCTCTTCCTGGTCCATCTCGGCCGGAATCGCGTGCCGCGTCTCGTGCATGATGTCTTCGATCTTCTCCGGCCGTTTGGCCCGGAGGATCCGGTCGAGGTCGACGGCCCCGAGGAGCTTGAAGGCCGGATCGATGACGAAGATCTGCGCGAAGCTATCCGGCAGGTCCTCGTCTTCGCGCATGTAGTCGATCGTCTGGCCGACCGTCCAGAAGGGCGGCACGGCGACGAACTCGGTCTGCATGCGCCGGCCGGCGGTTTCTTCCGGATAGTCCAGAGATCGCCGCAGCCGGATCCGCTCGCGGAACGGCAGCTTCTCCAGGACCTCGCGCCGGTCCTCCTCGTCGAGATCTTCGAGGATGTACACGGCGTCGTCCGAATCGAGTTCGCGCAGCGCCTGCGCGATTTTGTCGTTCGGCATGGCGTCGACGATCGACATGCGAATCGCTTCGTCGACCTCGGTCAGCGCCGTGTAGTCGAAGGCGTCTCCCATGAGACGGACGAGTTCCTGGCGCTGGTCGTTCTCCAGCTCCTCCAGGAGGTCGCCCAGCTCCGATTCATGGAGGTGGCCGATTGTGTCCTTGAGGTAGGACTCGTCGCGGCTCTCGATCGCCTCCTCGACCTTCTCGAGGAAGTCCGAGGCGACGGCGCCTTCGTCGTCGTAGATCTCCGAGTCGGGCTCCGGCGCGGCGGGAGGTTGGCGGCGAAGCTCTTCGTCGGTCATCCACCCCTCCCGTTCGGACTTTGCGCGCGGCGCTGCCATGACATAGTGGCGCGGCTATAGAAAGCGCGAACGCGCCCGACCGACCTTCGTCGCGGGCTGCCCAGCATCATGAGAGGAAAGATCCGCCTCAGGCGGAGGGATAGGCTGGTGCGGTCGAGAAGAGACGCTGGTGGCGCCCCTTGACCGTTGATTTCAAAGCACTTTCTGGAGCGCCGAATTCGCGCTTTGTAGCGGCTGCTGTAGCGGGCGTCAACGGGCATGAGCCAAGGAAGCCGGCCGTGGGTAACTCGCGTCTCTAGGGTGCTGCGCCTTCCCCCATCTCCCGCCGATAGTGCATCATCGCGCGTTCGGTCTTGGTGGGAGCAGCATGTCGGCAGCAGATACGTCGAAGCCCTGGTCGCCCGTGGGCGCATGGTTCGGGCAGTTCGAGGGGACCGCAGGCGGCAAGCTGCTGGTGGAGTTCGCGGCCAACGAGGAAGGAACCCTCGTGCTGGTGACGGCTCGGTCGGGAAACGAGGTCGTCAACGCGAGCGGGCTTCTCGAGACGACGACGGACGGCCCTCCCACGGCCAGCCTGGATGTTCGCCAGGACCAGGAGGCAGCCTCCTCCAACTCCATCACCATGACCTTCCTGGAGATGCATCCATCCCGCCTACGGGGCCGCTGGGGCGCTTCTAGTGGCGATCGTGGCGTCTTCTTCGTCGACCCTGGTGAGGCTCAAGGGCAGCCCGTGGGGGTCGCTTCTACGCCCCCACCTGATGCCCGGCCCCAGACACCGCTTCAGATCATTCACCGATCGAAGTCCCTTCCGAAGCTGCGGTTGTTCCGCGACGATATCCTGGACCTCACGGCCCGCATCAGGAAGCTGCTCCCGCTCCCCTATGACGTGGTCGTGGTCGCGAAGATCGACGACAAGGAGGTCAGACAGTTAGCTGGCGACTTCTGGTCGCTGCCCGACTTCCCGGCGACCACGGACACCTTGAGCTTGAGCCTCACGGAGACCGGGTCGGGCCTCCTGCGCTCCATCTCGATCAACTTCAATCCTGCGGGCAGCCTGCTCACCGTGACGGGACCAGACGATGTTTGGGTGTCCGGCGTGTTCGTCGAGCTGGAGGCCAGCTTGGCAAGACGGCACAACCGGATGAAGCGCTGGTATGAGCGGTATGCTCTGAACATCAACGCCTTCACCCTTCTGCTGGTGCTAGCCGCGCTACCTAACCTCGCGTTCGTTCAACGCCTTGTGCTGCTGGGCGTGACCGTTGCGCTCATGCTGATGGTGAGGAGCTTCCACAACGCCACCACGGCCGTTCGGGTCTTCTTGAGGAAGGACAGGAAGGACGGCAGCCTGATCGAAATTCCACGGCTGCTGACCGGCCTAGCCGCAACAGGCATCGCGGCAGCAGCTTCGGGGCTCTACTACCTCATGAGCACTGGCGCGCTTCAGCGCGTGCTGGAGTGGGTCATCGGGCAGACGTGAGGTCAGCCTGCGGATGAGCGCGGCTCGGTGACCAACCGCCCCGAAACACAACAGACGCCCCCTCCCAAGCCTACGCTGCGGGAAGGATGCTGTCTGGCTCACCGGATGAGGCCGCGAGGATGCGGTGCACAGAGCCCTTGCCGATGCCGAGCTTGGTCGCAATCTGGCCCATGCTCATGCCCTGCGCTGCAAGCACTCTGACCTCGTCTGCCTTCGCCTGGGCAGTCGGCTTGCGGCCCTTGTAGCGCCCTTCGCCCTTCGCCTTGGCGATGCCCTCGCGCTGGCGTTCCAGCATCATCTCGCGCTCGAACTGCGCCACGGACGCGAGGACGTTCAGCATCAGCTTGCCGGTCGGCGTCCCTGTGTCCACGCCCATCGCCTCGATGCGGAGCGCCACGCCCTTCGCCTCCAACCGGGAGACGATCTCCCCCATGTGGATGACGGAGCGGGCCAAGCGGTCGAGCTTCGTGACCACCAACGTGTCGCCCTTGCGAGCGAACGTCAGGGCAGCCTCAAGCTGGTCGCGGACGGCCACGGAGGAGACCTGTTCCTGGAACACCTGTCCGCAGCCTAGCGCTGTCAGGTCGCGAACCTGGGCCTCTAGCCCCGCCTCCTGTTCGAGGGTCGAGGTGCGGGCATATCCGATCAGCATAGCAGGCTCTCCGTCCCAATAGGCTCATAGAACATGGAGGCCGAACGTTCCGAAAGTCAATACCCATTCTTGTGGAACGGTATTGAGACCAGTGTGGAACGGTCCACATGAGCTTGCCCTGTGGAACGCTGCGGAGCCTGACCTCGACGGTGACCATCATGGGTGTGTATCGGATACTCTCCCTTCCAGCTGCCGCTGCCACTCGCGGGTCTGAGTGTTGTTCGGCCCCTTCTCGTCCGCATCCGGCCAGCCACGACCATCGAGACGCGAAGGCCAGGCACGGGGGAAGCCAACGGTTCCTCCTATCTGATTGTCGGCTCGGAAATTTTTGCCGTTTTCAAAGCCGGTCCGAATTGCCCCAAGCCGCTGACCCGTAACGAGAATTTCCAGCTCCACCATCGCAATCGCGCTGGGAACTCGACATGGGGAAATTCCCCAGTCAGAAGGGCTGGCCAAGTTCCACCTTCTCCTCGTCTTCGGGGTCTCCGAACAGCCGCTCATGGTCTCCCTCTCGGGCCGCCTCGGCTACGCTGCGGCACTCCCGGAGCAGTCCCTCCAGGCTGGCCAGCATGGCCTCTCGGTCGTCCTGGTAGCTCGCAGCCTCCCGGAACATGCCGAGGAGTTCCCGCACCTTGTCCTCTGCATCGTGCCTCATGAGACGGATGGGGGCCGGCGGCGGTTCGTCCCGATTGATGTTGCCCTTCTCGGGCTGCTCCATCAGCTTGGCCTCCTTCGGGAAGTCCGTCCGCATCCACGAGATGATGGTCTTGTGGTCGCGTCCGAGTTCTCTCGCGATCTCCCGATACCGCCTGTAGCTGCCGTCCTCGTTACGGTGCTTGCCCGCCGAGACCATGGCCCCGAAGACCCGGCGCATCTCCTTCGAGGTGAGGGGTTGGCCATGCTTGGTGTTGGCTCGTGCCGCCCGATCTCGTGCCTCCGCCCTCGTGAGGCGCACTACGCGGCATGGGACGGACTGGAACGCCTTTTCCCTTCGTCTCTCCGCTTCGGTCGCGAGGTTCTCCAGAACGCGAAGACGATGGTGACCGTCGATCACGATCAGCTTCTCCCGGTCCGGCTTGGGCTCTCCAGCATCCGCCTCGATGAACGCGACCACCAGCGGCTCGACCTCGGTCTCGCTTTTGTAGGCCGATCGCAGGCGGGTGAGGTTCTCGGGAATGAGCTTGTTCCTAACCTGCATCGCGGGGTCTGTCCCGATGTCCCAAAGCCCGATCTCGAACGGGCCGATCTCCTGCCCGAGCGCGGCCTTGTCGGCCCTCCGTCGAATGGCTTCTATCTTGGCAGGCTTCTTCCTAATGGTTCCGATGCTCATGGCTTCCTTCGCGGATGTCGCGTGCAGATCGCCGCCATGCCGGGGCGCTGCTGGTGAATGGTCGGTGGGCTTCTGCTCCTCCTCTTGTGAGGGGTAAGGAGCGTCGCCTCCTACTGTGGGTGGCAATTCCCCGACCGTTCTCCCGCGCCCGTCAGCGGC
This sequence comes from Aurantimonadaceae bacterium, assembly GCA_947474855.1. GTDB lineage: Bacteria > Pseudomonadota > Alphaproteobacteria > Rhizobiales > Rhizobiaceae > Antarcticirhabdus. Next base: position 14,436 of record CANJKV010000029.1, on the reverse strand, counting down.
CTTCGTTGGCCATCTGCGGAGCCCTCCAGCGCGACCAAACGCCCGCCACGCGGCCGGCGAAAAACTCGACATCGTTCGGCCGGCGCTCGGTGCCGAAGCCCACGCTGGTGGGCTGGTGTTCGACCCACAGGCTGCCAAGGCGGAACGGGAGGGTGACGTAGAAACCGCGCATGGTGTCTCCTATCGCTGCGGTGGAATGGTGCTACGGCCGGCCGGCGTGGCTGACCGAAGTTGGTCGGGGGGCGTGCCTCACGGACGGTTAGGGGTTGGCCTGCGTGCCCACTGGATAAGCCGGGAAGCGCTTGATGCCTCTTGCAAGGTCTTCCACCGAAGGGAGCTCGTAGATTGCCCCAACGTGCCCGGCCGAGTGACCGCAGAAGGCATCCCGAAGACGCTGCTCCATCTCCGCCCTCGCCGCCCGGCGCTTGAAGGTGTGCCGCCAGCCATGGTTCGGGCCGACACCTTCGTCGGACACGCCCAGCTTTCGCACCCAATCCCCGAGCTTCTGGCGGGTCTGGACGTAGGGCGGCCTCGGGGGCTTGAGCGGGTCTACCGTCTTCTGCGCCGCTGCGATCTTCGCATGGTAGAACAGCGGGCCGTCCTTCGCCGCCTGGACGAACTCGATGAAGCCCTGCTCCACCAGATGGTCATGCAGCGGGACGGTGCGCTCAACGCCGCCCTTCACCGTTCCAGCGTCCATGCGGATATGCAGCATCCAGAAGCCGTCCGGGTGGCGTTCGATGTCCTTCCTGCGAAGCTGCGTCATCTCCCCCGAGCGAGCCCCCGTGTAGGCGCAGAGCCACGGCACCCAGCGGATGGCGGCTTTCAGGTAGGGCGACATGGACGTGGACTGGTGCGCCAGCGTGGCCCGCAGGATGGTCTCCACGTCCGCTTCCGTGAACTCCCCCCTGGTCGGCTTCGCCCGGCCGGTAGCCACCTTCAAGCCGATGAACGGGTTGCTGGTGACACGCTTCTGGCTGACCGCCCATCCGAAGATGCGTCGAGCGGCGGTCAGCGGGACATCGTTGATTGTGCGCGCCGAGGCTCCCCCCGCCACCAGCGTGTCCTTCCAGCGCACCGCGTCTTCGTCGGTCAGGAGCGCGATGTCCCGTCCGTCCATGAACTCCTTCAGGCTCAGGAAGACCCCACGCCAACGGTTCACGGTCGCGGCGGCCGGCTTTCGCTCCTTCGCCCAAGCCTCGAAGGCGTCCCAAGCGTTCCAGCCTGACAGCTTCGTGTTGGACGGGACGATCTCGGTCGCCTGCGGGAACCGCTCTCGGTGCGTGTCCGGCCGATAGTCGCCGCCCGCTCGTCTTCGGAGGGTCGCCATGGCCGGCGACAGGTCACGCTCCACCACGTCCACCAGACGGCCATAAGAGCCCGTGGACAGGCTTACGCCTACGTCAGCAAGGAAGGTGGCGAGCATGGCTATTTCGACCACCGTGGCCCGGATATGGCGGCTGGCAGCGGTCCCGCGTGGCGCATCCTCCACGGGCTCATTAGGCGAACCGATGGTTCCGTCGAAGCGGCTGACCGCGTCCTGATATCGCTCGTGCTGATGGTCCCAGAACTCGGCGGGCGTCTCGCCATCGGCATGCTGGTGGAGGAACCAATCATACCAGCGCCCGGCGATCTCGTGCGCCTGCCGGCTCGTGAGTTCGATGCCCTCGCCTGCCCTGGTGGAGCGCAGGGTCGCGATGCGCCCTTCCACGTTGGCCAGCCATTCCGTGTAGGCCAGCTTCGCCGCGTTGCTCGACTGTCCCGAATGGGCGCGGAAACGCTCCTCTTGGCGGATGCCGTAGGCCCGCTGGTAGGCGTCACGAACGTCGGAGGGAATGACCTTGCGGGCGAACCAGTCGCCGTTCTTGGCCCTTGTCAGGGTCGGCATGCGCAGCACCATTTGTAGCGCCCTCTGTAACCGAGAGGCGACCACAAGATGCTGAAATCGACCAACTATTTGATCCAGAGGGTAGTTCTGGAAAGGCTGGTGCGGTCGAGAAGACTCGAACTTCCACGGGTTGCCCCACAGCGACCTCAACGCTGCGCGTCTACCAATTCCGCCACGACCGCACGCCGTGTACCGAGAGCTCGTCGCCGCCGGTGGAAGGGCGTGTAACAAGTCTGTTGCAGGCGCACAAGCCTCCTTTTGCGCTCGCGCAAGGAAAGTTGGGACGACGCTTTCGCGAGGCTGGTGCGGGGGTTAGAAGCCTTCCATGAACAGCCCTTCCACCCAGCATCGAATGGCCACCGAAACCACCGCGTTCCGGCCTGCCCCCGGCAGCCCACCGGTCTCCTGGGTGATCCGGGACGGCCTGGCGCCCTACGAGGAATCGCTCCGCTTCATGGAGGCCAGGGTCGAGGCGATCGCGTCAAGGACGGCACCGGAGACGGTGCTCCTAGTGGAGCATCCCCCGCTCTACACCGCCGGTACCAGCGCCCGGCCGGAAGACCTTCTGGGCGCCTCCCCTTTTCCCGTTTTCGCCGCGGGGCGCGGCGGGCAGTACACCTATCACGGCCCCGGCCAGCGCGTGGCCTACGTGATGCTCGACCTCAACCGCCGCCGGCCGGATGTGCGCGCCTTCGTCGCGGCTCTGGAGGCCTGGATCGTCGGTACGCTGGCGGAGTTCCAGATCCGGGGCGAGCGGCGTGAGGATCGCGTCGGGGTATGGGTCGCCCGGCCCGAGCGGCCGCCTCTGCCGGACGGCGCGGCGGCAGAGGACAAGATCGCCGCGATCGGCATCCGGCTGCGCAAGTGGGTGACGTTCCACGGCATCTCGCTGAACGTCGATCCGAACCTGTCCCACTTCGGCGGCATCGTGCCCTGCGGCATCCGCGGCGGCTACGGGGTCACGAGCCTTGCCGATCTCGGCATCCTCGTTTCGATGCCGGAAGTCGATGCGCTCTTGCGCCGGAACTTCGAGGACGTCTTCGGCCCGACGGTCGACGGCTGAAGCGTCAGCGCTCCGCGGCGTTGGTGGGCGCGCGGCGTGCGATCAGGCGCTCGCGATGGAAGATGTAGGCGCCCGAGCCGACGATGATCGCGATGCCGGCCCATTTCAGCGTGTCGGGAAAGCTGCCGAACACGAGGTATCCGAGGATCACCGCCGAGACGATCTCGGCGTAGGCGAAGGGCGCGAGCGTCGAGGCCGGTGCCAGCCGAAAGGCTTGCGCGAAGAACGTATGCCCCACGAGGCCGACGATTCCCGTGGCGAGGAAGATCAACCAGGTGTCCAGGCGCGTGGGGAGGGTCAGGCTCAACTCCTGCACGTCCAGAGCCGAGCCGAAGACCATCAGGAGCGCCAGCGCGAGCGTGCCGCCGATGCCGCCGAAGACGTGCATTGCCAGGGCCGAGCCGGTGTCCGCCAGAAGTCGGCTGAGGATCGAGTAGACGGCGATGCACACGGCGCAGAGAACGGGAAGCACCGCGATGAAGCCGAGATCCGCGAAGCTCGGCCGGATGATCAGCATGGCGCCGCCGAACCCGACGCCCACCGCGACGGCGCGCCGCCAGCCCACCGTTTCGCCGAGAATCACGGCGGAGAGCACCGTCACGAGCATGGGCTCGACGAAGAAGATCGCGGTCGTGTCGGCGAGGGGCATGAAGCGCAGCGCCGCGAAGAAGAAGACCCCGCCAACGCCGAGAAGCGCGCCGCGCAGGAGGTGAAGCCCGAGCCGGCGCACCTTCAGCGCCCGCGGGCCTTCGGTGAACAGAAGCAGCGGCAGCATGTAGAGCGCCTGCTGGACGAGACGGATGAGCGACACCTCGCCGGGAGACACGCCGTGCTCCGTCACGAGGATCTTGGCGAGCGCGTCCAGAACGGGGATGATGAGCGCGCCGACCAGCATCAGCAGGATGCCGCGCGACACGTCGGCGGAGCTGTTCTCGACGGCTCGCGCGGCGATGACCATCGGTCGCCCTCCTCCCGCTTCGTAGATGCGCTTCGTTCTAGTGGAGGCTATTGGGAAACGCCATGACGCAACTCTTCGTCGATGCCGACGCCTGTCCCGTGAAGGACGAAGCGATCGAGATCGCCCTTCGCCACGGCTGGTCCGCGGTGCTCGTCTCCAATGGCGGCATGCGTCCGTCCCGTTATCCCGGTGCGCGGATCGTGACGGTGCCGAGCGGTGCGGACGCGGCCGACGACTGGATCATCGAGGCCTGCGGCGCCGAGGACGCCGTGGTCACGGCCGACATCCCGCTTGCCGCCCGCGCTCTCGAAAAGGGCGCGCGCGTGCTCGGACCATCCGGCCGCCCCTTCACGCCCGAGTCGATCGGCCAGGCGCTGTCGATGCGCGCCTTCTCCCAGCATCTTCGCGAAACCGGCGAATCGAAGGGCTACAATGCCGCCTTCACGCCCGCCGACCGCTCCCGCTTCCGCCAAGCGCTCGATCAGATGCTGCGACGATCCTGACGGGCGGCAGGCTGCATCCAGCGCGTACCGCCTTACGTAGCTCGCGATGCGAGGCAACCACGGCGGGAGGCGCGACATGGCGCGAAACGGAACCGAGCTGGTCTACCGGCAAAGGTTGCCGACCCGGGTGACCCACTGGGCCTGGGCGGTCTGCTTGTTCTTCCTGCTCCTGTCGGGCCTGCAGATCTTCATGGCCCGGCCGGACCTCTATATCGGGCAGCAGTCCGGCTTCGCCTTCGACAACGCCGTCCTCTCGATCGGCGCCTTCATGGACGGCGCGACCATGAAGGCGCGGACGGTTCTCTTCGGCCACAGCTTCGACACGACCGGGTGGCTCGGTGCGGTCTGGGAGGACGGCGACCTCCAGCCCAAGACGTTTCCCTCCTGGCTGACCATCCCCGGCTATCGCGACCTCGCCACGGGACGCGTGGTCCATTTCTTCTTCGCCTGGGGGCTCGTCTTCGCTCTCGCGCTCTGGCTCGTCGCGAGCCTCGCCAACGGCCATGCCCGCGAGCTCGTGCTCTCGCGGGGCGACTGGCGCGGCCTACCGCGCGACGTCCTCGACCATCTTCGGCTGCGCTTGTCCCACGGGCGCCGCTACAGGTCCCTGCAGAAACTCTCCTATGCCCTGATCCTCTTCCTGGTTCTGCCGCTGATGATCCTGACGGGCCTCACCATGTCGCCGGGCTTCAACGCCTTCATGCCGTGGACGCTCGACCTCTTCGGAGGCCGGCAGACCGCTCGGACGCTGCACTTCCTGCTGATGCTCGTCCTCGTCGGCTTCACTGCCGTCCACCTCGCCATGGTGCTCCTCGCCGGCCCCTTCAACGAGCTGCGCTCGATGATCACCGGCTGGTATCGCGCCGATCCGGAGTCCGAACGATGACGCGCCTGCTTCTGTCCCGCCGTCGCTTCCTAACCGGAGCCGCGGTGTCCGCCTCGACGGTACCGCTCGCCGGCTGCTTCGATTCGCTCGGCCAGCGCGGCGGAACGGCGCGCGGCGTGATGGAATCGGCGCAGTGGTTGACCTACCGCGTCCAACGCTGGATGCTGGGCAGCGACTCGCTCGCCCAGGAATATGCCGAAAGCGAGATCCGCCAGCCGCAGCGTCCGAACGGAACGACGAATCCTCAGGACGCCGACTACCGGCGCCTCGTCGCGGAGGATTTCTCCGGCTATCGACTGAGCGTTTCCGGCATGGTGGCGCAACCGGGAACCTTCTCGCTCGACGAGATCCGCGCCATGCCCGGACGGACCCAGATCACGCGGCACGACTGTGTCGAAGGCTGGAGCTGCATCGCCAAGTGGACGGGCGTGCCGCTCGCGAGCGTGCTCGATGCCGTCGGCGTCGCGCCCGCGGCGCGCTTCGTCGTGTTCGACTGCTACGACACGATGGAGAACGGCTTCACCGGTCCGGTGAAATACTACGAGTCGATCGACATGGAGGACGCGCGCCATCCCCAGACGATCCTCGCCTATGGCTGCAACGACCAGCCGCTCTCGGTGGCGAACGGAGCGCCGCTGCGCGTGCGAGTCGAGCGACAGCTCGGCTACAAGATGGCCAAATATGTGCGGGCCATCACCGTCACCGACACCCTCGCCGGCTTCGGCGAAGGCGGCGGCGGGTACTGGGAAGACCGCGGCTACGAATGGTTCGCGGGGATCTGACGGAACGATCGCCGAGGGGCGCGGCGCTCACACGCGCCCGAGAAGCAGGCTGGCGGCGCGCATCTCGTCCCAACGCCGCGCGCGACGCTCGGCCGCTTCCTCGTCGGCGCCCCACTGCTCGATGTTCCAGTCCTCGTCGAGATGGGCGAGGCTCCAGGCTTCGTCCGCCGTCAGCCGCCCGTCCGCGAGCGCCAGGGCGAGGAGCGCCGAGCCCGTCAGCGTCGTCGCCTGATGCAGGGCGGCGATCCGAAACGGGTCGGTCTCGCGCGCCACGTGGGAGCGCACGGCCGCGAGCGACTCGCGCGGCTGCGCGACGTGCATGACGCCCTCGGCGAGGCGGAACCGTCCGCCGAGCCGTGCCTCGGCCCAGGTGACGACCGGGTCCCACCGCTCGCGCTGGCGCTCTGCGAGGCGCTCCGGCTCACCGGCGCGATAGAACAGGAGATCGGTCTCGGCATAGCGGGCGACATCGTCGCGCACGGGCGCCGGGTCGTCGGCGATGCCGTCGATGATCGTGTTGAGGAGCCGCGTCATCGGCATGGTCGCGGGATCGATGAACTCGCCCTGCGCCTCCCATTCCGCGGCAGCCGCCTGCGCTGCGGCACGATCGGGCACGCAGAAACCACGGCGTGCCGGCGTCTTCATACGGCGGCCGTCGAGGAGAACGGCAAAGCCGCCCTCGCCTTCCTCGATCGTGACCGCCTCGTAGAAGCGCTTGGTGAGTTCCGGACGCCGGAGGGATTCGCTCATGACGGACCTGACGGATTGCTGCGGGGCGGCAGAGAACCCCTCTGCCGCATATCGGCGCCGCCTCTCGCGCCGTCAACCGGCGGCGGAACGCCGCTCAGACGCGAGGGATCCGACGGCGAGCCAGTCGCCGATCAGCCGTTCCAGTTCGCCGACATCCGCCGCCACCGCGCGGGCGCCGAGCGCCATGAGTTCCGCCGACGCCGAGGCGCCCCAGGACACGCCGATCGCCTCGGCGCCGGCCGAGCGCGCCATGGCGACGTCGAACACCGCGTCGCCGATCACCAGCGCCTGCGAGGCGTCGCAGCCGATCTGCGAGCAGCATTCCAGAACCATGGCGGGATGCGGCTTCGACGGGCAGTCGTCCGCGGTGCGCACGGCGAGGAAGATGCCGTCCAGCCCGTGCGACTCCACGATGGCCGCGACGCCGCGGCGCGACTTGCCGGTGACGAGGCCGAGAGCCACGTCGTCGCGCGCGGCGAGCCGGCGCACGAGATCCTCCATCCCCTCGAACAGCGTTTCGCGGAACGCCACGTCCTGTCGCGCCGCTCGGAAGGCGGCGCGGTAGCGTTCGGCCAGCGCCGTATGCTCGTCGGCGGCGCCGGTCGGGTGAAGCCGGGCCATCGCCTCTTCGAGCGACAGGCCGATGATCGCGCGCGTCGCGGCGTCGCCGGGCTCGGCCAGACCGTGGGCGAGAAAGGCGCGCCGCATGACCTCGCAGATCAGGCCGAAGGAATCGGCGATCGTCCCGTCGCAGTCGAAGAGGATCGCCCGCATCACTCGTCGCCGCCCTCGTTCTCGTCGAAGCCGAAGAGGTTCCAGGTCTGGACCATGTGCGGCGGCAGCGGCGCCACCTGATCGATGATGCCGCTTCCGTCGGGATGCGGGATGCGGATGCGCCGGGCGTGAAGGTGAAGGCGATTCTGGACGCCGCCCGGAAAGTCGAAGTTCGTGTCCGCCTCGAAGTACTTCGGGTCTCCGAGGATCGGGTGGCCGATGTGAGCGGCGTGGACGCGCAGCTGGTGGGTGCGGCCGGTATAGGGCTCCATCTCCAGCCAGGCGAAGCGCTGCGCCACCTGATCGATCACCCGGTAGTGCGACAGCGCATGGTCGGCGCCGTCCTCGCCGTGACGACCGATGCGCATGCGGTCGCCGTCCGGCGTCTGCTCCTTGACGAGATAGGTCGAGATCCGGCCGTCGTGCGGCGCCGGCACGCCTTTCACCAGCGCCCAGTAGGTCTTCTGCGTGTCGCGCTCGCGGAAGGCCTTGGTCAAGGCGACCGCGGCGCCGCGCGTGCGGGCGACCACGAGGATGCCGGACGTGTCGCGGTCGAGACGATGAACGAGGCGCGGCTTCTCGCCCCGCTTGCTGCGCCAGGCTTCGAGCATCTTGTCGACATGGCGCGATACGCCGGAGCCGCCCTGCACCGCGAGGCCCGAGGGCTTGTTGAAGACGAAGACCTTGTCGTCCTCGTAGATCAGCATTCGGGCGAGGACGTCGGCGTCGTGCCGGTCGCGGATGGTGTTGGCCGTCAGCGGCACGTTATTCCGCGCCGCGTCGACGCCGAGCGGAGGCACGCGCACCACCTGGCCGGGGGCCAGGCGCGTATCGGTCTTCACCCGACCGCCGTCGACGCGGACCTGGCCGGAGCGCAGGAGCTTCTGCAACGGGCCGAAGCCGAGACCGGGATAATGCACCTTGAACCAGCGATCGAGGCGCATGCCCCCCTCGTCCCCCTGGACCGTGACCTGCTCGACCGTCGCCATCCGCCTGCTTCCGCCTGTCTTTTGCGCGGGAATAGCATCACGCCAGGGAGCGGGCGAGCGCCAGGCCTGCGAAAAGTGCGGAGAGACCGAGAAGCACCGAGCCCGCGACATAGGCGAAGGCGAGCGCGAGGCTGCCGCGCTCGGCGAGAACGGCCGCCTCAAGCGTGAAGGACGAGAAGGTCGTGAAGCCGCCGAGGACGCCCACTGCCAGAAGCAGGCGCAGCTCGTTCGACGCATCGAAGCGCCGCGCCAGGACCTCCACCACGACGCCCATCAGGAAGGAGCCGAAAAGGTTCACGAACAGCGTGCCCCAGGGAAATGCCGGTCCGAAGAGGCGCGTCGCGGCCAGCGCCGAGAGATAGCGGGCGGCCGAGCCCATCGCCCCGCCGATCGCGACGAGGAGGATGTTGAACGCCACGCTCAGCGCCCGCGGTTCCGCTCGGCGCGCAGTTGGCTCCAGCGCTGCAGCCGCTCGCCGAGGCGCACCTCGAAGCCACGCTCGGTCGGACGGTAGAAGCTCGGGCGCTCCATGCCGTCGGGAAAGTAGTTCTGGCCGGAAAAGGCGTCGGGTGCGTCGTGGTCGTAGGCGTAGCCCGTTCCGTAGCCTTCTTCCTTCATCAGCTTGGTCGGCGCGTTGAGGATGACCTTGGGCGGCAGCTGCGAGCCGCTCTCCTTCGCCGCCCGCATGGCCGCCTTGTAAGCGACATAGACCGCATTCGACTTCGGCGCGGTGGCGAGATAGACGGTCGCCTCCGCCAGGGCGAGCTCCCCTTCGGGCGAGCCGAGATAATCGTACGCATCCTTCGCCGCGAGCGCGACGGTCAGCGCCTGCGGGTCGGCGAGACCGATATCCTCCGAGGCCATGCGGACGAGGCGACGGCCGAGGAACAGCGGGTCCTCGCCCGCGTCCAGCATGCGGCAGAGCCAGTAGAGCGCCGCGTCCGGATCCGAGCCGCGGACGGACTTGTGGAGGGCCGAGATGAGGTTGTAGTGCCCGTCCTGGCCCTTGTCGTAGATCGGCGCGCGGCGCTGGACGATCTCCGACAAGGCGGCGGCGTCGAAGACCTCGCCGGGCCGCCCCGCGCGCCAGACCTCTTCGGCCAGCGTCAGGATCGCCCGGCCGTCGCCGTCTGCCATGCGGATCAGCGCGGCGCGCGCAGCATCGTCGAGCGGCAGCGGGCGCTTCTCCGAGGCTTCGGCACGCTCCAGGAGGCGGGCGAGGCTGTCGGCGTCGTGGGATCGGAAGGTCAGGACGCGGGCGCGGCTGAGCAGCGCCGCGTTCAGCTCGAAGGACGGGTTCTCCGTCGTCGCGCCGACGAGCGTCACGGTTCCGTCCTCCATGACCGGAAGAAAGGAGTCCTGCTGCGCCCGGTTGAAGCGGTGGATCTCGTCGACGAAGAGCAGCGTCCGCCGCCCGTTGTCGCGCCGCAGCCTCGCAGCCTCGAAGACCTTCTTCAGGTCGGCGACACCGGAGAAGATCGCCGAGATCTGCTCGAAGGCGTAGCCGACCTCGCCGGCGAGAAGCCGCGCGACGGTGGTCTTACCGGTGCCGGGCGGCCCCCAGAAGATCATCGAGCCGAGGCTGCCGGCCTCCAGCATCCGGGACAGGACACCGCCCTCTCCCGTCAGGTGCTCCTGCCCGACGACGTCGGCCAGGGCCGCAGGGCGCAGGCGGTCGGCCAGCGGACGCGCGGCGTCCGACGCGGCGCTGTCCCGCCGAGCCCGCTCCGGCGCTGGTCGCGGCGCATCCCCGAAGAGGTCGGACGCCATGGCTCACCGCACCCGTTGAGCGAAGACCTGATCGCCACGCCGAACCTCGAAGGTCCAGCCGGGCGGCGAGTCGGCGAGAATGGCTTCAAGCGCGGCTGTCGATTCGACGGGCTCGCCGTTCAGCGACAGGATCACGTCGCCCGCCGCGAAGCCGAAGCGATCGGCGAAGGAGCCGCGCACCACGCCGACCACCACGACGCCGGTCGCGTCCTGCGGCATGTCGAGCTCGCCCGCGAGCTTCGGCGACAGGTTGGCGATGTCGAGCCCCGAGAACGGCGTGCGGCCCGCAAGCCGTCGACCGTCGCGCGGCGGAACCTCGGGCGCGGCGTCGAGCTTCAGCAACAACCTCTGGCGCGCATCCCGGCGCAGGACCTCGACCTCGACGGTCGTCCCGATGCCGGCCGTCGCGAGCCGATAGCCGAGCGCGTCCGGATTCTCGATCGGAACGCCGTTCATGGCCATGACCACGTCACCGACTTCGATCCCCGCCACCTGCGCCGGTCCGCCGGACAGCACCCCTTGCACGAGCGCACCGGTCGGACGATCGAGCCCGAGCGCGCCTGCGATATCGGGCGTGACCGGCAGGAACGACGCACCGATGAACGGCCGCTCGAAGGCGTTGCCGCTCTCGGCGGCCTGCACGAAGGCGCGAACCATGTTGGAGGGAATGGCGAAGCCGATGCCGTTGGAGCCGCCAGAGCGCGAGAAGATCGCCGTGTTCACGCCGATCAGCCGGCCCTTCATGTCGATGAGCGCGCCGCCGGAATTGCCGGGGTTGATGGCGGCATCGGTCTGGATGAAGAAGCCGAAATCGTTGACGCCGACATGGGTGCGCGCGAGCGCGGAGACGATGCCGTTGGTGACGGTCTGGCCGATGCCGAAGGGGTTGCCGATGGCGAGCACGAGGTCGCCGATCTGTGCCTCGTCGGAATTGCCGAGTGGCAAAACGGGAAACGGGCCGGGTCCGCGGATGCGCAGGACGGCGAGATCCACCTTATCGTCGCGCGAGACGATCTCGCACTCGAACTCGCGTCCGTCGGCGAAGGCAACCTTCACCTCGTCGGCATTCGCGACGACGTGGTTGTTGGTGATGACGAGACCGTCCGGTGTGACGATCACGCCGGAGCCAAGCGACGACTGCAGGCGGGGCGGACGTCCGTCCTGGTCGAAGAAGCGGCCGAAGAACGGGTCGTCGGCGAAAGGCGAGCGGCGCTGCGGGGTAGCGCGCGCGGCGTAAACGTTGACGACCGCCGGCGCGGTCTGGCGCACGAGCGGCGCGAAGCTCAGGTCGATTTGCGCCTGGCTCTGGGGAACGCTCGGGCTCGGCAAGCCGCCGGGCTGACCAAGCGGCACCGGCTCCGCCGGAACGGGCACACCGTTCGCAGCCGCCGCATTCGGCGCGGCCTGTGCCATGCGAGCCGGCGTCACGGCCGCGTCGGCCGGCCGCGAGCTGCCGCTGAATAGCTGCGTCGCCGCTCCGGCGGCGGTGCCGACCGCGATCGCCAGGACAACGACGCCCGCCGTCCGCTTCATCTTCGTCAAGCGCCTCTCCTCGGTCTCGTCGCCCGCGACGATCGCTGGAGTAGATCAGGCCGGCTCAACAAAAAAGGGGCCGATCAGCCCCCTGCTCGTTTCCGTCACCCGCTGCGCCGCGGGAGGTCGACTTCAGCGGGTCGAAACAGTCTCGATACCCGGCTGCGTCGCGGCGTTCGCGGGCAGCTCCGCCGTGGCATAGCTCGCGATCATGACCGCGAAAGCGCCCATGGCGCCCAGCAGGGTCAGGACCGTCCGGCGGAGCGAAAACTGCGCACCGGCGTGGGTATTCGTCGCATCGTTCATCTGGATCTCGATCTGCATTACTTCCGCCACATTTTCATGCGCGGCAGCGTCCCTCGCTTCGTCCAGGAAACGCGCGGCATCGCTGAAAGTTTCAGGCGGTGCGCTGCGATTCCCATGTGCTCTGCAAGACGCTGGCCGTTTTGCATGGGTCGAGACCGGACGCTATTGCTGCCAAGCAACAGGCTGGCTCCAACTCCCTGCAATTTAATCGCCGATTTCTAATCAGGACTTAAGCACGGCAGCCGTTTCAGGCGTGTGTCGCCTCTGTTGCAGCAATGCACCATCGGGTGAATAGGGACTCACACGATCCGAAGACGCCGGAGGCTCTTTGCCATGGCGGCGATCGCTTCTTCCGGCGGACGCAAACGCAAGCCGAGGATCGTCTCCGCCGGCGCCGTATCGAACTGCTTGCCCCGGCCGAGATCGGGCACGAGCGTCCGGGCCGGCGGGACCATCGCGGCGGCAGCGCGAACGAGCGCATCCGGGAGGGCGAACCGCGGTACGCGGCGCCGGTAGGCCGGCTCGGCCCGGGCGATTCCGGCACCAAGCTGCAGGAGGCTTCGGGTTCCTCCGGACAGGATGAAGCGGTGGCCGACCGCATCTGGTGCCGTCAACGCCGCCACGTGCGCCGTCGCCACGTCCCGAACATCGACGATGCCGAAGGACACGGCCGGGACGGCGGGCATGACGCCTCGCATCATCATGGCGACGACGCCCGCTGACGTGCCCGTGCGTCGATCCAGGAGCGGTCCGAGAACCAGGGCCGGGTTGATCGCGACCATCGCGCCCCCTGCGGCCGCGACAGCCGCCCAGGCTGCACGCTCGGCCTCCGTCTTGGACACGCCGTAGGCGTGGGCGCCCGGCCCCTCGACGTTCGACCAGTCGCGTTCCGACCAGACGTGGTCGCCACGCCTCTCGTGACCGAGGTAGACGGCGACGACGGACGAGGTCAGGACGATCCGCTCGACATTTGCTCCGAGCGCCGCGCGGACCGCTCGCAAGGCCCCGTCCCTCGCGACCGGAACGAGGCCGAAGCGATCGCGCGGCTGACGGGCAGGAAAGGGCGAGGCGGTATGAACGAGGAATCGGCAGTCAGCCGCGGCCTCGACCCAACCAGCGTCATCGCCCAGGTCGGCCCGGACGAACTCTAGACGCGTCGCATCGCCGCCCGCCTCGACGAGCGCGGCACGCACCTCGTCGGCTCGATCCAGGCTGCGCAGCGTGCCCCGCACTCGATAGCCCGACGTCAGCAGTTCCAGCGCCACATGCTTGGCGATGAAGCCGGATGCGCCGGTCAGAAGTACGCGATCGGTCATGGGTCCTCGGCGCGGTTCGACGCGCGGCATCTATGTTCCCGCGCGCCGCCATCCAGCGGGCATGAAAAAGGGGCCCGCAGGCCCCTTCAACGTCTGGCAGTACCGGTCTCGGGCGGGCGCCTTACTCGGCGGAGTCGGCAGCCTCGGCCTCGACGCGGGCGCGGTCGACGGCGCCGCGGGCATCGACGTCGCGATCGACGAACTCGATCACGCCGAGCGGCGCGTTGTCGCCGCGGCGGAAGCCGGCCTTGAGAACGCGGGTGTAGCCGCCGTTGCGGTCGGCGTAGCGCGTGGCGATGACGTCGAAGAGCTTCTTGACGACGGTCTCGTCGCGCACCTTCGAGATCGCCTGACGACGGGCGTGGAGATCGCCGCGCTTGCCGAGGGTGACGAGCTTCTCGACCACGGGCCGCAGGTCCTTGGCCTTCGGCAGCGTGGTGACGATCTGCTCGTGAATGATGAGCGAGGCCGCCATGTTGGCGAAGAGCGCCTTGCGGTGCTCGTGCGTGCGGTTGAGTTTACGGCCGCGGCTTCCGTGACGCATGGGTGTAGTCCTCTCGTAAAAAGAACCGGGCGAACCCGGCGTTCGGCATCCTCGCTATCCCGAGGAACCGGGAGCCATGTGCCTTTGAATCATTGTGGGATCATGCGTGACCCGCCGCCGGCGAACCGGCGACGGGTCTGGTCGGCGAAAGATCAGTACTGATCCTCGAAGCGCTTGGCGAGGTCGTCGATGTTCTCCGGCGGCCAGGCGGCGACTTCCATTCCGAGGTGGAGACCCATGGAGGCGAGAACCTCCTTGATCTCGTTCAGCGACTTGCGGCCGAAGTTCGGAGTGCGCAGCATCTCCGCCTCGGTCTTCTGGATCAGGTCGCCGATATAGACGATGTTGTCGTTCTTCAGGCAGTTCGCCGAGCG
>CANJKV010000028.1 GCA_947474855.1 Aurantimonadaceae bacterium | reverse complement strand
GGCGCCTCGCCGCCCGCCGCGATGGCGGCGAAGTCGGCGATGTCGTTGCCGGCGCTGAAGGTCCCGGGCAGTCCGAGGATCACGGTGGCGGCGATGGCGTCGTCGCCCTCGGCCTGCGCGAGCCCGGCGGTGAGGGCGGCATACATCGCCCGCGTCAGCGCGTTCTTCTTGTCCGGCCGGTTCATCCGCAGGACGAGGACGCCGTCCTCGCGGCGCGTTTCGACGTGATCGCTCATCACGCGGACTCCTCGACGAGAAGGGCGTGGGCGGCGGCAAGGCTCGCCGCGCCGGTCAGGACGATCCGCTTGAGGGCGGCGGTTTCGGGCAGGATGTTCTCCGCGGCGAAGCGGGCGAGCGCGAGGCGCGCCGGCGCCTCGTCGGCGAGCGCGCCCTTGGCGAGATAGGCGGTGCCCGCCGTCAGGCCGAAGAGCCGCAGATAGGGTGTCGCGCCCGCCAGCGCCTCGCCCGTCCGCTTCTCGGCGATCCGGCGCAGGAGATGGTCCGTCGCTTCCCGAAGATCCGCGATGGCCTTGGACAGGCGCGCCGCCGCCTCCCCGGTGTCGGGGCGGTTGGAGGCCCGCAGGCCTTCGGCGACGGCCTCCAGCTCGGCGAGATAGGCGGCAACCGTCGCCCCCTCGCTCTGGCCGATCTTGCGGGTGACGAGGTCGATCGCCTGGATGCCGTTGGTGCCCTCGTAGATCGGGGCGATCCTGGCATCGCGCAGCAGGCGCGCGGCGCCCGTTTCCTCGACATAGCCCATGCCGCCATGGACCTGGACGCCCAGCGAGGCGACCTCGACGCCGACATCCGTCGCGAAGGCCTTGGCGACGGGCGTCAGGAGGTTCGCCCGCTCCTGCCAGAAGCGCGCCCGCGCCTCGTCGTCCCGTTCGCGCGACAGGTCGGTCGCGAAACCGCAGGCATAGGTGATCGCCCGCGCCATGCCGGTCATCGCCTTCATGGTCAGGAGCATCCGGGCGACATCCGGGTGCTCGACGATCGGGCTCATCGGATCGGAGGGCTCGGGCTTGGCGGCGAGGCGCGTCGAGCGGCCCTGCCGGCGCTCGTTCGCGTAGGCGACCGCCTTCTGGGTCGCGGCCTCCGCGACGCCGACGCCCTGCATGCCGACGAGGAGGCGTGCGTTGTTCATCATCGTGAACATGCAGGCGAGACCGCGATTCTCCTCGCCGACGAGCCAGCCGACCGCGCCCGCCTCGCCCGTCCCGCCCTTCCCGTCGCCGTAGATCATGGTGCAGGTGGGCGAGCCGTGGATGCCCATCTTGTGCTCGATGGAATGGCACCAGACGTCGTTGCGCGCGCCGAGCCCGCCGTCGGCGTCCGGGATGAACTTCGGCACCAGGAACAGCGAGATGCCCTTCACCCCGGCGGGAGCATCGGGCAGGCGGGCGAGAACGAGGTGGACGATGTTGTCGGTCCAGTCGTGCTCGCCGTAGGTGATGTAGATCTTGGTGCCGAAGATCCGGTAGGTGCCGTCCGCGCGGCGCTCGGCGCGGGTGCGCAGGGCCGACAGGTCCGACCCCGCCTGCGGCTCGGTGAGGTTCATCGTCCCCATCCACTCCCCCGAAATCAGGCGCGGGAGGTAGAGCGCCTGGAGCTCCGCCGAGCCGTGCGCTTCCAGCGCCTCCACCGCGCCGACGGTGAGGCAGGGGCCGATCGCGAATCCCATCGAGGCGCCGTTCCAGATCTCGAAGGCCGCGGCCGAGAGCGCCGTCGGCAGGCCCTGTCCGCCATGGGCCTCGGGCCCGGTCAGCGCGGCCCAGCCGCCGGCGCTCCAGTCGGCATAGGCCTGCGGCCAGCCGGCCGGCGTCGTGACGCGGCCGTCGGCCGCGCGGGCGCCTTCCCGGTCGCCGGTCGGGGCGAGCGGCGCGAGCGTTTCGCCGGCGAAGCGGCCGGCCTCCTCCAGGATCGCGTCCAGGAGGTCGGGCGTCAGTTCGCCGAGCCGTCCGTTCGCCATCGCCTCGTCCAGGCCGGCCACGCTCTTCAGCGTGAAGGCGATG
This sequence comes from Aurantimonadaceae bacterium, assembly GCA_947474855.1. GTDB lineage: Bacteria > Pseudomonadota > Alphaproteobacteria > Rhizobiales > Rhizobiaceae > Antarcticirhabdus. The sequence goes on along the minus strand of CANJKV010000028.1, from coordinate 28,499 downwards.
TCCGTCACGGGTGCCTTGTACATGTCCTCACCTCCTCGTCGACGCGTCCCCTACCCCTCTGCCGGCCGGGACGTATATTCGCTGTGCCGCGACCTAAAAGCGCCGCGATGCCCATGACCGGAACCCCTTCTCCCCTACAACATTACAGCGAGTGGAAGCAGGAGTGATTTGAATGCGGTTTGTGCGGTTCGGCGAGCGTGGATCCGAGCGCGTCGGCATCCTCGACCGAAACGATGGCATCCGCGATCTGACCGGTTATCTGGACGGGCTTTCGGGCGCCTCGCTCAATCCCGCCAACCTCCAGCGCGTCGCCGCGCTGGACCTCGACGCGCTGCCGCTCGCGCCCGAAGGCGCGCGCCTCTGCCGGCCGGTGGGTCAGATCGGCAAGATCGTCGGCATCGGCCCGAACTATCACGAGAGCGCCCTCCTCGCGGGCTTCAAGGTCAATCCCGAGCCGACCGTCTTCATGAAGGCGGCGAGCGCGGCGAGCGGTCCGAACGACCCGATCGAGATCCCGCGCATGGCGAGCCGCGTCGACTGGGGCGTGGAGCTCGCCGTGGTGATCGGTCGGGTGGCGAAGTACGTCACCGTCGAGCAGGCGATGGACCACGTCGCCGGCTTCACGCTCGCCAACGACGTCACCGAGCGCTCCTTCCAGCTCCAGCGCGGCGGACAGTGGTCGAAGGGCAAGAGCCACGACACCTTCGCGACCCTCGGCCCCTGGCTGGTCACGCCCGAGGACCTGCGGAACTACGACGAGCTCGATCTCTGGCTCGACGTGAACGGCGAGCGCCAGCAGTTCGGCAACACGCGCGAGATGATCTTCAAGGTGCCCTACCTCGTCTCCTACGTGTCGCGCTTCACGCGCCTGGAGCCGGGCGACGTGATCCTGACGGGCACCCCGCCGGGCGTCGGCCTGTCCTTCGACCCGCCCCGCTTCCTCGCCCCCGGCGATCGCGTGACCTTGGGTGCGGACGGCCTCGGCCAGCAGGACTACGTCTGCATCGCGAGCTGAGGCGAGCTCCCCACGAGCCGGCGCCGAAGCTGCTCCCTTCTTTCGAGCGGGGAGAAGGTGTCGGCAGGCGGATGAGGGCTTCATGAGACGCGGGTGCGTCCGATACTCACATCGGAGAGCGCCGCCCCCTGCCAAGCCCTCACCCGGCCCTTCGGGGCACCCTCTCCCCGGCGGGGAAAAGGGGAATGCGCCGCGCCCGGCGACGAGGATCGCCTGACCCATCCTCACCCCCGCAGCCGTTCCCAGCCCTCGTCCGGGCGGAAGCGGGGACCGAGGCGGCTTTCGAGGCGGCGCATGGTGGCGACGATCTCGTCGACGCCGCGTGTCCTGGCATAGTGGATCGGGCCGCCGCGGAAGGGGGCGAAGCCGGTGCCGAAGATCATCGCGCCGTCCGCCACCGCCTCGTCCGCGACGACGCCCTCGCGCAGGCAGGCGACGACGGCGTTGAGCATCGGCAGGATCAGGCGGTCGGCGATGTCGGGGTCGCTCTTCGTCCCGTCCTTCAGGGCCTCGACCTTCCCCTTCTTCGGCTTGCCGTCGGCGTCGTACTCGTAGAGGCCGCCGCGGGTCTTGCGGCCGAGCTTCTTCTCCGCCACCAGCCGCTTCAGCCATTCCGGCGCCTCGGGCAGCGCGTCCGGGCCTAAGCGCTCGCGCAGCGAGGTCGCGACGTCCAGCGCGATGTCGAGGCCGACCTGATCGGCGAGCTCCACCGGCCCCATCGGCATGCCGAAGCGCGTCGCCGCCTCGTCGATCCGCTCCTTCGGAATGCCCTCGTCGACCATGGCCAGGGCTTCGGCCATGTACGGGGTCAGCGAGCGGTTGACGAGGAAGCCCGGCGCCGAGGCGACGGGGGCCGGCAGGCGGCTGATCTCGGCGGCGAAGGCGGTCGCACGGCGCAGCGTCTCGGGCGAGGCGCCGGGATGCGAGACGATCTCGACGAGCTGCATGCGCGAGACGGGATTGAAGAAGTGCAGGCCGACGAAGCGGGAGGGGTCGGCAAGCCCCTGCGCCAGGCTCTCCAGCGGCAGGGCCGAGGTGTTGGTGGCCAGGATCGCGCCGGCCTTCAGCTTCGGCTCGACGGCCGCGTAGATGCTCGTCTTCAGCGCCGCCTTTTCCGGCACGGCCTCGATCACGAGGTCGGCATGGGCGACGCCGACGCCGTCGAGGTCCGGCACCAGCCGGTCGAGCGCGTCGCGCACCTTCAGCGGGTTGCGAAGCGTCTTCTCCAGCATCTTCGTCGCGGCCTTCACCGCGCGCCCCAGCGCCTTCGGATCGAGGTCGGCAAGGGTCACGCGAAAACCCTCGCGCGCCGCCCAGGCCGCGATGTCGCCGCCCATGGCGCCGGCGCCGATCACGTGGACGTGGGAAACGCCGGAGGAGCCGTCCTTCAGGCCCTTCATCGTTTCCCGCAGGAAGAAGACGCGCACCAGGTTCTGCGCGGTCGGTGTCTCGATGAGCGTCGCGAAGCTCTCGATCTCGGCCTTCTGCATCGCCTTGGCGTTGCCGCCATGCGCTTCCCAGAGGTCGATCAGCCTGTAGGGCGCGGGGTAGTGGTCCCTGGGCGCCTTGTCGGCCGCGGTCTTGCGCATCTGGCTCGCGGCGAAGGCGCGGGCCGGGCGCAGCGCGAAGGCGCGCGCCTTGAAGCCGCCGCTCTCGGCCCTGCGCCCTTCGCCCTTCGCATAGGCCGCCACCGCCGCTGCGACGTGGCGCTCCTCGACCACCGCGTCGACGAGGCCGACCGCCTTGGCCTTCTTCGCCCGCGCCGGCCGGCCGGTCAGCATCATGGTCATCGCCTCGATCGGGTCGGCGACCATGGTCGAGCGATAGGTGCCGCCGAGCCCCGGATGGAGGCCGAGCATCACCTCGGGAAAGCCGAGGCTGGCATCGGGCGTCGCGATCCGGTGGCGGCAGGCCAGGGCGAATTCGAGTCCCGCCCCGAGGCAGTGCCCGTGGATCACCGCGATCGTCGGGAAGGACAGCGCTTCCAGACGGTCCAGCACGGAATGCGCCTCGCGCATCGCCGCCTCGATCTCGGCCTTGCCCGCGCCCTTGAACTGGTTGATGTCGGCGCCGGCCGCGAAGCCCGAGGGCTTGGCCGAGCGGATCACCAGCGCCGCCGGCCGCTCGGCCTCGGCCCGCATCACATGCGTCGCCAACTCTTCCAGCACCGCCCGGTCGGCGGTGTTGACGAAACGGCCCGGCCGGTCGAGCACCAGCCAGCGCACGCGGTTCTCGTCGATCGCGCTGCGCCAGTTCCCCTCGACGGGCGCCCCGCGGGCCGGTCCGAGTTCCAGATCGCGAGGCTGAAGCGCGTCGAGCATGCGGCTCATGGGATGGGGCCTTTCGAACGACTGATCAAGAAAACACGAAGCTGGCGGAAGGGCGCCACCCCTCGCCCGCCTGCGGGAGAGGGAGCCCCGAAGGGGCGGGTGAGGGTGTCGGCCGCGCAAGCGGCCAGCAAACGATCTGCGTCGCGGCCTTCACGCCCCCCCATCCGCCTGCCGGCACCTTCTCCCGCCAGCGGGAGAAGGGAGCAGCGTCGGCGTGGCGGAACGCCTACACCGCTTCCAGGAGCATCGCGCCGCCGAGTCCGCCGCCGATGCACTGGGTGGCGATGCCGCGTTTCTGCCCCAAGCGCTTCATCGTATTCGCCAGATGCAGGGTGATGCGGTTGCCGCTGGTGCCGACGGGGTGGCCGAGCGCGATGGCGCCGCCGTCGACGTTCAGCTTGTCGCGTGCGATCTCGCCGCCCTGCCCCTCGTCGAGGTCGAGGACGGTGCGGCCGAGTTCCGGATCCGCCAGCGCCTTCACGCAGGACAGGACCTGCGCCGCGAAGGCTTCGTTCAGCTCCCAGAGGTCGATCTCGGCGACGCTCATCTTCTGGCGCTTGAGGAGCAGCGCCGCCGAGACGGCGGGGCCGAGCCCCATGATCGACGGATCGAGCCCGTCCCAGGCGGAGTCGACGATGCGCGCGATGGGCTGGAGGCCGTGCCGCTCCACCGCCTCTTCGGAGGCGAGGATCGTCCAGGAGGCGCCGTCGGTGATCTGCGAGGAATTGCCGGCGGTCACCTTGCCGAAAGGCTTCTCGAAGACGGGCTTCAGCTTGGCGAGCGTGTCGGCCGACGATCCCGGCCGCACGCCGTCGTCGTGGTCGAAGACCTGACCGTCGCGGGCGATGGCGGTGAGCATCTCGCCCTTCAGGTGCCCGGCCTTGGTCGCCGCGTCGAGGCGGTTGTGGCTCTCGGCCGCGTATTCGTCGGCCTCGCGCCGCGAGATGCCGAAGAGGTGCGCGAGCTTCTCCGCCGTCTGGCCCATGTTGAGGTCGGTGATCGGATCGGTGAGGCCGCGCTCCAGCCCGATCACGGGCTTGAGGAAGCCGGGCCGAAGCCCCGCGAAGGCCTTCAGCCGATCGGTGGCCGAGCGCGCGCCGTTGAGCTCGGCGAACCATTCCACCGCGCCGCGGGTCAGCACCAGCGGCGAATGGCTGAGCGCCTCGGCCCCGCCGGCGAGAACGATGTCGGCGGTTCCGTCCTCGATGTATCGGTAGGCCGTGTCGATCGACTGCATGCCCGAGCCGCAGTTCACCTGCACGGTGAAGGCCGGCACCTCGTCGGAGATGCCGAGACGCAGCGCCGCGACGCGGGCCGGGTTCATCTCCTCGGCGACGACGTTGACGCAGCCGAGCACCACGAGGTCGATGGCGTCGGGCCCGAAGGCCTGGCGCAGCAGCAGCGGCCGGCCGCACTGGACGGCGAGATCGACCGGCGAGAACGGCCCCGGCCGCCCCCGCGCCTTGATGAAGGGCGTCCGCGCGCCGTCGACGAGATAGACGGGCCGGCGGTTCAGCCGGATCGGTTCGGCGGCGCGGCTCACTCCGCGGCCTCCCGGCGCTCGACGGCCGTTTCGGCCGGCGCCTTGCGGTGCTGGTGCGCCAGCGGCGAGACCTCCTCCATCGGGAAGGCGTCGACCGCCACCACCACGTCCACGGCGGCCTTCGCCTCGGCGAGCTGGTCGAATTCGGGCTTCGTGATCACGCCCGCCTCCAGCGCCGCCTTCGCGTCGCGGACCTTCGCCTCGCGCAGCTTCTTCTCGATCGGCGCGACGGCCGTGACCAGCTCGAAGGCGCGTTCGAGGTCGGCGATGGGATGGCTCTCGTGCCGCTCGCCGAGATAGATGTCGGCCGTCAGCCGGTCGCGCTGCGAGGAGGGCCGCGTCAGGATCGCCGCGACCTCGCTCGTCAGCTCGTCCGCCGGCTCGGCATAGGGCACGCCGAGCGGGAAGGCGATGAAGCGCGCGACGAGCGCCGCCCAGCGCGAGGGCAGGTTGTCGAGGACGCCGTCGAAGGCGAGCGCGATGCGGTTGCCGCCCTTCTGCATGACGTATTCGACGATCGGCTTGTCGGCTTCCGGACGGCCCTCGACCTCGAAGCGCTTCAGCGCGGCGCCGAGGAGGTAGAGCTCCGACAGGATGTCGCCGAGGCGCGCCGAGATCATCTCCTTGCGCTTGAGCGCGCCGCCGAGCGTCAGGAGCGCGAGGTCCGACACCAGCGCGAAGGCGGAGGCGTAGCGCGAGAGCTGGCGCCAATGGCTTGTCATCGCCGCGTCGTCCGGCGCGTGGGCGGCGAGGCCGCCGGTCCAGCCGTGATAGAAGGCGCGCACCGCGTTCTTCACCGAATGGCCGACATGGGCCCAGAAGGCCTTGTCGAACTCGGCGAGCCCGGCCGCGTGGTCGGGGTTCGACAGCGCCTTCATCTCCTTCAGCATGTAGGGGTGGGCGCGGATGGCGCCCTGGCCGAAGATCATCAGGTTGCGCGTCAGGATGTTCGCGCCTTCCACCGTGATGCCGATGGGAACGGACTTGTACTGCTGGGCCATGTAGTTCTTCGGCCCGTCGATGATCGCCTTGCCGCCGTGGATGTCCATAGCGCGCTCGATCGATTCGCGCATGCGATAGGTGGCGTGCGCCTTCATGATCGCGGAAACGACGGAGGGGCGGTGCCCCTGGTCGAGCGCGGCGATGGTCAGGCGGCGCGCCGCGTCGATCTGGTAGGCGTTGGCGGCGATGTCGGCGAGCGGCTGCTGGATGCCCTCGAACAGGGCGATCGGCACGTTGAACTGCGTGCGAACGCGCGCATAGGCGCCGGTGACGCGGGCGCACATCGCCGCGGACGCCGCCGACTGCGAGGGCAGCGAGATCGACCGTCCGGCGGCGAGCGCCGTCATCAGCATGGTCCAGCCCTCGCCGATCTGTTTCTCGCCGCCGAGGATCCAGTCCATCGGCACGAAGACGTCGCGCCCGTAGAGCGGGCCGTTCTGGAAGTGCTGGCCGAGGGGGATGTGCCGGTCGCCGTGGGAGACGCCCGGATGGCTCGTCGGGATCAGGGCGACGGTGATGCCGAGCTCCTCGCCGCGGCCGAGATGGTTCTCGGGATCGCGCATCTTGAAGGCGAGGCCCATCACCGTCGCGACGGGACCGAGCGTGATGTAGCGCTTCTCGAAGTTCAGGCGGATGCCGAGCACTCGGCTCCCCTCGTGCTCGCCGTATTCGACGACGCCCGTATCCGTCATCGCCGCGGCGTCCGAGCCCGCCGAGGGCGAGGTCAGGCCGAAGCAGGGGATCTCGCGCCCGTCGGCGAGGCGCGGCATCCAGTAGTCGCGCTGGGCCTGCGTGCCGAAATGCAGCATCAGCTCGCCGGGGCCGAGCGAATTCGGCACCATGACGGTGACGCCCGCGACGACCGACACCGACGATACTTTCCGCACGACTTCCGAATGGGCCGTGTTGGAGAAGCCGAGGCCGCCATACTCCTTGGGAATGATCATCCCGAAGAACTTGTTCGTCTTCAAGAAGTCCCAGACCTCCGGCGGCAGGTCCTTGGTCACCGTCTCGATCTTCCAGTTGTCGATCATGCCGCAGAGTTCGGTGACCGGCCCGTCCATGAAGGCCTGCTCTTCGGCGGTCAACCTTGCCGGCGGCATGGCGAGCAGCTTGTTCCAGTCCGGATTGCCGGTGAACAATTCGCCGTCCCACCAGACCGTACCGGCGTCGATCGCCTTGGCCTCGGTCTCGGAGATCGCGGGCATGACGCCCTTGGCCCACTTGAAGATCGGCTTGGTCAGCTTCTCGCGGCGAAAGGACATGGGGTCGTCTCCTCCGGTCAATGGGTCGCGCGGGCGGCCACTCCCTCGTCCCGGATATAGGCCGCCCGTGGCGGCCCGTCAGCCGCCGCCGCTTCACATTGACGTAAACGTAAGATGCAGGCGAGTCAAAGGGCGGCAGGGCGTAAGGTCCCGACCTGCCCCGAGCATCGTGCGGCACTGTTACCGAACGGCTGCGCCCGCCAGCCTTCGCGTCAGCGCTCCGCCAGGGCGAGCTTGGCGCCGAGGCCGACGAGGGCGGCCGCGAAGCCGCGCCGCAGCCAGGCCATTACGGCCGGGCGCGACACGATCTTATCGCGCACCGCGGCGGCGGATACGCCGTAGAGGGCGAAGACGACGAAAGTCAGCGCCATGAAGACGAGGCTGAGTTCGCCCATGAGCAGAACCGGGTTCGCCGTTCGCGCCGGCACGAACTGCGGCAGGAAGGCGACGAAGAAGATCGAGAGCTTGGGGTTCAGGAGGTTGGCGAGGATGGCCGAGACGATCACGTCCCGGTCGGAATGCGCCGTCGCCTCCGCCTCCACCCGCAATGGTCCGTGCTCCTTCAAGGTCGCCCAGGCCATCCAGAGAAGGTAGGCGACGCCGGCATACTTGATGAGCGCGAAGGCGAGCGCGCTCGCGTGAAGAAGCGCGGCGAGTCCCGTGATGGCTGCCAGCATGTGCGGCACGATGCCGAGCGTGCAGCCGAAGGCGCAGACGAGGCTCGCCCAGGCGCCGCGCGACAGGCCGGCGGCCAGCGTCAGAACCACGCCCGTGCCGGGCGAGGCGACGATGATCAGCGAGGTGAGAAGGAATTCGGGGCTCATGGATCGGGGACGTCCTCGACGCGCGCGCGGCATGCCGAGCGAGCCTGACGGGCGCCGCCGACGCGCACCACCCGATTTCAGGCGGGCAGCGCTTCCGCCGGCTGCGCTCCAACCGCCCGCGCGCCGAGTTCGGCCAGAAGCGCCGCTACGACGTCGGTCTGCGAGACGATGCCGACGAGGCGGCCGTCCGCCTCGACCACCGGCAGGTGATGGAGACCGGCATCGGCCATGACCGGCGCGATGGCTGCGACGAGCGTGTCGCGCCGCACCGTCGCGGGCCCCGCCGTCATGATGTCCGCCACCGTCGAGGCCGGCGCGCGCGTGCGGCTCGCCGTCAGGCGCAGCCGGTGGCGGAACGCGAGGCGCGGCCCCTTCGGCCCCCAGGCGGTCTTTTCCAGGAGATCGGTCTGCGTGACGAGGCCGAGGATGCGCGCACCCTCGTCCGTCACCGGCAGCGCCTTGATGTGATGTCGGCGCAGGAGGTCCATCGCCTCGCGGAAGGACGCGTCCGGCCCCACCGCCACGACGTCGCGCGACATGATCTCCGCGCAGGTCCGCGTGCCGGCGCGGTGGGCCAGGAAGCGCTGCTCGGCGCGGCGCAGGATCGCCTCGAGGTCGGCGCGGTCGACGTCGATCACCTGGTCGAATTCGGCGAGCACCGCGTCGAGGTCGGCGGAGGTGAAGCCGAGCCGGGCGGTGGGCGGGGGATCGGCCGTTCCACGCTCGACCGGCGCGCTCGGCACCGCGTGCGGGTAGCGCCGGCCCGTCGCGTTGTTGAACAGGAGCGCCGCGCCCAGCATCAGCGCCGAGTTCGCAAGGATCGGCCAGAAAACGAAGCCGTAGCCGAGCGCCCGGATGCCCTCGCCGCCGAGCACCGCCGTCAGCGCCACCGCCCCGCTCGGCGGATGCAGGCAGCGCAGCGCCATCATGATGGCGATGGCGAGCGTGATCGCGAGCGCCGCCGCGAGCCCGGGATCGGGCACGAGCCGCGCCACCGTCACGCCCACCAGCGATGCGACGAGGTTGCCGCCGAGGATCGACCAGGGCTGCGCCAGCGGGCTCGCCGGCACGGCGAACAGCAGCACCGCCGACGCCCCCATCGGCGCCACGAGGAAGGGCAGTCCCGGCGCATCGCCGAGCGCCAGGCGCGACACGAGCGCCGTGCCGAGGATCCCCACCCCCGCGCCGATGCTCGCGCGCAGCTGCTCGCGGCGGCTGACGGGAACGAGGTCGGGCAGGAAGCGGCGCAGAAACGGGTGCATGGCCGCCGCGGGTTAGCGCCCCGGCCGGGCCGCCGCAAGCGGGAGCGCGCCGCTACATCCCTACGCTGGCCTTAACACAACCCTTGATCTATGGGACCATCCGTTTCGCGATGCCGGAGCCCGCCCCCATGGCCGAGACCCAGTCCTCGCTGAAACCCGTCATCCTGTCGATCCTCGCCACCTACCGGCGCGACGCGCGCCCGATCACCCTCCTCGTCGTCGGCGCGAGCATCCTGGGCGCGCTCTGCGCCATCGCCGCGCCCGTGCTCTTCGCCCGGGCCGTCGACGCGCTGGCGGCCGGCGGCGAGCCGGACGCGATCCTCGCCACACTCCTCCTTTATGCCCTTGTCTTCGGCATCGCCGAAGCGCTCGGTGACGCGGCGCGCTACCTCCTCGTCCTGTGCGGGCAGCGCCTGTCCCAGATTTCGGACGTCGCCTTATCAGCCCTTCCAACTCGTTGGCCAAGCCATCAAGGAAACCGCCGACGCCCTCGCCCGCTTCCGTCCCTTCGCGGCCATGTGGAGCGCGCCGGAAGACACCGACCCGGCCGATCCCCTGCCCTTCCCGCCCGGCGCGGGCACGCTCGCCTTCCAAGGCGTCGGCTTCCGCTATCCCAACGGTCGCGGCGTGTCCGATCTCGACTACACCGTGGTGCGCGGCACGCCGGCCTTTCTCGTCGGCGAGACGGGATCGGGCAAGTCGACGGTGCTGCGGCTGCTCCTGAAGAGCGCCGAGCCGCAGGAAGGCCGTATCCGCGCGGGCGGCACCGACGTCACCCGCATCCGACGCGAGGACTGGTTCGCCCATGTCGGCGTCGTGCCGCAGGACGTCGCGCTCCTCAACGACAGCCTCGCCGTCAACATCGTGCTCGGGCGGCCGCACGACGAGGTGCGGCTGCGCAGCGCGGCCGAGCGGGCCTCGATCCTCACCCGCATCGAGGCGATGCCCAAGGGCTTCGCGACGATCGTCGGCGAGCGCGGCCTGAAGCTCTCGGGCGGCGAGCGCCAGCGCATCGCCATCGCCCGCGCCCTTTACGGCGAACCGTCCATCCTCCTCCTCGACGAGGCGAGTTCGGCCCTCGACGAGGACACCGAGGCGGAGATCATGGACGGCCTGCGGGCGCTGGCGGGAAGCCTCACCATCCTCGCCGTCACCCACCGCCGCAGCATCATCCGGCCCGGCGACCAGGTGATCCGCCTCGGCGAGGGCGGCCTCGCCTAGCCGAGCACGGGCAGGAAGGGCTGCCCGGCGAGCGCCTGCGCGAAGGTGGCGAGGACGAAGGCGGCGTAGAGGACGGCGAGCACGCCCGCGCCGCGCCGGCCGAGGCGGACCAGCGGCAGAAGGAGAAGGGCCGCGAGCGGCAGGGCGTGCATGGCGTGGGTCGCGAAGAAGTGCGGCACGCGCAGGTCGCCGCCGTCGCGCGCCCAGCCCATCAGCGCGAGCCCGCCCGCGTCAGAGCGCGCGCCGCCGACCCAGTGCCCGTCGCCGGACGACATGGTGCCGGCGGTGATCAGCGTCAGGACGAAGGTGAGGAGGAGACCGGCGACGATGGCCCGGCGCACGCCCCCGTCGAGCCGGTCAGCGGCGTGGCGCGCAAGGCCCGCGGCGACCGGCAGCGTCATGGCGGTGAGGATCACCGAGCCGACGCCCATCGCGGCGTAGACCCCAGCGTCGAAGCCGGTGGCGAGGTTGAAGTGCGAGCCGACGCCGCGGGCCGACTGCAGGGTGATCAGCACCTGTTCCAGCGCGATCGCCGCCGCGCCGGCCGCGATCGGCCAGCGGAAGCGGCGCCGGGCACGCCAGGCCGGATCGACGAAGGCGGCGAACAGCCCGAGCGTCAGGAGATAGAGCGAGAGCGCCACCGCGAACTTCATGGGCTTGGCCCAGAGCGAGATGCCGTGCAGCTCGCGCGGATCGAGGAGACCCGCGAGCGCCAGCGGCGGCAGGACCGCGAGAAGCGCGAGGCCGAGCCGCGTCGTCACCGGCTCCCATGCGGCGAACGGCGGAAGGCCCGAGCGGAAGGCCGGCAGGCGCAGGGCGATCGCGGTCATGCGCGGTCTCCTTCGAGGATCAGGCGGAAAGGGCGGCGCGGCGCCCGGCGGCGGCGCGCACCACGAGAAAAAGCAGGAAGCCGCCTGGGCCGACGAGGAAGGTCGCCGCGAAGCAGGGCACGACGAAAAGGAAGGGCACGCTCCGGCGCCGCCCCTCGCGCGCCTCCCAGGCGCCGACCAGGAGGTCGAAGGCGAGATAGTGGAGCCAGCCGGCGAGAAGCACGGGGCGCGAGGCGAAGAGCTGCGCCACCTCCTCCAGCGAGCCGAAGCCGCCCTCCGCCTCGCCGAAGAAGGCGAGCACGAGGGCGGAATAGGCGACGGCGATGAGGGCCGGCACGATCCAGCCGGCGATCCGGTCGGACCAGACCGGCATCCAGGGGCCGGCGAGCAGCGCCGCCCAGCCGAGAAGCGCCAGCGCGCCCGAAAAGGAGAAGATCGCCTCGAGGGTCATGGCCGCTCCGCCGTCTAGCCGACGACGAGCAGAATAGCGGCAATCTTGACGTCGTCAAGATTCAATCCTGACATTGTCCAGATCCGCGCGGCTTCCTATCCTCGCAGCTTGCTGGGCCGAGTGCAGGTGGAAACCATGGCGGAGAACGGACGGGACGGCGCAGCCGGCGATGGCGGGGCCGAGCGCGCAGGCCGGCGATCGGCGCGCCGCCCGCGCGCCGCCTATCACCACGGCGACCTGCGCGCCGCGCTTCTCGCCGCGGGCGAGGCGGAACTTGCCGAGAGCGGCCTGTCCGGCTTCTCGCTGCGCGCGACGGCTCGCCGGGCGGGGGTCAGCCACGCCGCGCCCGCGCACCACTTCGCCAATGCCGACGCGCTTCTCGCGGCCCTCGCGGTTCTCGGCTTCGAGCGCCTCGTGTCCGCGATGGAGGCGGAGATGGCGGCGGCCGGCGCCGAGCCGCGGGCGCGCCTCGCGGCCGCGGGCCGCGGCTACGTCGCCTTCGCGCGAAGCAGCCCGCATCTCTTCCGGCTGATGTTCTTCGGCAAGCGCCCGCAGAACCTGCCCGGCGACGCCCCGCGTGAGGCGCCGGGGCGCGCCTTCGCGATTCTGCGCGGCGCGGTTCTCGCGGTGCAGGGCGCTGGCGTGCCGGAGACCGAGATCGCCCGCGACATCGCAGCGGCCTGGGGCCTCGTCCACGGCCTCGCCCACCTCCTCATCGAGGAGGCGGCCGCCGGCTTTCTGCGGCCCTTCGGGGAGGCCGAGCGCGAGGCGATCGTCGCGGGCGCGATCGAGCGCTTCGCGGCCTCGCTGCCGTGAGTCGGAGCGGCCTGGTTCGCCGTGCGACGATTACCGCCGTTGGTTGGGCGAAGGCGCCAGGATCCCCGCGAGCGCGCCGACCGCGGCCGAGCCGAGGGCGACGAGGGCTTCCGGCGTGTCGCCGCCGTCGAACAAGGCGACGATCAAGGTCCCGAGAACGACGAGAACAACGGTCGCCCCCAGAAAGGAAATCACCAGCCGGTAGAGCCAGGGGTCGTTGTCGAAGGCCGACGCTTCGGCCTTTGCCTGCGCCGCGGCCTCGAAGAGGACGGGACCCGGTTCGACCTTGAGCTGCTCCAGCCTGTCCGGCCGGCTGAGGATCTTGTCGACCAGCAAATCCGCGGAACGCTCCACAACCCCCTCCTGAAGTCGGCTCCACCGAAAACCACAGGTAGAGTAAGCCGAACATCGCCGGGGCTGTCAACGCCCTGCCGCAGCGTCAGATCCCGTCAGCCCTCTTCGCGCATGATCGCGGCATGGCCGATGTCGGAGCGCCAGAAGCCGGAGGGCCAGTCGATCGTCTCGATCGCCCCGTAGGCGATTCGCGCCGCCTCGCGCACCGTCGCCCCCCGCGCCGTGACGTTGAGGACGCGCCCGCCGTCCGACAGGAGCGTCCCGTCCGCGCCGAGCTTCGTGCCGGCGTGGAAGACGACGAGGTCCTCGCGCGGCTCGGGCAAGGGTCCGATCGGCGTGTTCTTCGGATAGGCGCCGGGATAGCCCTCCGTCGCCATCACGACGGTCAGCGCCCGGTCGTCGCGCCAGCGCGGCTCGACGCCCGACAGGTCGCCCTTCGCGCAGGCGAGGAGGATCGGCAGGAGGTCGCTGTCGAGGCGCATCATCAGGACCTGCGCCTCCGGATCGCCGAAGCGCACGTTGTATTCGATGAGCTGCGGTCCCTTGTCCGTCAGCATCAGCCCGGCATAGAGCACGCCGCGAAACGGCGTGCCGCGCGCCGCCATGCCCTTGAGCGTCGGCTCCACGATCTCGCGCATCGCCCGCCGCGTCGCCTCGGGCGACAGGTTGATCGCCGGGGAATAGGCGCCCATGCCGCCGGTGTTCGGGCCCCGATCGCGATCGAAGGCGCGCTTGTGGTCCTGCGCCGTGCCGAAGAACAGGGCGCCCTTCCCGTCGCACAGGCAGAAGAGGCTCGCCTCCTCGCCTTCGAGGCATTCCTCGACGACGATCTCGGCGCCCTCTGCCGCGAAGCAGCCTTCCACGGCGGCGAGCGCCTCGTCCAGCGTCTGGGCGACCGTGACGCCCTTGCCGGCGGCGAGGCCGTCGGCCTTGATCACGATCGGCACGCCGCGCTGGGCGACGTATTCCAGCGCAGCGTCGCGGTCCGAGAAGCGCTCGTAGCGCGCGGTCGGGATGTTCTGCTCGGCGCAGAGGTCCTTGGTGAAGCCCTTCGATCCCTCGAGCTGCGCCGCGGCCTCCGAGGGGCCGAAGACCGGCACGCCGGCCGCGTCCAGGGCGTCGGCGAGGCCCGCCACGAGCGGCGCTTCCGGGCCGACCACGACGAGGCCGATCGCGTTGGCGCGCGCGAAGTCGACGATGGCGGCGTGGTCGAAGGGATCGAGGGACACGCAGGTCGCGTAGGCGGCGATGCCGGGATTGCCGGGCGCGGCGAAGAAGTTGCCGATCTCGGGCGACTGGGTGAGCTTCCAGGCGAGCGCGTGCTCGCGTCCGCCCGAGCCGATCAGGAGAACATGGGTCGACATGGCTGGCGCTCCTGGCTCGGGCGGTCCGCGGCGGTGCGCAAGGCACCCGGCGCAAAAAACTTTCCGTGGCGCTTAAAAGCTTGGCCCACCGCGGGTCAAGGCGGGAACGGAGGGTTCGGCCCATCGATCCGACTTGACGGACGGCCTTCGACGGACACTCTGCCCCGCATGTGGAAGACCCAGCACGGCGACGGCGCCGCCTTCGAGAGGGTGGCGGACGCGCCCTCGGACAATTTCGTCTACCGCGCGCTGCCGCGCCGGCTCTGGCCCTACGCGCAGCTGGCGCGCTGGGACCGGCCGATCGGCTGGCAGCTCCTGCTCTGGCCGTGCTGGTGGTCGGCGGCGCTGGCGCCCCAGGCGGTGAGCCCCAGCGCCATGGCGACGGGGCTGCCCAATCCCTGGCATCTCCTGCTCTTCCTCGTCGGGGCGATCGCGATGCGGGGCGCGGGCTGCACCTGGAACGACCTCGTCGACCGCGGCATCGACGCCAAGGTCGCGCGCACGCGCTCGCGTCCCCTGCCCTCGGGCCGGGTCACGCCGCGCGCGGCCAAGACCTTCCTGGTGGCCCAGGCGCTCGTCGGCCTCCTGGTGCTGATCCAGTTCAATCTCTTCGCGGTTCTTCTCGGGATCGCCTCGCTCGGCGTCGTCGCGGTCTACCCCTTTCTCAAGCGGGTGACGGACTGGCCGCAGCTCGGGCTCGGCCTCGCCTTTTCCTGGGGCGCGCTGATGGGCTGGGCGGCCTACTGGGGCGCTCTCTCGCCCGCGGCCCTCCTGCTCTATGCCGGATCGATCCTTTGGACGGTCGGCTACGACACGATCTACGCCCATCAGGACAAGGAGGACGACGCGCTCGTCGGCGTGCGCTCGACGGCGCGCCTCTTCGGGGCCCGCACGAAGGAAGCGCTGGGCCTGCTTTACCTCGCCGCCGTGGTCTGCTTCGCGCTCGCCTGCTGGATGACCGGCTCGGATGCCCGCTCCGGGGTCAACTGGCCGGCCTATGCGGGGCTCGCGATCGGGGCCGGGCAGATGGCCTGGCAGATCCGCCAGCTCGACATCGACGATCCCGACCAGTGCCTGCGGCTGTTCAAGTCGAACGGCCGCTTCGGCTGGATCCTGTTCTTCGGCTTCCTGTTCTCGGCCCTCTGGTCCCTCGCCCTGCCTCTGCCGCCGGCCTGACGCCGGCGGGAAGGAGGCCCGGGCCGTGCGGCTCAGTCCCGGGCGATGATCTCGGCGCCCTGCACCACCATGCGAAGGCCGAGGCCGCCCGGCTTGCGGCGGGCGAGGAAGCGGGGACGGCGCTTGTTGGCGGCGCGGCGGCGGTTCACCGGCTCGCCGGTGCGCAGCTGCCCGAGCGTTTCCTCCAGCGGAACGACCGCGCCGTCCGATTCGATCATCAGCATGGGCAGGCTGAACAGCTCCGACCAGCCGCGCCAGTCGGCGGCGACGTCGTAGAGGTCGCTGGCCACGAGCAGCGGCACGCAGAGCTTGGGGTCGTCGTGGTGCAGCTCGAGCGTCACCGTGACGCCGCCCTCCGGCGTTTCCATCGCGCGCGCCGCGACGCCGCGGAAGGCGTGGGGCCCGAGCGCGATCGAGATCGGCAGGTCGGCCTTTTCGAGCCGGCGGTTGATCACGGCGCCGCGGCGGTCGACGCGATAGGTCACCCGCTCGCCGTTCTCCATGCGCTCCACCGTCTGGCGGCGGCTCGCCGCTTCCGGGTCCAGGCGAACCGGCTGGGCGGCCCATTCAGGCTTCAGCGGCAGCATCTCGTTCTTAGCCACGGTCATTGTTCGACGCCTTTGTTGCCTCTCCCGAGAGCCGGTGTTCCGGCTTCCCGCGCGGCCGATGTTTTCCCGGCCTTCGATGCTTCAGTTCTAGCGAGGCGGCGTTTATTCCCGGCCTAAGAAAGTCGGTAAACTGATCGTCACTCCTGGAAGGGTTAGCAGATCTAAAAACTAAACTTCGTCTAAATCAGCTTTCCCGGGTTTAAGATGTTGTTTGGATCGAAGACGCCCTTGATGGCGCGCATCAGGTTCATCTCGACCGCCGGCTTGGTGCGCGCGAGCTCCTCGCGCTTCAACTGCCCGATGCCGTGCTCGGCCGAGAAGGAGCCGTCGAGCTCGGCGACGATCGCGTGGACGATCCCGTTGATCTCGTACCAGCGGTCCAGGAAGGCCGCCTTGTCCGCCCCGACCGGCTGGGACAGGTTGTAGTGGATGTTGCCGTCGCCGAGGTGCCCGAAGGCGACGATCCGCACGCCCGGAACCGCCGCCGTCACCGCCTCCCCCGCCTCGGCGAGAAAGCGCGGCACGCGCGCGACGGGCACGGACACGTCGTGCTTGATCGAGCCGCCCTCCGGCTTCTGCGCCCAGGACAGGTTCTCGCGCATGTGCCAGAAGTCCTTGGCCTGCCCGAGCGACTGCGCGATCGCCGCGTCCTCGACGATGCCCGCCTCGAAGGCTTCTCCCAGGATCGCCTCCAGGGTCTCGCTCGCGTCCGCCTCCGAGGTCTGCGACGCGATCTCCATCAGGACGTACCAGGCGTGCCGCTGGCCCAGCGGATCGCGGGCGCCCGGCGTGTGGCGCAGCGTGAACTCCATGCCCTGCGCCGCGATCAGCTCGAAGGCGGTGAGCCGACCGCCGCCGAGACGCTCCGAGACGCCGAGAAGGTCGAGCGCCGCTTCCGGCGAGGCGAGGCCGACATAGGCGACGGCGCGCCCCGCGGGCTTGGGAAAGAGCTTCAGCACCGCCGCGGTGATGACGCCGAGCGTGCCCTCCGAGCCGATCAGGAGGTCGCGCAGGTCGTAGCCGCGATTGTCCTTCTTCAAGCGGCGCAGCCCGTGCAGCACCTCGCCGGACGGCAGCACCGCCTCGACACCGAGGCAGAGCTCGCGCGCGTTGCCGTAGGCGAGAACGCCCGTGCCGCCGGCGTTGGAGGACAGGTTGCCGCCGATCTGGCAGGTGCCCTCGGAGCCGAGCGAGAGCGGAAAGAACAGTCCCGCCTCCTCGGCGAGGCGCTGCGCCTCGGCGAGGACGACGCCCGCCTCGACCGTCAGCGTGCGCCCGACCGCGTCCACCTCGCGCACGCGGTTTAGCCGCGCCAGCGACAGGACGATCTCGCCCTCCGAGCGCGGCTGCTGCCCGCCGACGAGCCCGGTATTGCCGCCCTGCGGCACGACGGGCGTCCTGGTCTCGTTGGCGAGCGCCAGGATGGCGGACACCTCCTCGACGCTGCCGGGCCGAAGAACGAGGCGCGTGCGCCCCGGCCAAAGGTCGCGGGGCTCGGACAGGAAGGGGGCGAGGAGGTCCGGCGCGCTCAGCGCGTTGGCCGGTCCGGTGATGGCGGAAAAGCGCGCCAGAAGCTCGTCGGAGATCGGCGGCAGGGCGTCGGCGGCGGAAGAAGAAGCGCTCGGGATCATGCCCTCCCTGTACTCCGCCTCGCCGCCCGCCGCCACCGGCCGCCCGGCGCGTCAGCCGCGCGGCGCGGCGGCGCGTCGCAGGCGGTCGGCGATCGCCTCGCCGAGCCCGGTCGTGGGGATCGGCTCGATGGCGATCGCCCCGATCTCCGGCCGGTCGAAGCGGTGGAGCGCGGCGAAAAGGTTTGCCGCGGCCTCCACGAGGTCGCCCGACGGGCTGAGGTTGACGAAGTCGCGCGCCTCGGCCCGGTTCTCCGCCCCCTCGGGCCCGAAGCCGATCAGCGCCTCGCCCGGCTCGACATGCGTCGCATCGAGCCGCACCCGCCCTTGCGGCGCGTAGTGCGACAGGAGCTGGCCCGGCGATTCGATGCCGCTTCCCGGCTCGGGATCAACCACCGGCAGGCCGGCGGCGTCCGCCAGCGCCTCCCGGCCGATCGGACCGGGTCGCAGGAGCACGAGCCGGCCGGCCAGCGGCTTCACCACCGTCGATTCCAACCCGTGCGGGGCGCGCCCGCCATCGAGAACGGCCGCGATCCGGCCGGACAGCCCGCGCATCACGTCGTGCGCGGCGGTCGGGCTGATGCGCCCCGAGGGATTGGCGCTGGGAGCCACGAGCGGCCGGCCGAGCCGCGCGATCACCTCGGCCATGGCCCCGCGCGGCATGCGCAGCGCCAAGGTGTCGAGCCCGCCGGAGGCGAGCGGGTGAACGGCGGAACCCGCCGCCCTGGGCAGGACGAGCGTCAGCGGACCGGGCCAGAATCGCGCGGCGAGCCGCTCGGCCACGTCATCGAAGCGGACGTGCTCGCGCGCCATGGCGAGGTCGCCGACATGGACGATCAGCGGGTTGAAGCGCGGCCGCCCCTTGGCCGCGAACACGCCGGCGACAGCCTCGCCGCGCGTCGCGTCGGCGCAGAGGCCATAGACGGTCTCGGTCGGCAGGGCGACGAGCGCCCCCGCCTCGAGGAGGTCGGCGGCGCGCCCGATCGAGGCGGAATCGCCCGGCGGAAGAAGAAGAGTGGTCGTCGTCACCGGACCGGCATCGCAGAAGTCGGGACAAATAAAAAGGGCAGCGGTCCGAGGGGGGTCGACCGCTGCCCTTGAAGCATCCGGAGGGGTGCCGGACGATGTCTTCGCTCGCGAAACCGCAGGGGTCGCCGGCTGGAAAGGGCGAATGAGGCGCGCGTCGGGGGAACGTGCGGCTCGTCCGTTTGTCCCTTCCGGGGGATGCCGGCATCGGCGTCGCATACGGAAGTATGCACGATGAACCGCCGGGCGCGACGAAGGTTCCGCGATCTTCGGAAAATTTTCACCATTCCCTCCGAAGATGGATCCCGAGCCCCATGGAGCCCCCAAAGCGAAGCGCCGCCTCCTGTCGGAAGCGGCGCCGGATGGAGCGGACGGGATGACGGGGGCGGTTCAGCGCGTGGCGGCGAAAGCGTCGGACACGCGCGCGTCGGCGGCCTCGAGCTCGGCCGTCAAGGTGCCGCGCGACGGCGCGCCGGCGCGAAGGATGCGCCCTCCCCTCGATTGACCGAACACGGCCCGCGCCTCCGACAGGATGTCGGCGGGCGCCGCCGGTCCTTGCACATCGGCCAGCGCATCGCCCTTGGCGGCGAGGATCTCGCTCAGCCGCGAGCGCGGCTGGAGCGAGGTTTCGCGCTGGGGATGGGCGGGAACTGCTGACTCGCCGCGGGCGAGAAGCGGCACCTGCGTCGCGGCGAGGGCGAGACCCTTCAGCGCGGCGGCGTAGCTCTGGGCGAAGATCGCGGGTTCGATGGCGTGAAAGGCGGCGGTCGCCTGCTTCGCCGCGGCGTTCGCGCCGTTGTCGGCGCGGACCGAGCCGGTCGCGGTCGGATCGCGCGCGTCGAGGGCGGCGACCTTGGCCGCCTCGATGCTCGCCGGCGGCTTCTCGTGGGCGGCGGCGGTCAGGAGCTCCAGCGGGTCGATGCGCGGCGCCTCGGCCTCGGTCGGCCCATAGGCCGCGACGAGGCTGCCGCCCGGCTCTGCCGCGACGGGCGCGGGTTGTTCGGTCTCGGCCACCTGGACGACCTCGGCCACGGCCTGCTTCGCCCCGTCCGAGACGGAGGCGATGAGCGCGCCCGGATCGACGGCGTCGCGTCGCGGCAGCAGCTCGCGGAACGGCCATTCCTGCCGCAGCTCGGCCACCGTCAGCGGCGACACGTTGACGTCGATGTCCGTCTTGGCGCCGGCCACGCGGTAGGGGCAGGAGCGGGCGTTGCAGTTGTGCATGGAGGAGAACTGCCAGAGCGCGTAGCTCGGCCAGGTCTCGGTCGGGAACTTGCCTGTGATGTCGTCGCGGTAGCGCGCGTACCAGAGCGGCAGGCGCGACAGGAGCGGATAGGTCTCGGCGTTGTCGGACACGAACTGCGCCGTCGAGCCGTTGGTGTAGAGGACGGGGTAGCGACCGGTGCGGATCTTGATCTGGTCGGCGAAGATCTCGGCGTCGGCGAGGCTCATCCACTCGGACGTGTTGTCCTCGATGTCGAGCGCGATCAGCTCGTCGGGTCCGGGCTCGGCGAAGTCGATGAAGTGGTCGGCCTGCTCGCGCGGGTTTCCGGGGCGGCCGAGATGGTAGGCGCCCCACAAGAGGCCCTTCATCTTCGCCATGGCCCGGCGGGTCATGTAGAGTTCCTTGGTGACCTCGTACTTCCACCAGCGGTTCTTGCAGAGCTTCTCGTCGTCGCCGGTCAGCTTGCCGCAGCGCCAGTCGGGCGGAAGCCCGTCGGAAGCCTTGTTGATGAAGCCGGCGATCCGATCGTCGCCGGTCATCTTCTCCCAGTCGATGGGATTGAACTCGTAGGCGTCGATGACGAGCGCCCGGGTCTCGTCCTTCCACGGCGCCTTCCAGTCGGCGCGGGCGCCCGACGCCAGAAGAACGGTGCCGGCCGCGATGGCGCAGGCGAGCTTCATGGCAGCCGCGAGAGCGGCGGTCATCGTCGTCATTCGCAAGGCATCCCCTCGAAGGCGCAGCTTCACAGTCCATGAACGCCAGGGCGATCGAAACCCCGTTCCCCCTTGCCCGGCGTGAGTGACGCTATCGGGTGACAATCGGGCAGGTTTCAGGACGGCGACGATCACAGAACCGTGATGAGCGGCTGTTTATGCTCAGGCGGCGACGGACCCTTCGAAGAAGTCTCCCTTGTTCCACCAACGGGTTCCGACCGTTCGATGGTTAATCATCCGGGTTAACGGGGGATGAAGAGGGCCGCGCCGCCCCTCTGGACAGGAGGGGCGGCGGCGTTGAAGCCCGTGGGTCAGCTGCTGATTCGCGAGAAGTCCGCGACCCGCAGCGTCGCCGCCCGGATGCGCGACAGAAGCGCCAGGCGGTTCGCCCGCAGCCGCTCGTCCTCGGCGTTGACGAGGACGGCTTCGAAGAAGCCGTCGACGACCGGGCGCAGTTCGGCAAGCGCGGCCATGGCCTTGGGATAGTCGCGGGTCGCGAGCGCCTCGTCGAGGCGCCCCTCGGCCCGGTCGATGGCGTCGGCGAGCGCCCGCTCCGCCGGCTCGCCGGCGCTGGCCAGGAGATCGCGGTCGACGCTCGAGGCGACCACCGCCCCCTTCTTCTCCTCGGCCGCGAGGATGTTGGCGGCGCGGCGCGTGCCGGCCAGCAGGTTCGCCCCGTCCGGCGTGTCGAGGAAGGCGCCGAGCGCGGCGACGCGCCGCGACACGTCGAGGAGATCGTCCTTCGCCCCCGCCCCGCCGCTGCCGCCCGACAGCACCGCGTCGAGAAGGTCGTGCCGCGCGCCCTCGTCGCGCAGCTGCACCTTCAGGCGGTCGTGGAAGAAGGCGATGAGGTCGCCCGCAGGGACGAGCTCGCCGAGCCGCAGGCCGATCTCGTTCGCCAGAAGGATGCGGATGACGCCGAGCGCGGCGCGGCGCAGCGCATAGGGGTCCTTCGAGCCCGTCGGCTTCTCGTCGATCGACCAGAAGCCGACCAGCGTGTCGAGCTTGTCGGCGAGCGCGACCGCGATCGCCACCGGCTCGGCCGGCACCCGGTCGCCGGGGCCGAGGGGCTTGTAGTGGTCCTCGACCGCCGCCTGGACGGCCGGCGCCTCGCCTTGCAGCGCGGCGTAGTAGCGCCCCATCAGGCCCTGCAGCTCGGGGAACTCGCCGACGGCCTCCGTCGTCAGGTCCGCCTTGGCGAGCAGCGCGGCGCGCCGGGCCTGTGCCGGATCGGCGCCGACGAGCGGCGCGATCGCCTCGGCGAGCGCCGCGATGCGCCGCACGCGCTGGCCCTGGCTGCCGAGCTTGGCGTGGAAGGTGACGCCGAGGGCATCGAGCTTGGCCATGCGCTGGTCGAGGGGCTTGGCCAGATCCAGCCCCAGATCGGCGGCCGATGTCCGCAGGCCTTCGAGGTCCGGCAGGTCGCGCCGGTCGGTTTCCCAGAAGTAGAGCGCGTCCGACAGGCGCGCGCGCACGACCTTGCCGTTGCCGCGCGCGATCTCCGCGCCCCCGTCCGGCGCCTCGATGTTGGAGACGAGGATGAAGTCGTTGGACAGCTCGCCCCCGCCTTGCCGCCGCGTCACGAAGCACTTCTGGTTGGCGCGGATGGTGGAGCGGATGACCTCCGGCGGGATGTCGAGAAAGGCCTCGTCGAAGCCGCCCATGATCGCCACCGGCCATTCCACGAGGCCCGACACCTCCTCCAGGAGCGCCTCGTCCGGCACGACTTCGAGGCCGCGCGCGAAGGCGAGGTTCTCCGCGTCGTGCCGGATGATCTCGCGCCGCCGCTCGGCGTCGAGGACGACTTGAGCCTTCTCCAGCTTGTCGGCGTAGTCGGCGAAGCGGCGCACCGCGAACTCGCCCGGCGCGTGGAAGCGGTGCCCGACCGTGCGGTTGCCCGATCGGATGCCGCCCACTTCGAAGTCGACCACCACCGGCTCGGCCGTTTCCGGCCCAAAGGTGCACAGGATCGACTGGAGCGGGCGCACCCAGCGAAGGCTCCCCGGCTCGGCCGAGGCCGCGCCCCAGCGCATGGATTTCGGCCAGGGAAAATCGCGGATGATGCCCGGCATGACGCTCGCCACGATCTCTTCCGCCGGCCGCCCGCTCTTGCGGATGTGGGCGACGTAGAAGTCGCCCTTCTTCGGATCGGAATGGACGTGCGCCTCCGAGATCGACGTCAGCCCCGCCCCGCGCAGAAAGCCCTCGATCGCCTTCTCGTTGGCGTCCGTCCGCGGCCCTTTCCGCTCCTCCACCACGTCGCGCGAGCGCGCGTCGAGGCCGCGGATGTCGAGCGTCAGGCGGCGCGGCGTCCAGTATTCCCGCGCGCCCTCGAAGGTCAGGCCCGCGGCGATCAGCGCGTCGGTGACGAGCGTCTTCAGGTCGCCCGCCGCCTTGCGCTGCATGCGGGCGGGGATTTCCTCGGAGCGGAGTTCGAGAAGCAGATCGGGCATGGGACGGGCACTCGGGCGCAAACGGGCTTCGGGTCGGGTCGCGCTCCGTCTAGGGCCTCGACGGCGAGGCGTAAAGGTGAGACAGTCCTGACGCAACGTTAGGTCGAGTCGCTCGCGCGGCGCGCGGCCGGCGCGGGTCCGATCTCGGGGGATGAGCGGAATGACGCATTGGCGAATGATCGCGGGGGCGGCGTCGCTCGCCCTTGCCGGACTTCTCGCGCCTGCCGCGGCGCAGTCGCCGGCGGCGGAAAGCGTCGAGGTGGCGCCGGGCCTCAGGGCCAGCGTCGTTTCGCTGAAACGCTTGCCCGGCAAGCCGCTCGTGCAGCTCGACTATGTCCTGGAAAACACCGGAGACGCCACGGTCGACCTCGGGGACGCGGGCCTCGCCGACATCCAGGGGCTCAGCGGCATCGGGCTTCTCGACTTCGCCAACGAGACCGAATACCGCATCGGCACGGCGGACGACTGCCTCTGCTCCGACGCGCCCGACGACAACGCGCTGGCGCGCGGCGCCCGCTTCGAGGGCTGGGCCTGGTTCAGCCCGCCCGCGACCGCCGACGGCAAGCTGGCGGTGCGCTTCGGCTCCGCCCGCCCGATCCTCGACGTGCCGCTGGAATGAGCGCGCGTCGCGCAGCGGCCGTCCTGCCGCTTCTTCTCCTCGCCGCGCCCGCCGGCGCCTTCGGCACCAACGCGCCGCCGGCGGACCTGCCCGAGCGCGCCAACTTCAACGCGCCGCGCATCACCTTCAACGCGCCGCGCATCACCTTCAACGAGCCCTCGATCAATTTCAACGCCCCGCACGTCACCTTCAACGACGAGCGGCTGACCGACGAGGGGAAGGCCTTCGCGCCCCAGCCGGCCGCGGCCCCGGCGCCCCCGGCACCCGAACCGCTGGCCGAGGGCCTCGCGGTGACCGAGGAAGCGGGCGGCGTGCGCTACACGCTTTCGGCCGACATCCTCTTCGACTTCGATGCCGCGACGCTCCGTCCCAAGGCGCGCGAAGCCCTCGCCGCGCTCTCGGCCGACGCCCGCCGACGCTTTCCCGCCGCCACCTTCCTCGTCGAGGGACACACCGACGGCAAGGGCTCGGATGCCTACAACCAGGCGCTTTCCGAGCGCCGCGCGGAATCGGTGAAGGCCTTCCTCACCGACGCTGAGAACGTCCCCGCCTCCGGCATCGAGACGACGGGCCTCGGCGAAAGCCGGCCGGCCGCGCCGAACGATACGCCGGACGGCGCCGACGACCCGGAAGGGCGCCAGAAGAACCGCCGCGTCGAGATCCTGGTGCGCCCGACCTCCTGAAGGGCCTTGTCAGCCCGGCAGCGCGGCGAGGAGCCGCGCCACCGCGCCCGGGCTGGTCAGGTGGTGCTTGCGCGCGATCCCGGCACGTTCAAAGAACCGCTGCTGCGCCGGCCTGGAGTGCTTCGGGAAGTTCCAGCTCCAGCGGACGAACGTCCAATCCAGCCGTTCCGGACAGCCGGGCGCCATGTCGGGCCGCACTCGCCCGTACGTCCCGGCGATTCGCCGCAGCACCCGCGCCGTGCAGAGAAGGCGCGGCAGATCGAGCCAGATCAGGGTGTCGGCTTTCGCTGCCCGGATGGGAAGGGTTCGCGAATTGTTGCCCTCGAACACCCAGCCCTCCTGCGCCACCGCCGCCTCGACGAGCGCCGGCATCTCCTCGGGCGGGCGCATCCGCGAGCCCGGCAGCCAGTAGAGCTGGTCGATGTGCACGACCCGGAGCCCCAGCCGCCGCCCCAGTTCGGCGGCCAGCGTCGACTTGCCGCTGCCGGGACTCCCGATGATCATCACGTTGCGGCCGACCGGCGCGTGGCCGGCCGCGGGCGATCCGTCATCGGGCATGGCGCGGCTCCGGCAGCAATCAGATGCTGCTGCCGAACGTATCACACTGGTTGGTGTCGCCCGACTGGAAACCGCGGCGGAACCACTCCACGCGCTGCGCCGACGTGCCGTGGGTGAACGAGTCCGGCACGACCGCGCCGCCGGAGCGGCTCTGCAGCGTGTCGTCGCCGATCTGCGAGGCGGCGTTCAGCGCCTCCTCGATGTCGCCGTCCTCGAGATAGCCCGCTTGGCCGGAATCGTGCGCCCAGATGCCGGCATAGCAGTCGGCCTGGAGCTCGACCTTCACCGACAGCGCGTTGGCCTCGGCCTCGCTCATGCCGCGGCGCGCCCGGTCGGTGTCCTCCATGACGCCGGTGAGGTTCTGGACGTGATGGCCGACCTCGTGGGCGATGACGTAGGCCTGGGCGAAGTCGCCCGGCGCGTTGAGCTGGCCCTGGAGCTGCTGGAAGAAGGACAGGTCGATGTAGAGCTTTCGGTCGCCCGGGCAGTAGAACGGCCCCGTCGCCGATCCCGCGATGCCGCAGGCCGACTGGACGCGGTTCTCGAACAGCACCAGCGTCGGCTCGGCATAGGTCGAGCCCGCCTGCTGGAACCGCCGGTTCCAGACGTCCTCGGTATCGGCGAGCACGGTCGCGACGAAGTCGTCGGTTTCGTCCGCCGTCCCCTGCACCCCCGGCCCGCTGTTCGAGGCGGAGGTGGTCGTGCCGGTCGAATACCCGCCGTCGCCGAGCAGCACCATCGGATTGATGCCGAAGCCGAACCACAGAATCAGCCCGGCGATGATCAGGAAGATCAGGCTTCCGCCGCCCGCGCGCACGGGTCCGCCCATGCCGCCGCCGCGCCCGAAGCCGCCGGGCGAGATGCCGCCCCCGCCCCGCCGGTCGTCGATGTTGCCGCTCTGGCGGCGCCCTTTCCACTGCATGGCCCGAGGTTCCCTGCGATCACGTCCTTCGTGAGCGATATGGGAGCCAAAGCGATGAGGAACATGGCGGCTGTTTCAGTCGTGCCAGCCGATGCGGCGAAGATCGACGGCGCCGTCGACGATGCGCACGATCCGCACTCCGTCTCCGGCGATCGCGTAGAGCGCCAGCCACCGCTCGGCGACGAGCAGGCGGGCCTCATCCGCGATGTCGGGGCGAGCCGGCCCGAGTTCGGGATGCAGGGACAAGGCAGCGATGCGCCGCTCGATGCGGCCGACAACGCGGTCGGCCGTCGCCTCGCCGCCGCTCTCGGCGATCCACGCCCAGATGTCCGCGAGGTCGAGGCGCGCCTGCGCCGAATAGCTGACGGCGACCATCAGCGGAGCTTGGCGGCCGCCCTTCTGCGTCCTTCGACCCTGACGGCTTCCAGGTCGAGGGGCCGGAAATCGCCGCTCGCCATACCGTCCCGCCATGCCTGACGGAGCCGCCGCACCTCGTCTGCCTGGCGATGGTCCTGCTCTTCGAGAAGCCGCAAAGCATCGCGCACGACCTCGCTCGACGAGGCATAGCGGCCGGATTCAACCTTCGCCTCGACGAAGCGGGCGAGTTCGTCCGGCAGGGACACGTTCAGGTTCATCGCGGTCGCTCCTCGACGTCGAGGATAGGCAGCGGGGCCAAGTCTGACAATGCTCGCAGAGAACTCCCCCGCTTTCGCGCAGCTATGCGCCGACCGCCCCGCCCGCATCCGTCAGGAGGAACGCCTCGCCGCAGGCCTTGGCGAGCGTCCGCACGCGCAGGATGTAGCTCTGGCGCTCGGTCACCGAGATGACGCCGCGCGCGTCGAGGAGGTTGAAGGCGTGGCTCGCCTTGATCGCCTGGTCGTAGGCCGGCAGCACGCACTTGTGAAAGGCTCCCGCCTCGCTTGGGCTCCCGGCGGCCAGCAGCGCGCGGCATTCCTTTTCCGCGTCCTCGAAGTGGCGCAGCAGGATGCCCGTGTCGGCATATTCGAAGTTGAAGCGCGAATATTCCTGCTCGGCCTGGAGGAAGACGTCGCCGTAGGTGACCTTCTCCGCCCCGTCCCGGCCGTTGAAATTGAGGTCGTAGACGTTGTCGACGTTCTGGACGTACATCGCGAGACGCTCGAGCCCGTAGGTCAGTTCGCCCGCCACCGGCGCGCATTCGATGCCGCAGACCTGCTGGAAGTAGGTGAACTGCGACACCTCCATCCCGTCGCACCAGCACTCCCAGCCGAGGCCCCAGGCGCCGAGCGTCGGGCTCTCCCAGTCGTCCTCGACGAAGCGGATGTCGTGGAGGCCCATGTCGACGCCGATCGCCCGGAGCGAGCCGAGGTAGAGCTCCTGGAGGTTGGGCGGGTTGGGCTTCAGGATGACCTGATACTGGTAGTAGTGCTGCAGCCGGTTCGGGTTCTCGCCGTAGCGCCCGTCCTTGGGCCGGCGCGAGGGCTGGACGTAGGCCGCGTTCCAGGGCTTCGGCCCGAGCGCCCGGAGCGTCGTCGCGGGGTGGAAGGTGCCCGCGCCCACCTCCATGTCGTAGGGCTGGAGCACGACGCAGCCGTAGTCCGCCCAGTAGCGGTGGAGCGTCAGGATCAGCGCCTGGAAGGAGCGGCGGGGATCCATGTGGGGCGGCAGGTCGGACAGGGCGGACACGGGTGCGGCAACCTTCGAACGGGGCCGCGCGGGGCAAGGTGGCCCGGCGCTCGGCGTTTGGCCGCGAGGTGCCACGCCCGGCCGCGAAGGGTCAAGGCCGGGCCGGGCGCTTCAGTCCTGCTTCAAGCGGTAGACGCCGTCGCTGCCGCGCACGAGCGTGCCCTGCGCGCCGCTGCGCAGTTCCGCTTCCGCGCGCTTGGAGCGCTCGGAGACGCGCGCGGCCTCCTTTTTCATCTGGTTGTAGCCGTACCACGCCGCGGCGCCGGCGAAGCCGAGGAGGATCAGGGGGGGCATGAGGTCGGACACCAGTTGCATCTCGAACGCGATTATCCCCCGCGATGAAGGCGGCGTAAAGGCCGCCGGTCCCGCCTCACAGCCCGAAGCGCGCCCACAGCGCCCGCTCCTCCGCCGCCTGGAGGAGGCCGAGGCCGAGCCCCGCGCCGATCGCTTCGGGGCCCGGCCCCTCGGCCGCGATCCCGGCCCGGCGCGCGAATAAGCCGCGGGCCGGCTGGATCTGGAGCATCTTCACGCTCGCCCCGAAGCGCCGGCGCAGCTCGCCGCGGAGGTCCCCCGCCTTGTCGGCGAGGCCGAGTTCGACGCCCCGCCTGCCCGACCAGAACTGGCCGGTGAAGAGGTTCTCGCCCGCCCCCTCGATGCGCGCCCCCCGGCTCGCCTTGACGAGATCGATGAAGGTCTCGTGCACTTCGCGCTGCAGGGCCTTCAGGTGCTCGACGTCCTCCGGCCGCTCGGGCTGGAAGGGGTCGAGGCGGGCCTTGTTCTCGCCGGAGGTGTGGACCCGCCGCTCGATGCCGAGCTTTCCGATCGCGTCCACGAAGCCGAAGCCGCCGGACACGACCCCGATCGAGCCGACGATCGAGGAGGGATCGACGATGATCTCCTCGCCCGCGCAGGCGATCATGTAGCCGCCCGAGGCCGCGACGTCCTC
>CANJKV010000027.1 GCA_947474855.1 Aurantimonadaceae bacterium | reverse complement strand
GTTCGTCGCCAGCATGCGGGCGGCGAGGCGCTCGGCTTCCGCCTGCTTGAAGGCCGCGTTCTTCATGACGGCGAGCGCGGCGCCGTCCACCGCCGTTTGAAGCTTGCTGCGTTCCGTCCAGACGCGCGAAAGGTCGATGCCCGCACCCACCGCGAAGATCAGCGGCACCGCGAGGATCGCGGCGACGGTGGCGAAGTTGCCGCGCGTGCTGCGGATGAAGGATGCTGCTGCCATCGTGACCTGACGCTTTGTGCCCGCCGCATGATGTCATCGCAGAACCTTACGCAGTTGCTCCGGATGAATGCGCGATTTGACCCTAATCGGGGGAAGTGCGCTCATATGGTGGATGAGCCGTAAGCATCCGGACCGTCAGATTTCTGCATCGGGATCGTGCTTCTCGGTCCCGGCCCGTGTCGGAGAGCGGAGGTTCACGCCCGCTCGGCGGGCCACGTCGTCCCATCCTCTGCGCCCAGAACCGAACGACCGAACGTCTTCGTCTCGCGATGTGCTATTGCACCGTCGCGCCGGATGACGATCTGTGCGCGGGAGTCCGCGGTGCCGTCCTTCCGTTTCCGCAGAAGGATGGTGGCCGTTCGATCCCGAGGGGTGCGCTGCAGCATGAACGTCTCACGTACAGCCTTGCTGTAGGCGGCGTGAACGAATGCCCGCAAACCCCTGGCAATGCGACGACGACGCGACGACCTGGAAGCCCTGCATGACCGGCAAGATCGAGAAGAACCGCAGCGATTACAGGCACTTCCGCTTCGCGGTGGCCCCGATGATCGATTGGACGGACCGTCACTGCCGGTTCTTTCATCGGCAGATCTCGCGGCACGCGCTGCTTTATACCGAGATGGTGGTTGCGGACGCGGTGCTGCGGGGCGATCGCGACAGGCTGCTCGGCTTCGACGCGGCCGAGCACCCGGTGGCGCTGCAGCTCGGCGGATCGGAGCCGGCAAAGCTCGCCGAGGCGGCGCGGATCGGCGCGTCCTACGGTTACGACGAGATCAACCTCAATGTCGGCTGTCCGTCGGACCGGGTGCAGTCCGGCGCCTTCGGAGCGTGCCTGATGCGGGAGCCGAGGCTGGTCGGCGAATGCCTCGCGGCGATGGCGGAGGCCGTCGACGTTCCGGTCACGGTGAAGTGCCGCCTCGGCGTCGACGACCAGGACACGGAGGAAGCGCTCGACGCGCTCGCCGACGCCGCGGTCGCGGCCGGCGTGGCGGGGATCTGGGTTCATGCCCGAAAGGCTTGGCTCCAGGGCCTGTCGCCGCGCGAGAACCGCGAGATCCCGCCGCTCGACTACGAGCGCGTTCATCGGTTGAAGGCGCGGCTGCCGGACGTCTTCGTCGGGCTCAACGGCGGGCTCGGGAGCCTGGACGCGGCGCTGCCGCAGCTCGACCGGCTGGACGGGGTGATGCTCGGGCGCGCCGCGTACAACACGCCGGACGAACTCTTCGGCGTCGATGCGGCCGTGTTCGGCGAGCCGGCGAGGGCGCCCGACTATCCCGTGCTCATGGCGACGATGGCGGACTATGCCGAGCGGCACCTGGCGCGCGGCGGGCGCATGGGCGCCGTGGCCAAGCCGATGACCGGCCTGTTTGCCGGCCGGCCCGGCGCGCGGGCCTGGCGACGCATCCTGACCGAGGAGTCGGTGAAGCCCGGTGCGGGGCCGGAGGTGATCTTGCGCGCCTTCGCCGCGCTCGACCCCGACCGTGCGGCCGCCTGATCAATCGGTGAGGACGAGGGTGTCGCGGCGGAAGTCGAACGACGTCAGCGTGTTGAGGAAGCTCATCCCGAGAAGTACCGTGCCGCCGAGAAGTCGCCCCTCGGTGATCGCGGCCTGGACGTTGCGCCGTTCGATGCCGCCGATGCGCACCTCGTCCAGCTTGACCATCGCCGCCTTGGCGACGCCGTTCGCGGTCATGATGTCGGCGCGATAGTTCAGGCCCGCGGTGTCGATGCCGAGCTGTTCGGCGGTGGCCGTGTCGAGCGCGATCATCGAGGCGCCGGTGTCGACCACGAAGGTGACGGGGCGCCCGTCGATCGACCCATCGACGTGGAAGTGGTCGTCGCCCGAGCGCACGACGCGGTACTGCGTCCCGCCGGACCCCGCGACCTCGATGGCGCGGCCCGGCATGAGGACGCCCAGAACGCGGTCGCCGACGCCCTTCAGCTCGTGCGAATAAGCGAAGACTCCGATCAGGGCGACGAAGACGAGCCCCCAGACCATCAGGTCGCGCAACGCTCCGAAGAACCGGCCGCGAAACAGCGCGAGGATGCCGCCGGCCATGAGCAGGCCCCAGGCGCCGAAATAAACGAGGTGGGCGAATTGACCCTCGTCGAGCCCGGCAAAGCCGCCGTCCATCGACAGCAGGAGCAGGGCGCCGCCGCCGACGACGAGCAGAAGAAGCGCGAACATTCCGGCTTAGGCTCCGCCGCCGCCGTCGCCGCCGTCACCGGCGACCGCCTCGCGGCGCATGCGGGTCCGCCGCGTTTCGCGCCGGGGCTTGCGCTCGATCGTGGCGAGGCGCGCGGGAAGGTCGGCCATCACGCCGCGCCGCTCGGCCGGGCTCAGGCCGAGCCACGCGCCGATCTCGGCGCCGGTGCGCCCGCAGCCGAAACAAAAGCCCGTCGCCGGATCGATGGCGCAGACGAGGATGCAGGGAGTTTCGATCGGGGCGGTCATCGGGCTCGGGGCAGGTGGGTTCCACCGGATGTAGAGAGGGGCGCGCGCGCCTACAAGTCGAGCGCCGCGACCCGCTCAGGCGACGGGACCGAGCGCCGGCATCACCTCCAGGACGCGCGCGTGCGGCAGGATGGCGATGGCCTCCGTGCCTTGGCGCAGCTTCGAGTGGAGCTGGAACTCGCCGTCGTGCATCTTCACCAGCGCCTGGACGATCGGCAGGCCCAGGCCCGTTCCCTGCTCGGCGCTCTTGATGGCGTTGGAGCCCTGGCCGAAGGAGGACAGGACCACGGGAATCTCCTCGGGCGGGATGCCGGGCCCGTTGTCGCGGACCGCGATGTACTGACCGCCGCCCGCCGTCCAGCCGACGCGCAGGATGATGCTGCCGCCGGCGGGCGTGAACTTCACGGCGTTCGAAAGAAGGTTCAGGACGATCTGACGGATCGCCCGCTCGTCGGCCCATACCGCCGGCAGGTCCGGCTCGAACTGGGCGTCGAAGGTGATCGACTTCGCCTTGGCCTTCACGTCGACGTAGCTCAGGCAGTCGCGCGCCACGTGCACGAGCTCGATCGAATCCTCGTTGAGGGTGTAGCGACCCGCCTCGATGCGCGACAGGTCGAGGATCTCGTTGATCAGGTCGAGGAGGTGGCTGCCCGAGGCGTGGATGTCGGACACGTATTCCTTGTAGGTGGCGTTGCCGACGGGGCCGAGGATCTCCTTGGTGATGACCTCGGAAAAGCCGAGAATGGCGTTGAGGGGCGTTCGCAGCTCGTGGCTCATGGTCGCGAGGAAGCGGGATTTCGCGAGGTTGGCTTCCTCGGCGCGCAGGCGCGCTTCCTCGGACGCGCCGTGCGCCATCTCGAGTTCGGCGATGAGCTCGTCCTTTTCCGCCTGGTTCCGGTGGCGCTCCAGCGCGTTGCGCCGCAGCCGCTCGGCGACGAGGGCGAAGATCGCCAGCGAGCCGCACAGAACCGCGTCCATCGACAGGAGAACCGGCTCGGGCCGCGTCGCCATCGTCCCGAACAGGACGAGGAGCACCGGCGCGAAGGCGACGAAGACGACGCCCTTGAGCGTGAAGGACACCATCGCCGTCAGCGCGACGGCGAGAAACAGGATGGAGAACTGGAAGAGGTCGAACTGCAGCGCGCCGCAGCTGTCGCAGTCGGCCGCCGCGAAATAGGCCCAGGCGAGGCCGATCGCGGCGTGGCCGGCCAGCAGCCGGCGCGACCAGGCCTGCGGATCGAAGGCCTCCTTCGCGTGGGCCAGGAGGCGCCGCGTCACGAGAAGCAGGGCGATGCAGCCGAAGGCAGCGATAAGGATCCAGGCCAGCGCCGGGCGCATGCCGGTGAAGATCGACAGGCCGAAGGCGGTGCCCAGAAGCGGCACGGGCAGCACCGTCGCGGCCGCGCGCAGGGCGGTGGCGTGCTGGATCAGGAGCTCGCGCTCGAAGCGGGGATTGGCGAAGCCGTTGCGCGACAAGCGCTCGCGCGCCGCACGGATGGCAACGGCGACCTCCCGCTCGCGCGGCTTGCGCGCGCCGCGATCGACGATCGGATGGTCGTATCGGACGTGAGCTGCGACGGTCATGAACTCGATCGATCGCGACGGGGCGGGTGGAAACGGACCGCCGCATCATGTTTCGAAGAGCTTAAAAAAGTGCCTTAAGAGCCTGTAACGATCGCGATGCGCCGGCGGCCCGCCGGCCCGCGACGAGGGAGGAAACGGCATGAAGCTCTTCGACGGCGGACGGGCGCCCAATCCGCGGCGCGTGCGCATCTTCCTGGCGGAAAAGGGCATCGAGGTGCCGCTCGAGCCCGTCGACATGGCGGCTCTCGGCCACCGCGACGATGCGGTCGCGCGCCTCAATCCGCTGAAGCGCCTGCCCGTGCTCGAACTCGACGACGGCACGGCCATCGCCGAGTCGGTGGCGATCTGCCGCTACTTCGAGGAAATTCATCCCGAGCCGCCGCTGTTCGGTCGCGGCGCCAGGCAGACGGCGCTCGTCGAGATGTGGAACCGGCGCATGGAGCTGAACCTCCTCGGCGCGGTCGGCGCCGTGTTCCGCCACACCCATCCGGCGATGGCGGAGTGGGAGGTGCCCCAGGTGCCCGAATGGGCCGCGGCCAACCGCGACAAGGTGCCCGAGTTCCTGCGCATCCTCGACGCCCACCTGGCGGACAGCCGCTTCCTGGCGGGCGAGACCTACTCGATCGCCGACATCACGGGCCTCGTCGCCATGGACTTCATGAAGCCGGCGCGGCTGCAGGTGCCGGAGGACTGCGCCAACGTCGCGCGCTGGCATCGCGAAGTCGGCGGGCGGCCGAGCGCTTCGGCGTGAACCGGGAAGACCCGATCGCCCTCGAGGCAGCGATCCGGGCCTGCCGCATCTGTCGGGATCGGCCGAGCGGGCCGCCTCTGCCGATCGAGCCGAACCCGATCCTCGTTCTCTCCGCGACGGCGCGCCTGCTCGTCGCGGGGCAGGCGCCGGGCAACCTCGCGGACAAGTCGTCGAAGCCCTTCAACGATCCCTCCGGCGTGCGGCTGCGCGACTGGATGGGGGTGTCGCCGGAGGTGTTCTACGACCCCGCGCGGGTCGCCATCGTGCCGATGGGCTTCTGCTTTCCCGGCAACGATGCCCACGGCGGCGACCTGCCGCCGCGCCGGGAATGCCGGACCGCCTGGCACGGGCGGGTCATGGCCTCCATGCCGCAGGTCGAGCTGATCCTGGCGATCGGCCATCACGCGCAGCGCTTCCACCACGCAGGCGCGCGGCGGCTTTCCCTGACCGACACCGTGGCGGACTGGCGGGCGATTCTCGGCCAGCGGACGGACGGCCGCCCGGCCGTTCTTCCCCTGCCGCATCCGTCCTGGCGCAACAACGGCTGGATCCGTCGCCATTCCTGGTTCTCCGAGGATCTGCTGCCGGAGCTGAAGCGGCGCGTCGCGGCCCTCGTTTGAGAAGGCGCTTGCCACGCGGCGCGGCTTTCGTCAGTGCTGTGAGCGGATTCAAGACGAGACGCGCATGGACCGGCTGGACAAGAAGATCCTCAAGCTCCTTCAGGAGGACGCGACGATGGCCGTGGCGGACGTCGCCAAGCGCGTCGGACTGTCGACGACGCCCTGCTGGCGGCGCATCCAGAAGCTGGAGGAGGAGGGGGTGATCCGCCGCCGGGTCGCTATTCTCGATCCGACCAAGGTCAATGCCAGCGTCACCGTGTTCGTCTCGATCCGCACCAACTCGCATTCCAACGAGTGGCTGCGCCGCTTCGCCGAGGTCGTCGGCGAATTCCCAGAAGTGATCGAGTTCTACCGGATGAGCGGCGAGGTGGACTACCTCCTGCGCGTGGTGGTCCCGGACATCGCCGCCTACGACGCCTTCTACAAGCGCCTGATCGCCCGGATCGAGATCCGCGACGTGTCGTCGTCCTTCGCGATGGAGCAGATCAAGTACACGACCGAGATGCCGCTCGACTACATGCTGCTCGACAAGGAGCCGCGGGACGCCTGACCGGCAGCTCGCGCGCGGCCGCCGCGCGAAGACGCGAGGCCGTCCGGGCCTGCGAGCCGGGTGTCGCGACGAGAGCGTGGCGGGTGAGGACGCGCGGCCTTGCGGGGCCGGGCGGGTGGATGGCGATGTCCAGCATCACCGCCCACATACCATTTTTTCGGCGCGAAGATCTTATCGGCCGTCGCGAAGATGATTGCGGTCGATGAGTCAGAAGACGATCGACTGCCGCAGAGCAAGTGAGCGAAGCTCGCCGACCGTGATATCGGCTTCGAGGCCGTGATCGTCGACAAGTCGCGAGATCGGCATGAATTCCGCAGCTTCCATGTCATCCAGAGCGCGCGCCAGTTCTTCGGCGATCGCGTCGCCGAACATGCCCGTCAGGCGCTTCGTGATGATATCTTCTGTGAGCATCCCTGGTTCCTCTGTTCGAGGCAGGCTGACTAGCCGGAGCATCGCCGATCAGTCAACGCCTTCGTCGCCGGAACCGCGAAACCGGAGCCGCGGAGGCGGCAGAAGCGACCGCAGCACCCGGGCTTGGCCGCCTGACCCAAGCCTCTGCCTCAAGCCGGCTCCGCAGCCCGCGGCAGGATGGATACGGGGATGCCGGCATTCAGCGAATTGGAGACCATGCAGGTCGCCTTGGCTCGCTCGATGATGAGCGCAGGGTCCGAGCCATCGAGCGTCTCGCAGAGGACCGTCATCGTCGCCGAGGTCGCGAGCAGCGGCTCTCCGTCCAGTTCGACGGTGACGGCAACGGCGATCCGGCCGAGGCGCACGCCGGCCGCATGGGCGGTGTAGCGCAGATCGTTGCAGAAGCAGCCACCGATGGCGAGGCCGAGGAGCTGGGCTCCGTTGAAGCCGAGGCCCTGCCCACCAGCCTTGCCCTCAGGTCGGTCCACGACGACCGTGTGGCCGCCGGCCCAGCCGAGTGCGGCCTCGGTGCCCTCGACGTTGCGAAGTTCCACCGTTATCGCGACCATGGCTCCAGCCTCCTCGATGGCCTCGTAGGGGAGCCTACCTTGCCGCCGGCCTCAGCGCGACACAAACGAAAGCGCCCGACGGACGAACCGGAGGGCGCTCGGAACTGGCACGTCGATGTGTCGAGAATACCTCAGCCCAGCAACATCAGGTGGAGGCGACGCGCCCGTCAGCGGACGGACTGACGTGCGAGAGCCGGGATGTCGGCGCGGCTGATGCCGATGTCGGCGAGCTCACGCTGCGAGAGGCTCGACAGTTCGTTGAGGGTGGCGCGATAGGAGCGGAAATTG
The DNA here is from genome assembly GCA_947474855.1 of Aurantimonadaceae bacterium. Lineage (GTDB taxonomy): Bacteria > Pseudomonadota > Alphaproteobacteria > Rhizobiales > Rhizobiaceae > Antarcticirhabdus. The sequence goes on along the minus strand of CANJKV010000027.1, from coordinate 23,156 downwards.
CGAAGAGTGCGGGCGATGTTCATGGGTCTGTCCAGTCTCAACCTCTCGTCGGGAGAGGCTCTCGGTCTCGGTTTCTTTCGACATCCGCTATCTATGACTGCCGGTCCGCAGACAGTAGTTCGGAAAACGCATGAGTGGCCCGGCATTGTCAGCTATGTCGCCTGGGCGCGGCAGACATGCGAATGAGGCGTAGGCCGCGCGCCTCTTCCGTCGCCCACACGCGACGAGCTCCACGCCGCTGCCGAGTTCGGCCGCGAGGCAGACGGGCTTGCCGTCGCGACGGTGGAGCGGCTCGCTCGCCCGGCGTCCGGTTTCTGGCAGATCGTCCGGGACCTCGAAGCCAAGGGTGTTCAACCTCGGCGGCACCGCGGACAACCGGCCGTTCGAGCGTCAGCCTCCGCCTCCGCCTCTGCCGCGTCCGCCGAACGAGGAGACCCGGAGACGCGCGGGGCATCATGGATGATCGTCCTGACGATCATTCCCGTCACGCCGGCGCATCGCCCGATCAACCCAAACAAATGTCAGTCAAGGCAAGGCATCGAGACGCCTCAGAGGCGCTGCCCATGTCGTCGAATTGCGCGGCAGGGAATGCTGTGGTGCCCAGGGGCGGAATCGAACCACCGACACTGCGATTTTCAGTCGCATGCTCTACCAACTGAGCTACCTGGGCCCTCGCTCCGCTCCGCGAACCGCGCCTCGGCGCCGTCCCGTCCGGGGAAGTGGGGCGCTTATAGAAGCGGCTCGCGGGCCTGTCCAGCCTTCCCGGCGCCTTGCGCTGCAAAAAAATGGCGGCTCGGTTCGGGCGCGGAACAAGGGCCCGGAAGGCGCGGCGGACAGGTCGCGGCGCCTTGGTTCGCGCGGCGTCGCGCTGCGTTTCAGCCGCCGCCTGAACGGCGGCGAGGCGGGCAATGAAGGCCCGACGGTCGATGATCGCGACCATGCGCTGCGAATCGGGGCGCGCGAGCGGGAGCCCTCGCGCCGCGGCGGAGATGGTCAGCCCAAGGCTTCTGCGACGGCGCGGCCGCACTCGCTGGTCGAGGCGCGGCCGCCGAGATCGCGGGTGCGCAGGGACGGCTCGGCGAGAACCGTCTCGATGGCCGCGACGATGCCGGCCGCGGCATCGGTCTCGCCGAGGTGCTCCAGCATCATCGCTGCGGACCAGATCTGGCCGACGGGATTGGCGAGGGCTCGGCCCGCGATGTCGGGCGCCGAGCCGTGCACCGGCTCGAAGAGCGAGGGGAAGCGGCCTTCCGGATTGATGTTGCCCGACGGCGCGATGCCGATCGTCCCGGTGCAGGCGGGGCCGAGGTCCGACAGGATGTCGCCGAAAAGGTTCGAGCCCACGACGACGTCGAACCGGTCGGGATTGAGGACGAAGTGCGCGACGAGGATGTCGATATGGTACTTGTCCCATCGGACGTCGGGATAGTTCGCCGCCATGGCCTCCACGCGCTCGTCCCAATAGGGCATCGTGATCGAGATGCCGTTGGACTTCGTCGCCGAGGTCAGGTGCTTCTTCGGCCGGGAGCGGGCGAGATCGAAGGCGTAGGCGAGGATGCGGTCGACGCCCAGGCGCGACATCACCGTTTCCTGGATCACCACCTCGCGCTCGGTGCCCGGAAACATCCGGCCGCCGATGGAGGAGTATTCGCCCTCCGTGTTCTCGCGCACGACGTAGAAGTCGATGTCGCCCGGCCGGCGGCCGGCGAGCGGCGAGGGCACCCCCGGCATCAGCCGGACCGGCCGAAGATTGACGTACTGGTCGAACTCGCGGCGGAACTGGATCAGCGAGCCCCAGAGCGAGACGTGGTCCGGCACCGTGTCGGGCCAGCCGACCGCGCCGAAGAAGATCGCGTCGCGCCCGCTCACCCGCTCCTTCCAGTCTTCCGGCATCATCGCGCCGTGCTTGAGGTAGTAGTCGCAGGAGGCGAAGTCGTGCTCCTCGGCCTTGAGCTCGAAGCCGTAGCGCTTGGCCGCCGCCTCGAGGACGCGCAGTCCTTCTGGCACCACCTCCTTGCCGATGCCGTCGCCGGGGATCACGGCGATGGAATGGATGCGGTTGGTTCGGCTCATAACGGGTCTCCGGCGGTCTCGTGGCAGGTCTGTGGGCAGGGCGGGCATGGCCGCCCGGCGCGCTCGCCGCTATCCTCGGGCTGGCCGGCGGACGGGCACGGCGGGCACCATCGCGGCGCCGGCGGCCGAAGTCCAATGCCGATCCGGCTTCGATCGATGCCGGAAATTCGATCGATGCCGGAAAGGAGACGACATCCTTGGATACGATCTGGCTCGACGACCTCGCGGCCCTTGCCGAAACGCTGAACTTCGGTCGCGCGGCGCGGGCACGCAACGTCACCCAACCCGCCTTCGGCCGGCGTATCCGCGCGCTGGAGGACTGGGCCGGCGTCGTGCTGGTCGACCGGACGACGCACCGGATCAGGCTGACGCCGGCAGGCGAGGCAATGCTCGCCTGCGCGCAGGACGTGTCGCACCGGCTGGAGCGCGGGCGGCGCGAGGCGGCCGAGGCGGCGCGCGACGTCGCGACGCTTCGCTTCTGCGCGACGCACGCCCTGTCGCTGACCTACTTTCCGCGCTGGCTGCGGAACCTCCAGCCACGGGGCTTCGCGACCCCCGTCCAGCTTTCCGTCGACAACATGGCGGGCTGCGAGCGGATGATGCGGGACGGGCGGGCCGACTTCCTGATCTGCCACAGCCATCCCGCGGCCGAACCGCGGCTCGATCCGACGGCGTTTTCCGTCCGCCGCCTCGCCGGCGACGTCCTCGTGCCGGTGAGCCGGCGGCTCGACGATGGACGGCCGCGATTCGTCCTGCCCGGCGAAGCGGCGGCACCCGTGCCGCTCCTGTCCTTCGACGAGCCCTCGGGCATGGGGCGGATCCTCGGCGCCGCCTTCGCAGCCGGTCTCCTGCCGCCCGTCGCCGGCCGCGCGATCTTCACCTCGCACATGGCCATGATGCTGAAGACCATGGCCGAGGACGGGCAGGGCATCGCCTGGTCGCCCCGATCGCTCCTGGAGGAGGATCTCGGCCCGAACGGCCGGCTGGCGCTGGCCGGGGGGCCGGAATGGGTCGTGCCGGTCGACATCGTGCTCCTGAGGCCTGCGGGCGTGCTCGGGGAAGCGGGCGAAGCGGTGTGGTCGGCCAGCGGCGAGGACGGCTCTGCCCCGTGCTGATTGTCAGCTGTTGACAATTTACAAGTTCCGCTTAGCTTGCGGGCCGGGAGAACCGGTGCGGCGCGCCGGGCCGCGGCGCGCGGTCCGCCGCGAACCGCGCCGAGGCCGCGCGGCGGCCGCGAGCGGGAGGAACAGCGGACATGACCATGCAATTGCGCCGAATGCGCCGAACCGGACGCCTCGCCGGCGCCGCGATGCTGGCCGGGCTGGGTCTCGCGGCTCCGGCGGCGGCGCAGGAAGCGCGCGGGCCTGAGCGCATCCCCTATCCCGTGGACACGGTGACGCTCGTCACCCATTCGAGCCCCGGCGGCGGCTCCGACGTCTTCCTGCGCGAGATGAGCCGCTTCCTCGGCCAGATCATCGATGCCAACTTCGTGGTGGAGAACGTGTCGGGCGGAAGCGGCGCCAACGCCATGGCGCACATGAAGGCCGCGGCGACGGACGGCAGCGTGCTCTACGCCACGACGCCGACCTACGTCTTCACCTCGCTCCTGTCGAACGTCGAGGCATCCTATGCCGACCTCGAACCGGTGGTGAACGTCTTCTACGACCCGCAGGTCATCTACACCCGCGCCGACGCGCCCTTCACCTCGATGGCCGAGGTGCTGGAGAAGGCGAAGTCGGAGCGCAGCGCCTGGGGCGCCGCCAATCCGGGCTCGCTCGAGCGCCTGACGCTGGAGAACCTGAAGCGCCTGACCGGCGTCGATGCCGCGATCGTCACCAGCGAGGGCGGCGGCGACACGATGATCAACGTCCTCAACGGCACACTGGACGTGGCGATCGGCGAGATCCAGGAGCTGCGCTCGCAGCTCGAAGCCAAGCAGGTCCGCCTCCTCGCCGTCGCCTCCGAGGAGCGCCTGGAAGCCTTTCCAGACCTGCCCACGCTTAAGGAAGGCGGCGTCGACCTCGTGGTGCGCAAGTTCCGCGGCCTAGCCGGGCCGAAGGGCATCGCGCCGGAGGCCGTCGCGGCCTGGGAGCAGGCCATCCCGCGGCTCCTGGAGAACCCGGACTACAAGGCTCTCTACGGCGCGGCCAACCTCGTGCCGGCCTTCGTGCCGCACGCCGAGTACGGCCCGTTCACGGCCGCCTTCGCCGACGAGCAGCGCAAGGTGCTGACCGAAGCCGGCGTGATCCAGTAGCGCATTCGGGCTGGGAGAGCCTTCGTGAACAGGGACATGGCGCTCGGGCTGATCGTGATGGCGGTCGCCGGCCTCTACATCCGCTCGGCCCTGGCGATCCCCGTCAGCTTCCTGGGCGACGCGATCGGGGCCGGCGGCGTGCCGCTGGTGCTCGGCTGGCTCATGGCGCTGTCGGGGGCGGGGCTCTTCATCCACGCGCTCGTCGCGCGGCGTGCGGTTGCCGCCGACGGGTCGCCAGAGGACGAGCGCGGCGGCGCCTTCGCCGACCCGCGCCACGCCGTGATCAAGGCGGCCGGCCTCATCCTGATTGCCGCCGTGTTCCTGTTCGCGCTGCGCCCGCTCGGCTACGTCCCGGCCGTCGCGCTGCTTCTCGCGGCCCTTCTCGCCTATCAGGGCGTGCGGCTGCGCCCGCTCCAGCTCCTCGTCGCGATCGGCGGGGCGCTCGCCCTCTGGGCGCTGTTCGACCTCGGCCTCGGCATCGACCTTCCGGACGGCACGCTCCTGTCCGGCCTTTTCTGACGTCTTCTCCATCCGGGACGCGCATCCAACATGACGGACGTCATCCTCCAGAGCATCGGCATGCTCGGCACCAGCATGATCGTGCCGATGGCGATCCTGGGCATGGTCTGGGGCATCTTCGGCGGCGCCCTGCCGGGCATCTCGCCCTCCATCACCATGGCGCTGCTTCTGCCGCTGACCTACACGATGGAGCCGATCTCGGCGCTGGTGCTGCTCGCTTCGACCTATGTCGGTGCGGAATACGGCGGCTCGGTGCCGGCGATCCTGATCCGCACGCCCGGCACCAACGCGGCCGCCGCGACGATCATCGACGGCTACGAGATGAAGCGGAAGGGCCGGGGCGGCGAGGCGCTCGGCATCTCGCTCTGGTCGAGCTCGGTCGGCAACGTCGTCGGCATCCTGTGCCTCATCCTGTTCACGGCGCCGCTCAGCCAGCTCGCCCTGTCCTTCCGCCCCACCACCTATTTCGCGCTCGGCGTCCTCGGCCTCAGCGTCATCGCGACGGTCTCCGAAGGGCTGCTGATCAAGGGCGTGATCTCGGCCCTGATCGGGCTCGCTATCGCCACGATCGGCACCGATCCGGTGTCCGGCGTCGCCCGCTTCACCCTCGGCAATCCCGACCTCCTGTCGGGCGTGCCGATCATCCTCGTCATGGTCGGGCTCTTCGCGGTGTCGGAGGTGCTCGACCAGGTCGGCCAGAAGGCGGCCTGGGAGCGCGCGCAGCCCGCCGGCTCGCGGCTGCGCCTGCCGGACTGGGCCGGGCAGAAGCGCATCACCAAGGCCAGCCTCATCGGCTCGGCGATCGGCGTCTTCTGCGGCATCATGCCGGGCGCCGGCGGCACCGTCGCGTCCTTCATGGCCTATAACGAGGCGCGCCGCTTCTCGCGCACCCCCGAAGCCTTCGGCAAGGGCTCGGAAGAGGGCATCGCCGCGCCCGAGGCCGCCAACAACGCCGATGCGGGCGTCGGGCTCATCCCCCTCCTGTCCTTCGGCATTCCGGCCTCGAACTCCACCGCGATCCTTCTCGGCGGCTTCCTGATCCACGGCCTCATTCCGGGGCCGGTCCTGTTCGACCGCGACCCGACGCTCCTCTACGGCCTCTTCACCGGCCTCATCGTGGCGACGATCGCCCTCATCCCGGCCGCCTTCCTGACGCTGTCGGTCTGCATCTGGCTGGTCAACCGGCCGAAGCCCTACCTCATGGCCTTCGTGCTCGCGCTCGTCTTCACCGGCGCCTATTCCGTCAACTTCTCGATCTTCGACCTCGGCTTCGTGCTCGCCGCTGGCGTCCTCGGCTTCGCCATGCGCTACTTCGGCCTGCCGATGCTTCCCACCATCCTCGGCCTCGTCCTCGGCTACATGATCGAGGCGAACTATCGCCGCTCGCTCGTGATCTCGGGCGGCGACCACTGGATCTTCGTCGAGGACCGGATCGCCGCCGTCTTCCTCGCGCTGGCCCTCGTCTTCTTCGTCGGCTCCCTCGTCGCCGAGTTCCGCCAGCGACGGCGGGCTCGGGCCGAGCCGGCACGCCCCGCCTCCGAACCCCGGGAACCCGCCCAATGAACGCCGTCGACACGCCTTCCGCCGCGCCGAGCCCGGCATCGCTGACCGAGATCGTGGCGGCGGCCTTCGCTCATCTGTCGCCGGACGCGCTGCCCGCCGACCTTCGCGAGACGCTGGACCGGCTGCTGCTCGACTATGCCGGCCTCTGCGCGGCGGCGCGGGACACCGACTACGTGGCGGCGCTGCTGTCGGCGGCCGGCGAGGGGCCCTGCACGCTGATCGGCCACGCCCGCACGGCCGACGCCTATTCCGCGGCGCTTCTCAACGGCACGGCGGCGCACGGCGAGGACTTCGACGACACCTTCGAGGGCGGCCCGATCCACTCGAGCGCCGTGGTACTGTCGGCGGTGCTCGCCGCCTGCGAGGCTGAGGGGCGCAGCGGCGCCGACGCCCGCCTCGGCGCGGCGGTCGGCATCGAGCTGATGTGCCGCCTGTCGCTCGTCGCGCCCAAGGCCATCCACAAGGCCGGCTTCCACCCGACGGCGGTGATCGGGGCGCTCGGCGCCGCGGCCGGCGTTTCCGCGGCGCTCGGATTGCCGGAAGCGAAGATCGTCCAGGCGCTCGGGATCGCGGGGTCGATGGCCTCGGGCATCATCGAGTACCTGAGCGACGGCTCCTCGACCAAGCGGCTCCACGCGGGCTGGGCGGCGCAGTCGGGCCTGCGCGCGGCCATGCTGGCGCGCGGCGGCTTCACCGGACCGCGGCTCGTTCTGGAAGGCGAGCACGGCTTCTTCCGCGCCTTCGCGCCGAGCGTGACGCCCGACTTCGCGCCGCTGACCGACGGGCTCGGCACGCGCTGGCTCACGCAAACGGTCGCCTTCAAACCCTATGCCTGCGGGACGATGACCCAGCCCTATGTCGACTGCGCGATCGAGCTGGCGACTCGCGGCATCGCGGCCGAGGATATCGAGTCCATCGAGTGCGAGGTGGGCGAGGGCACGGTGCACCGGCTCTGGGAGCCGCTGGCGCAGAAGCAGGTGCCCCCGACGCCCTACTTCGCCAAGTTCTCCTCGCCCTACTGCATCGCCGTCGGCTTCGTCGCCGGGGCGGCGGGGCTGTCGCAGTTCACGGAAAGCTCGGTGCGCGACCCGGCGGTTCTCGGCCTCGCGCGCAAGGTTCGTTACGTCGTGGACCCCGCCAACCCTTACCCGAAGCGCTTCACCGGCCACGTCCGGGCGCTGCTGCGCTCCGGCGAAACCGTCGAGGTCCGGCGCGCCGACATGCGCGGCGGCGCGCACGATCCGCTGCCCACCGCCGAGATCCGGGACAAGTTCGACCGCAATCTCGCCCATGGCGGCATCGCGCCGGAAAGCGCCGGCCGCTGGGCCGATGCCTGCGCTCGGCTCTTCGATACGAAGGAGCCGGTGTCGCTGAAGTCCTTCGCGACCCCGGCCTGATCGGGCGGTCCGGCTGCGGAGCGCCTGCTTTGCTCGCGCGCCGCGCCGCCCTGTTCTGCGGGGCGATGACGGCCTCCGTCGCGGGGGCGGAGGTCTTCCGCCTCCTCGGCGTGCCGCTCGCGCTGATTCTCGGATCGCTGTTCGGCGCCGCCGCGTTCGCCAACATCGTCGGGCCCGTCGCCGGCGCGGCGATCCTGCGGCGCGCCGGCCAGCTCGTGGTGGGAACGGCGGTCGGCGCGCTCCTCACGAGCGACGTGCTCGCGCTTCTCGGTGCCAACATCCTCCTGATGCTGGCGCTGGCCGTGGCCGCCAACCTCCTCGGGCTCCTCATCGCCTTCCCCATGGCGCGGCTCGCGGGAACGGACCGGCTGACGGCGGTGCTGTCGTGCCTGCCGGCCGGCATGGCCGAGATGTCGTCGCTGGCGCGCGAGGTCGGCGCGGACGAGGCGGCGGTCGCGGTCGCGCATTCGCTGCGCGTGATCCTCGTCGTCGTGTCGCTGCCGCTCCTCCTCGGCAGCCTCGACGCGCCCGAGGCGCGGGCACCGGGCCTTTGGGAGGCGGATTACCGCTTTCTTGTCGTTCTCGTTTCGGGCGGGCTGCTTGCCGCGGCGGCGCGGCGGCTCGGCGCGCTGAACCCCTGGGTCATCGCGCCGATGGCGCTGGGCCTCCTGCATGCCGGCCTCGCCGGGCCGGTGGCTGCGGTGCCGGGTCCGCTCCTGTGGTTCGCCGAGATCGCGATCGGCGCCTCGCTCGGCGCGCGCTTCCAGGTCGCGCGACTTGCCCGCCTGCCGCGCGTCGCGGCGGCGGGGCTTCTCGCCGCGATCGTGCTGATCGCCGCCATGGCGGGCGGGGCGGCGACGCTCGCCGCCGCCGCGTCGGGGCTCGACTGGCGCACCCTCGTTCTCGCCGCCGCGCCGGGCGGGCTCGGCGAGATGATCGCCTCCGCCAAGGCCCTCGGCCTCGGCGCGTCGCTCGTCGCGGGCTTTCAGTTCGTGCGCTCGGCGTTGACGAACCTCGTCGCGCCGGCGCTGATCAAGCGCTGGATGACCTGAGGCGTCAGGCCGCCGCCTTCGCGCCGTGTCCACGCGACACCAGTCGCGCGGCCAGCCGGATCGCAGCCTCGATCGCGCCGGTCGAGGCAACCCCGCGCCCGACGATGTCGAAGGCCGTGCCGTGGGCCGGCGTCGTGAAGACGATGGGCAAACCGGCGGTGATGGTGATGCCGCGGTTGAAGCCTTTCAGCTTCGTCGCGATCTGACCCTGGTCGTGATACATCGCGACGACGCCGTCGAAGGCACCCGCGAAGGCCTTGATATAGATCGTGTCGGAGGGGAACGGCCCTTCCACCGCGTAGCCCTTCGCGCGCATCTCATCGACCGCGGGGCGGATCACGTCGATCTCCTCGCGCCCGAAAAGGCCGTTCTCGCCGCCATGCGGGTTCAGCGCGCAGACGCCGACGCGCGGGCGCTCGATGCCGGCCTTCTCCATCATCGTCGCCGACAGCTCGATCGCTTCGCGGATGGCCGGTCCGGTGACGCCGTCCAGCGCCTCGCGCAGCGACTGGTGGCCGGTCACGCGCGACATCCACTGGTCGTCGAGGACGTTCATCTCGGAAAAGTAGCCCTCGTGGCCGAGGAGGTGGGCGAACATCTTGTGCTCGTCCGGAAAGCGCCAGCCGCCGTCGAACATCGCCCGCTTGTTGAGCGGCGCGAAGGACACCGCCTCGACCTCGCCGGCCTTGGCGAAGTCGATCGCCCGCGCCAGCGTGTCACCCGTCAGCCGACCGCTCTCCGCCGAGGCGACGCCCGGCGGGAAGTCGGCCGGGTCGGTGTTGCCGAGATCGACGATCGGCACCGCGCCGCCCGACCAGTCGGCGGAAGCGGGGCTCGCCACCGGCTGGAGGGCGAAGGACACGCCGGCCTGGCGCATGCCGAGCTCGACGACGCGCGCGTCGCCGACGAGAACGAGCCGCGCGGCGTCGGCGAGACGCCCATCGGACAGGATCCTGGCGGTGATCTCCGGCCCGATGCCGGTGCAGTCGCCGGGGGTGAGCGCGATGACGGGAAGGGAAGACGCGGACATGGCTTGCGCTCCGATGGTTCAGGGAAGAAAGGCGCCGCCGTTGACGTGGATCGTCTGGCCGGTGACGTAGCGGGCCTGCGGCCCGCACAAGAACAGGACAGCGGCCGCGACCTCCTCGGGCGTGCCGCGCCGGCCGAGCAGCGTGGAATGGGTGGCGTGATGGCTGGGGGCGGCGGGCGAGGAGGCGGAGCCGCGCTGCGTTTCGATGAGGCCGGGCGAGACGAGGTTCACCGTCACGCCGTCGGTTCCCAGCTCGTGCGCGAGAGCCTTGGTCAGGCCGTCGAGCCCCGCCTTGGCGGCGACGACGTGGGCGCGGTTGCGCGCGCCGGTATAGGCGGTGAGGCCGCCGATGTTGACGATGGCGCCGGCCCCGCCCGCCACGAGGTGCGGCACCGCGGCGCGCGCGAGCAGGAAGGGGCCGTCGAGGGCCGTCGCCATCACAGCCCGCCAATCGGCGAAGCTGGTTTCCAGGAGCGGTGTTTCGCGGCGCACCGCCGCGTTGTTCACGAGGATGTCGAGCCGACCGAGCTTGTCCACCGTTTCGGCGACGAGGCGCGCCGCGTCGGGCTCGTCGGCGACGTCGCCGAGAAGCGCGAGGCTGCGCGTTCCCAGCGCCGCGATCTCGCCTGCGACGGCCTCGACGGCGTCCCGGTCGCTGCGCGCGACCACCGCGACGTCGGCGCCGGCTCCGGCGAGCGCCAGCGCGATGGCGCGGCCGATGTTGCGCGCGCCCCCGGTGACGAGTGCGACTCGGCCGGCGAGCGGCTTGGCGGCTGCGGTCATGAACCTGATCCTTTGTTCGCAATCCCTGAGGGGCACGCTCGCCAGCCATGCGCTTTCGGCAGGGCAGGGCCGCGCCGCAGCATCTTTGTGGTGCGGTGCAAATTGTCTACAGAGGCCGGCACGAACCCGATCGACTCAAGACCGAGCCAATTCCCATGTCCTCCATCGCCGCCGCCGCAGTCGCTTCCGCTCCCCGGGCCCGCATCCGCCGCTTCCGCTTCGGGACCCTCGTCAGCGCTTTCTGGGCGGCGCAGCGCACGGCGCTGGCGCTCGAGTCGAACCGCCGTCCGCACGATCTCGACCTGCAGGTGCTCGGCATCGCGCCGGGCGCCTTCGACCGGGCACGTTGAGGCCCGCCGGCGCGCGCGCCGGCGCTTGAACTGACGGTGAACCATCTTGAAAGGCGTCGGCTCCGGCCGGCGCCTTTCTTCGTTTCGACTGCGGCTCAGCTCGACAGGCGGCGCGGCTGCGGATCGATCGAGGCGAGCAGGCGCTTCTTCGCCCGGTCGACGTGGCGCCAATGCGTGATGAAGGCCCGCTCGCCGTCGCCCGAAGCGAGAGCGTCGACCATCTCCCGGTGCTCCCGGTTCGACACGGCGAGGCCGCCGCCCTGGACGAGGCTGCGCGCCCGGAAGAGATGGAGCTTGTCGACGAAGCGGCGGTACTCCGCGGCCAGCGTCTTGTTGCCGGCGGAGTCGACGATGAAGCTGTGGAAGGCGAGGTTCACCGGATAATAGGCGTCGAACTCGCCGGACTCGGCCAGCTTGTCCATCTCGGCGATGAAGCCGGTGAGGCGCGCCAGGATCTCGTCGGTCATGTGCTCGGCCAGCAGCCGGCCGGCCTGGCCGAAGAGGGCCGAACGCACGTCGTAGATCTCGACCGCTTCTTCCGTCGACAAGCGTCGCACGAAGACGCCGCGGTTGCGCACGACCTCGACGAGGCCCTTGGCTTCCAGGCTGCGCGTCGCCTCGCGGATGGGACCGCGGCTCGTGCCGAAGCGGTTGGCGAGGTGGATCTCGTTGATCCGCGAGCCCGGCTCGAGCTCGCCGGTGAGGATCAAGCGTTCGATTTCCCGCACCAGCGCGCTGGCGAGAGACACGCTCTTGACGACCGACAGGTCGTCCACATGCCTGGATGGTGTCGAGCTCATCGCCGATACGCCGATTGTTGACAGTATCTCGCGTTATGGGCAAGCCGACGCCCCTGCGCAACGGGCACGCTGCCGCGTCCGCTGCAATTGAAGGGCGAATGGTGCCGGCTTGCCGCATGATCACGCCGCGGCGCGTCCCTGCGCCGCCATGCCGTCCATGATGCCGCGCTCCATGTCCGCCGTGCCGCCGGTGCCGCGGATGTCGCCGGTGCGCGTCGCGGGATCGGAGAGGGCGTGGACGAGGCCCCGTTCCATCCGCTCCGCCGCCTCGACCGCCTGCGGCAGGCCGCGCCGCCGGCCGAGCCAGTCGAGCAGCATCCGGGTCGATTCGATCATGGCGTAGGGGTTGGCGATGCCGCGCCCGGCGATGTCCGGCGCCGAGCCGTGCGTCGCCTGCGCCATGGCGATGTTGCCTCGGCCCACGCACAGGCCCGGCGCCATGCCGAGGCCGCCGACGAGCCCGGCCGCCTCGTCGGTGAGGATGTCGCCGAACATGTTCGTCGTCACCACCACGTCGAAGCGCTGCGGCTCGCGCACCAGCTTCATGGCGAAGGTGTCGACGATCACCTCGTCGACCTCGACGTCCGGAAAGGCTTTCGCCGCCTTGTGGCATTCCTCGACGAACATGCCGCAGCCGAGCTTGAAGACGGTGTTCTTGTGGACCACCGTCAGCTTGCGACGCCGCGACTGGGCGAGCGCCAGCGCGGCCTCGGCCACCTTGCGGCTGCCGGTGCGGGAGATGACGCGCACCGAGATCGTCATCTCGTCGCTGGGGCGGAACTCGCCCGAGCCGGCGACGACGTTGCGGTCCGGTTGGAAGCCCTCGTTGTTCTCCCGCACGATCACGAGGTCGACGTCGTCGTAGAGGCAGCCGATGTCCGGAAACGACCGGGTCGGCCGGACGTTGGCGAAAAGGTCGAAGTTCTTGCGAAGGATCGGGTGCGGGTTCACCGCCTCCGGCACCTTCGGATAGGCCTGGTGGCCGATTGGCCCGAGAATCCAGCCGTCGAGCGTTTCCAGCGTTTCCAGAAGGTTGAACGGCATGGTGTGGCCATGCTCGTCGAGCGCGCGCCGGCCGATCGGCAGGAAGCGCCAGTCGATCTCGAGGCCGCTCGCCTGCGCCGCGCTCTGCGCGACGCGCTGGGCGGCGGGCACGATCTCGTGCCCGATGTCGTCGCCTTCGAGGACGCCGAGTGTCAGGTGTGCCATGGGATCCGCGCCCCTTACTCGGCCGCCGCGGCGGAGCGGGCCCCGTCCGCGACGGAGGCCCGCGCGACCTCGGCCGCGTCGGACAGATCGGGCAGGCGCCAGGCGAGATCCATAAGCGCCTTCGTTCTGGCCTCGCCGATCACCGGCTCCGACTGGCGCGCGAACTTCTCGACGAGCTGCTCGTTCGAGAGCGGCCGGTGGATGGAGCCGATGGCGTGCTCGACGAAGCGCGTGACCGTCTGCCCGTCAGCGAGGTCGATCTGGATTTCCACCTGGTCCTCGTGGATCGACGCGTCGCTCGTCGCCTTCACCTTGCGGCGCAGGGCGACGAGTTCGGGGGCGTTCGCCGCCTCGTCGGTGAAGGCGGTCGGCGAGCCGTCGCCGCGAAGCAGGGCGCAGGCCGCGGCGTGGAAGACGCTGAACTTCGATTCGAGCCCGGTCTTCGGCTCGGTCTTGCCGGTCAGCTCCAGGACGAGCGGGTGGGTGCGCAGCCGCACGGCCGACACGCCCGCCATGGCCTGCGCGCCGAGTTCGTCGCGCAGTTGCCGGCAGCCGTCGATGGCGGGATGGATGACGATGCCGCAGGCGAAGGGCTTGTAGGAGTTGAGCCCGGCTTCCCAGGTCTCGCCGAGCCCGCCGAGGATCTCCGTGTAGTCCTGCTTGGTGGACAGGACGTTGGCGAAACCGCGCGGCGCCTCGATGGCACGGGTGGAGGAATCGAAGCCCGCCTCCGCCAGGAAGGCGGCCATCAGGCCGTTCTGGGCGGCGCGGCCGGGGTGGAAGCTCTTGCACATCGTGCCGAACATTTCGCGAAGGCCCGAGGACTGCGTCGCCGCGATGCCGAGCGCCCAGGCCGTGCGCTCGGCGTCGAGGCCGAGGAGGCGCGAGACCGCCGCCGCCGCCCCGAAGACGCCGGCGGTGCCGGTGATGTGCCAGCCGCGGTCGTAGTGGTCGGGATAGACCGAGTTGCCGATGCGGCACTCGACCTCGACGCCGGTGATCAGCGCGTCGAGGAAGCGCCGGCCGTCCACCGGCCGGTATTCGGCGACGGCGAGGATCGCCGAGGCGACGGGACCCGCGGGGTGGATGATGGTCTTGAGGTGGGTGTCGTCGTAGTCGAGGACGTGGCTGGTGATGCCGTTGAGGAGGGCTGCGTGCGGCACGTCCAGGCGCTCGGTGCGGCCGATGACGCTCGCCTGCGCCGGACCGACAAAGGGCCGGATCGCCGCGACGGCCCGGTCGGCGGTCTCGTGGGTGGCGCCGCCGACGGCGCAGCCGAGCCAGTTGAAGAAGGTGCGCACGCCCTCGTCGCGGACGGCTTGGGGCAGGTCGGCGAAATCGCGGGGGGCGGCGATCCACTCGGCGAGGCGCTGGGTGACGTTTGTCTCGGTCAAGGATTTCGTCCTTTCGAAGGGGTTCACAGGAGGCCGCGGGCGATGCCGCCGTCGACGTTGATCGTTTGGCCGGTGACGTAGGAGGCGAGCGGGCTGGTGAGCCAGGCGGCCATGACGGCCACCTCTTCCGGCTCGGCGAAGCGCTTGAGCGGGATCTCGGCCGAGAATTCGGCCAAGACGCTCTCGAGGTCGATCCCGCGCTCGGCGGCGATGCCCGCCGCGCGCTTGATCCAGAGCGACGTGCGGGTGCGGCCGGGCGCGACGGCGTTGACGCGGATGCCGGCGCTGCCGAGTTCGAGGGCCAGCGTCTTCACGAGGCCGAGGAGCCCCGCCTTGTGGACGTTGGACATGATCTGGTGCGCGTAGGGCATCTTCGCCGCCGCCGCGCCGAGAACGACGATCGAGGGCGCGTTGCCGTCGGCAAGGATCGGGGCGAGGGCGCGGATGATCCGGACGACGGAGAGGACGTTGAACTCGTAGTTGCGCAGCCAGTCCGCATCATCCAGCCCGGCGAAGTCGGCGCGAACGCTGCCGCCCACCGCCATCACCAAGCCGTCGAGACCCGCGAACCGTTCGCGGACGAAAGCCGCCGCGACCTCGCCCGAGCCGGCCTGCGTGGCGTCGAGCATGAGCGTGTCCGGGCCTTGGCCCGTCGCGTCGGCCAGTCCGCTCGCGGCGGCGTCGAGGTTCTCCGCCGAGCGCGAGGCGATCGCGACTCGCGCGCCGTCCGACAGAAGCAGTCCGGCCGTCGCCCGGCCGATGCCGTCGCTGCCGCCGACCACGAGGACGCGGCGGTTCTCAAGCCGAAGATCCATCGCGGCCTCCGAAGCGGGAATACAGGTTGAAGACGAGAAGGACGGTCGAGGAGACGACCGCGATGCGCATGACGTGGAAGGCGGTGACGAGCGCGACGTCGGCGTTCATCGCCTTGGCGGTCAGCACCATCTCGGTGATCGCGGCCGGGGCGAGGGACAGGAAGGCGGTCGTCAGCGGCAGGCCGGTGGCGAGGCTGAGGACGTGCGCGCCGATGCCCGCCCCGACGATCATGGTGAGCGACACGACGAGGCCGGACAGGGCGACGCGGGGCAGGCGTGCGAGAAGCTCGCGGCGAAACCGGCAGGCGAGCCACGTGCCGACCGCGAGCTGGGCCAGGATCGACAGGAAGCCCGGCATCGGCTGGAGAAAGATGCCGCTCGCGCCGAGCGCCGCGCCGACGATCAGCGGCCCGAAGAGCCACGGGTTGGGAATCGGCGTCGGCTTGAGCAGGCGCGCGGCGAGATAAGCCAGGCCGACGACGACGAGGAGGCCGATACCGGCTTCGATGCCGCCGGCCGGCGCCGCTTGAGCCGGCGGAGGCGCGCCGGGCGTCCCGAGGTGCAGGACGAGAAAGGGCACGACGCAGACGACGCTCGCCACGCGCAGGGCATGGACGATCGAGACCGCGCCGGCGTCGCCGCCGCGCTCGTGCGCCACCACCGCCATGTCCGCCATGCCGCCGGCGGCGGTCGCGAAGAAGGCCGTGGTGCGGTCGATGCCGGCGAGCGGGCGGAGAAGAAGGGCGCCGAGGCAGGTGAGCGCGACGATGTAGAGGGAGGAGACGAACATCGCCGGCAGGAGGCCGACCGCCGCCGCGAGCACCGGCCCGGTGAAGCGCAGGCCCGCGGCGAGGCCGATCACGACCTGTCCGAGTTCCCGCATGTGGGGTGCCACGGTCACCGGCGCGCCGGAGGCGGCGAGCGCGCCGACGACGACGAGCGGACCGAGAACGTAAGGCAGGGGGATGGCGAGGGCGTCGGCCGCCACGCCGCTGACGGCGGCGACCGCGTAGGTCGCCGCGATCCGCAGCGCGACGGTGCGGCGCGCGGGGCCGCGCGCCTCGTCCGCCGTCCGATCCTCCGGCATCGCCGTCACGGCCCGCCCCCGTCCGCGCCGTCAGCGCTTGGAGAGTGCCTGCGCCAGCGGCGCGAGGCTCGGCAGGGTGTCGAGGTCGCGCACCATGGAGATGACGCTTCGCGCCGCATCCATGTCCCAGCGCGCGAACTCGGCGCATTCCAGGAACTTGCCGGCGACCTCGTCGTAGCTCATCGGGAAGGCCGGGCTGCCCTTGCCGAAGTCGGCCTTGCCCGAGACGGTTCGACCATCCTCGAGCTCGATGTCGATATAGGTCGTCATCAGGTGGTAGCCGGCGGCCTCGGCGCGGTCGTCGACGCCGAAATCGACCTTGGCGATCATCGCCTGGACGTCCGGACGGTTGACCACCTCGTCGGTGAACTCGTTGAGGCCGGCGCGCTTCTCCAGGAGCAGGATGGCCATGCAGAACTCCATGGAGAACTTGGCCTGGAGCTCGTTCACCGGGCGGTGATGGATGAGGGCGTTGGGCATGTTGGAATTGGTGCCGACGCGCACGCGCCGCACCTGGCTCGCCCCGATGCCGTGCTCGCGGATGAGCCGCAGCATCTCGGTCATGCCGGGATGGGTGAGCGAGCCCGAGGGATGCGGCTTGATGGAGACGCCGGGCTCGGCGAAGGTCCAGGGATCGCCGAGGCGCCCGACGATGGCCTTCTGATCGAAGCCGCCGCCCGCCGCCCGGAAGAAGCCGCGCGGGGCTTCGAGGATGTTGTCGCTGGCGGTCCAGCCGTAGGAGGCGAACTGCGCCGCCGTCACGCCCGATTCGGACGCGCGGCCGGCGTGGAAGGGCTTCGTCATCGTGCCGAAGTTCTCGCGCAGGCCCGCCGACTGGGAGCCGGCGATCGACAGCGCGCGAAGCGTCGCATCCTCGTCGAGGTCCATCAGGCGCGCGGCCGCCGATGCCGCGGCGAAGGTGCCGCAGGTGGCGGTGGCGTGGAAGCCGGTCTGGTAGTGGCGCGGGTCGATGGCCTCGGCGACCTTGCACTCGACCTCGACGCCGAGGTGATAGGCGAGAAGCATGTCGCGGCCCGAACGCCCGAGCGTTTCGGCGACCGCGAAGGCGGCGGGAAGCGCCGGTGCGGTCGGGTGCGTCAGGAGGCCGTAGACGCGGTCCTTGGCGACGGCGAGCTGGGTGTCGTCGTAGTCGTCGGCGTGGATGCCGACGCCGTTGGCGAAGGCGGCGAAGCGCGGCGCGACCTTGAGGTCGGACCCGATGACGGTGGCCCCGCCGGTGCCGAGCGACAGGTCGGCGAGGTGGCGCCGCACATAGTCGCCGGAACGCGCGACCGATCCCGACAGGGCCAGGCCGAAGCCGTCGAGGATCGACTTCTTGCCGAGTGCGACGACCTCGTCGGGGATATCGGTCCAGGCGGTCCCGAGAACGAATGCGCCGACTTCGCGCGTGACGGCCGGCACGCCGCCGGGTTGAGTCAACATCATGGCCTCCCGAATGAAGTGATGCCCGCGTTCGGTCCCGCGTGGCATCGACTTCATGGGCCGGCATCGACGTTATTGTCAACTGTCTACAATATACGTTTCGATCGGCGCGGCGTAAGTCGATCCAGCGCACTCCGCCAGGATAATCGGCGAACCCGGAGGAACGGCGCAAAAGCGGCGCCATCGAAGGGGGCTTCCGACGCCGCGTGCAGCGGACACTTGCCGGCAAACGATCATGCGACCTGACGAAGTTGTTGACAGTTGACGAAATTGGTCGCAGCTTCGGGGGCGCGCCGTAGCAGGGAGGCTCCGGGCGCCCTCCGGCACATGGCTCGCCTTTTCCGCCGGCCCGGCCGGTCGTTTCAACGGGAGGACATTCATGAACGGATTCACGCGGCGCGCCGCGCTTCGGCTCGGCGCCATCGGCGGCGCGATGCTCCTGTCGGCCGCGCTGCTCGCGCCGGCACAGGTCCTGGCGCAGGAGGACTATCCTTCGCGCCCGATCAACGTCGTCGTTCCCTTCGCCACCGGCGGCTACAACGACCGACTGGCGCGCGCCTTTGCGCCCTACCTGGAAAAGGAGCTCGGTCAGCCGCTGGTGATCGTCAACCAGGAAGGCGCCGGCACGCAGCTCGGCCACACCTACGCGCTCCAGCAGGAGCCGGACGGCTACACCATCCTCTGCACCTCGGTGTCGCCCTACATCCCGCTGTCGATCTTCCTCCAGAACGCGCCCTACAAGCTGGAAGACTTCGCGATCCTGAACCTACCCTCGCGCGACTACACCATGGCCGCGACGAGCGCCGACAGCGAGATCGAGAGCTTCGCCGCGGCGATCGAGCAGCTGAAGGCCGACCCGTCGAGCCTTTCGATCGGCGTGCAGCCGGCCTCGGCCGACTACGCCAACATGATGCTGACGATGAAGGCGGCCGGCATCGATGCGAGCAAGCTCCGCATCGTCACCTATGACGGCGGCGGCCCGGCCCGGAACGCGGCGGCCGGCGCGCAGGTCGACATCGCCTTCGTCGGCGGCGAGGGCTTCCTGCCCTTGAAGGACAAGATCAAGCCGCTCGCCATGTACGCCGAGACCGCGCCCGAGTGGTGGCCCGACGCGCCGACGATCGGCTCGACGGGCATCCAGCAGGAATTCGTCGACGGATCGCAGCGCGGCTGGGTCGTGGCCTCGGCCGTGAAGACCGAGAACCCCGAGGTCTACGCCAAGATCCTCGCCGCCGTGGAGAAGGCGTCGAAGAACCCGGACGCGATCAAGGCCCTCGAGCTGCAGGAGCTGGCCACCACCTGGTACGGGCCGGAAGCCTCGCAGCAGGCCTTCATCGACAACGCCGCGACCATGGAGAAGCACCAGGCTCTCCTGAAGGGCGAGTAAGCCTTTCCCGAGCGCCGTGCTCCGCCCGCTTCGCGGCTCCCGCCGCGGCGGGCGGATGCGTCCCCACCCGCCTCAACAGACCGGGAGCCGCCCCATGCGCATCATGCGCCAAGAATACCGCGTCGACCGGCTGCACCTCGCCTTCGTGTCGATCATGGCCGCGCTGGTCCTCTGGTACCTGTTCGACGCGCGCTCGGTGTCGCTCAGCATCAACAACCTCCTCTTGGTCCAGCCGCTCGCGATCGCGACGCTCGTCCTCTACCTCTTCATCGTGCCGCAGTGCTTCCACCGGGCCGACGCCGTGCCCGAGCCGGAAGCGCCGGCGATCGACGACCCGCTCCAGCCCAAGCTGCCGGAGGGGCGGGCGCTCGTCCGCGTCGCGCTGCTCGGCGTCGCGCTTGGCGTCTTCGTCTTCACGCTGACGACGCTCGGATTCGACGTCGGCATCCTCCTCTTCGCGCTCGCGACGATGCTGATCTGCGGCGAGCGCCGGCCGCTGCCGCTCGCGCTCTACCCGCTCGCGGTGACGGTCGTCGCCGTCTACGGCTTCCGGGCGCTCATGCCCTATCCGATGGTCACCGCGCTCCTGTGAGCCGGGCCCAGCAAAGGACATCCGCAACATGATCGACATGGACGCTCTCATGGGAGCCTTCGGGATCATGGCCACCTCGGCCGGATCCTGGGGCTGGATCGTCCCCGGCCTCATCGTCGGGCTGGTCTTCAGCGCGATTCCCGGCGTCTCGATCACCATGGCCATGGCGATCGTTTTGCCGATGTCGCTCTACATGGACTTCTTCTCGGCGATCGTCTTCCTGACCTCGGTCTATACGGGCGCGGGGTTCGGCGGCTCGGTGCCCGCGATCCTGATGAACATACCGGGCTCGCCTTCGTCCTACGCCACGACCTTCGACGGCTACGCCATGTCGAAGAAGGGCCAGCACAACGAGGCGCTGGGCTACGCGCTGTTCGCCTCGACGATCTGCGGCATCTTCGGCTACCTGCTCTTGCTGGTGGTGGTGGAGCCGCTCGCCGACATCGTTCTGAAGATCGGTCCGCTCGAAATGTTCGCGGTCGCGATCTGGGGCATGCTGCTCATCGGCTCGCTCGGCTCGAAATACATCAGCCGCGGCCTGTTCGCGGCCGCCTTCGGCCTGCTGCTCGGCGGCGTCGGCATGAACACGGCGGGCTTCATCCGCGGCACGATGGGCATGCCGAGCCTTCTCGACGGCATCTCGCCGATCCCCGCGATGATCGGCCTCCTGGCTTCCGGCCAGCTCCTGACGCTCGCGGGCAAGGACTACATCATCGAGGCCGAGGGCTCGCGCACGGTCTCGCTCTCGCGCATCCTGTCGGGCTGCTGGCAGACCTTCCGCCATCCCGGCGTCCTGGTGCGCGGCTCGGTGATCGGCATCGTGATCGGCGCGGTGCCGGGCGTCGGCTCCTCGCTCGGCAACCTCATCGCCTATGCCGAGACCAAGCGCACCTCCAAGGACCCGTCGAGCTTCGGCAAGGGCAATCCGAAGGGCGTCATCGCCGCGGAATCGGCGGTGGCGAGCGCCGAGGGCGGCTCGATGGCGACGATGCTGGCGCTGGGCATCCCTGGCGGCGGCGCGACGGCGATCCTCCTCGCGGCCTTCATGATGCACAACATCGTGCCCGGACCCCAGTTCATCGAAACGCAGAAGGAGATGGTCTACGCGATCATCCTGAACAACATCGTCCAGGCGATCGTCCTCCTCTTCGTCGGCATCGGCTTCATCTACGTCGCCTCCAACATCGTCCGGGTGCGCACGCGCTACATCCTGCCGGCGATCCTCGTGATCGCCACCATGGGCACCTATGCGGTGGAGGGTTCGATCTCCGGTCCGATCACGCTCTTCGTCTTCTCGCTGATCGGCTTCCTGCTCGTGAAGTTCGATTATCCCGTCGCGGCGGTGGTGGTGGGCCTGCTTCTCGGGCGCATGCTGGAAACGGAGTTCCTGCGTTCCTACCAGCTCTCCGGCGGCGACCCGACCTACCTCTTCGAGCGGCCGGGCGCGATGACGATCTTCGGCATCATGCTGTTCTCCATGGCGATGACCGCCTGGGGCAAGCGCAAGCAGGTGCTGGCCGAGGAGGCCGAGAGCGCCGCCATGGAAGCCTTGGCCCGACAGGCGAGCGTGCCGGAGGCCGAGCCCGGCATCAAGGCGGGAGCGAGCGGCCGGCACTGAGCCCGGCCCGGCTTTCCGCCCCGGCCGCCCCAGGAAAAAAGCCCCGGCGCCGATGATCTCGGCGCCGGGGCTTTTTCGGTTTCGTGGCCGCCGTCGGGCGGCTCGTCAGTCCAGCCGGAAGGCTGCGCGCTCGGCCGCGTCGAGCTGGTCGACGAGACCGGTTTCCCAGGCGAGGTAGCGCAGCGACGCTTCGCGGTTGCCGTCGTGGCGGTCGTGAACGAACCAGACCCGGTCTCGCGCCAAGTTCTGCGGCAAAGGCTCGGGCGCGCGGTCCAGCCGCCAGCCGGCGCGCTCCATCGCGGCGGGGTCGACGACGAGGTGGGCCGCTTCGATGCCCGCCTCGGCGAGGTCGAGCGCGGCCCGCGCCGCCATGCCGGCATCCGACACCAGGAGGAGGGCGCGCCGCGTCCCCGCCGGGAGCGCGTCCGGCAGGGCGGCGCGATAGGTCCAGATCGCGCCCTCCACGGCGCAGTGGTCTCGCGCCTCCGAGGAGCGCAGGTCCATGGCGGCCGTGCCGGGCTCGGCCGCCATGGCGAGGCCGGCCTCGGGCGAGAGGCCGGACGGGGGCGCGAGGAGGGGCGGCGCGAAGGCTGGCGCGAGATCGACTGGTGCCTTCGATGCGTCGAGACGCAAAAGAATGGGCTCGAAACCCATCATGGCGAGCCACACGGCGCTCGTCGCGGCGCGAAGGCCGGCATCGTCGACGAGGATCACCCGCGCGCGGCGCACGCCCATGTAAAGGTCGCTCGCCTGGACGAGCTGGCCGGCGAGCACCGGCTCCGCTCCGGATACGGGCGCGGACCGGCGCGCCTCCTCGTCCCGCAGATCGAAGGCAAAGGTGACGCGCGTTCCGTCGCGTCGCAGGCGGACGGCCGCCGCCGCGTCGATCTCGGCGAGGCCGTGGCGGGCGACGATCGCGTCGGCCCGCCGCCGGCTGGTGGCGAAAGCCTCCGGCGGCAGCGATGGGAGAGGCGCGGCCCGGGCACCGCGCTCCAGAGGCAGGCCGGCCAAGGCCCAGCCCTGCGTGCCGTTTTCCAACGCGAAGACCGGGTTCGGAACCCCCGCCAGAGCGAGGCCGAGCGCCCCGACGAGGCCGCGGGTGCGCCCGGCGCAGGTGAGAACGACGGGCGTCGCAGGATCGGGCACGAGCGCGTCGAAGCGGTGAGCGAGTTCGCCGTTGGGTGCGCAGGTCGCGCCCGGCACGCGCATCTTGGCGTATTCGCCGGGCGGGCGCACGTCGAAGACGTGGAACGACTGCCCCTCGGCCTGCCAGGCCGCGAGGGTCTCGGGTGCGAGCGTTCGCGGATGGCGCTCGTGTTCCAGAAGCTCGCCCAGCGTCTTGCTGGGCACGTTGACGCCGGCATAAAGCGCGTGCCCGGCAGCCGCCCAGGCCGGAGCGCCTCCGGCGAGCGGACGAACGTCGACGTAGCCGAGCGCGGTCAGGCGCCGCGCGGCGCGCTGCGCGACGTCGTGCGCGCCGCCGTCGCCGAGAAGGATCACGGGAACGTCGCGCGCGGGAACGAGCCGGGCCGCCTCGGCCTCGAGGCTGTTGTAGGAACAGGGAACGGCGAAGAGCGGGTGCCCTTCGCCGTAGTCCGCCGCTTCGCGCACGTCGAGGAACGCGACCTCGCCGGTGCCGTGCAGGAGCGCGCGCGCCTCGTCGACCCCGATCGGCCTGGGGCTCACGGCGCTCCGGCCCCGGCGAGGAGGCGGGCCGGCGCGTCTGCGGCCGAGGGGCGCGCGAGAAGCGCGCGCAGGGCCGGCTCCACGAGGTCGGGCCGGTGCTCGGC
>CANJKV010000026.1 GCA_947474855.1 Aurantimonadaceae bacterium | reverse complement strand
TCCTCGTACTTCAGCGTCGTGCTCGCCAGCACCTTGTCGAAGCGCGGCGCCGCGCCGTCCGTCGTCTCGCACAGGAACAGGTGGATGTCGCCGTCCGTGCCCTTGCGGGTGCAGAACAGGTTGATGGCGGTGACCACCATCGGCTGGGCGACGAGGAAGGTCTGGCCGTAGACCGACCCGTTCACGCCGATCGTCTCGGTGACGTAGTCCCAATAGGTCTCCGTCCAGGACCGGGTCTGCACCTCGCGGATGTTGTAGACGGCGTGAAGCTCCGTCAGCTCCGGCACGGTGTTGTTGTAGTGGTCGGCGAGCCCGACCACCTCGAAGGTCTCGTTGCCCTTGGAGAAGGTCTCGCCGGCCTGCCGGTCGACGAGGTTCGCCCACTCGGCGACGTTCTCGCACTGCTGGACGGTCGGGCCGTAACTGACCGACGAGCGCGAAACGCTGCGCTGCACCGCCGTCGTGATGGTGTGCTGGAGCTGCGAAATGTTGCGCGAGCCGTCCGCGCCGAGGTTCTGGATGCGGACCGCCTCGGTGTAGGTGGGCATCATCTTGCGGCCCTTGAGCCGGATGCGCTGATCGTCCTCGTTCTTCGGGCGCAGAAGCCCCTGCTTGGAGGCTTCCCACGGAAAGCGGATGCCCTCGCGGACGCGCGCGAGCCAATCGGCGTCACCCGTGGATCCGGCCTTCGGGCCGCCCCACTGGTCGGGCACGAGGCCCGGGTCGTACCAGTACTGGCGCGCCTCGCGCGGCAGGTTGAGAAGGCGCCGCATGGTGGCGGCATCGCGCATCAGGTTCCGGATCAGCTCCGGGCGCGGAATGGTGGTGATCTTCTCGTTGACGTTGGCAAGGTTGGTCTCGATCGCCTCGGTGCGCAGACGAAGCGTCGTCAGATCCAGCTCAAGATCCGTGACGCGGCCCTCGACCTCGAAGAGGCTCTTCACCCGGAAGGCTTCGCCCGGCTCGATCGCCTGGATGCCGGAGGAGGTCAGCCGGACATAAGCGACGCAGCAGTCGGTGGCCGCCACCACCGGGCGGAGCGCCGGCGGCGGGGCGTTCTGGGCCTGCTGGACCACGAACTCGATCGTGCGGTCGATCAGCGAAGGCGACTTCTTCGTGACGATGACCGACGTCTCGGGGTCGGTGCCGCTCCGGAAGGTGCGATCCGCCTCGATCGTCTTGACGTCGCCGCGCGCGAGGATCGCGACCCACCGCTCGTCGGTGGCGACGCGCGGAATATAGGACTGGAGATTGACGACGCTCTCCTCGCCCTTGGCATAGACGACGCGCCCCTCGAAAAAGCGCCCGGCCGAGATCCGGAGTTCCTGGACGGATCGGATCGCGACGGTGAACCCTGCCCAATGGAACGGGTAGCCGATCGCGTCGCCGGCAAGGTTGTCGCCGGCGCCCTGCGCGAAGAAGCCCATATCGTCGAGGTCGGCCGGGCCGAGGATTTCGGCCTGCTCGAAGTTGCGGCGCTTGCTCATGGAAGTTCCTGAAGGGTCGCGCGGTCGACCCATCCGCCGAGGCGGTGGGTCCCGTCGAGCTTGGGGCGGTCGCCGAAGGTCAGCGGGCGGCGGTGGGCGAAGTCGGCCGAGAGAAGCGTCTCGGGCGCCTTGGAGACGACGAGGGCGCGGTTGACCCGCTGGATCGGTTCGAGGTCGACCTCCTGGAGAGCGCCCTCGCCGAGGCCCGTCTGACCGAGGACGATCGGCGTGACGGGCGCGCGCAGCGGCACCTTGATCAGGAAGTGCGTGGTGAAGGGCTTGTGGTCGATCGGCGTGACGCCGAGCGCCCCAAAGCCGAGAACGAAGCGCTGCGGGTAGGACAGCCGGTCGAGGATCTGCGCGTCCACGAACGGCAGGAAGGCCGCGGCGGCGGCGCGCGTGCCCTTCAGGGCGGCGAGCTTCACGGCCTCTGCCACCATCAGGCGCTTGCGCGCCTCCGGCCAGTCGTCGAACCAGAGGTCGACCGAGCGGTGCGCGGCGATGAACGGCAGGAAGGCAGCGGGCGCCGTCGCCGGGTCCATGATCTGCCGGATCGGCACCGGCAGATCGTCGGTGAACGCAGCCGCCAAGGCGCGCAGCATCGGGCCGGCCGCGCTCTGGAGGAGATCCTCCGCCGAGATCTCGTTCACGCGCGCACCTCGGGCGTGACCACGATCCCGGTGCAGACCGGCACGGTATAAGGGTCGGGATCGATGGCGACCTGCGAGATGTCGCGCGCCTTGAGGACCGTCGTTCCATCGCCGTAGGCCGCGCCGCCCAGAAGGCCGGCCGGCACCTCGCCACCGATCGTCGTGCGCACCGTCGCGGCCGCTCGGACGCGCGCTGCCGCCTCGCCTGCGACGAGGATCGCGTCGGGACCGGGCGGGATCTCGGCAACGAAGCTCGCCGCGTAGAGGCGACGCGTCGCTGCCAGGACGTTGACCGCCACGGCTTCCGGCGCGACCGTCGGCGTCGTCACGGCCGCGCGCACGGCCGCGAGCTCGGCCGGTGTCGGCTCGCGCCCGCCGGGGCCCGACACGACGATGTCGACGTCTCCGCGGCGCCCGTGCACCGCGCGTCCGACAACGGCGACGTCGCCCATCTGCGGCCAGGCCGTCCAGGCCTCGAAGAGGAAGCGCCCGGCCGAGCCGGCGGAGGGTCGGTCGAAGCTGAGGAGGTAGCGGCGCAGCAGCGCGGCGTCGCTCTCCAACACGGCGGGCGTGTTCGTGGCGGGGTTGGCCGGCACGACGACGAGGCGCTGAACGTTCGCGGCGGCGGCGATGTTGTCGAGGTCGGCGCCGGCCGCAGTCGGCGCGAGCACCGCGTGGACGGCGTCGTTGACGCGCTGCCGATCGAGAAGGCGCAGGTAGGAGAAGACGCGCTTCAGGATGGCGGCCGGGTTCGCCTGAAGCCCGGCGATCGTGAACGCGGGCAGCGTCGGATCGCGCTCCCGCTCCTCGTCCCAGTTCTCGACGAAGCGGGTGATGAACGCCGTCTCGAGCGCGGCCGGGTTCAACGCCTCGATCGCGAGCGGTGCCGGCAGGCGTGACAGGTCGATGGTGGTCGGAGCGCTGGTCATCGAACGCGCACCGCTCCGTCGAGGAAGGTCAGGCCGAAGGTGCGCACGCCCTCGACGGTCTCGTCGCCGAGATGGGCGCGCGGGCGCCACTCCACCTCGATGTTGAAGCCGGCCCGCCCGAGACGCACCTCGTCGACCGAGCCGCTGAGGTCGATCCGGCGCACCCGGAAGCGCGGCTCCCAAATGTCGATTGCGGCCATGACGAGTGCGCGGAACGCGGCGAAGAGGCGCGGCACGAAGAGCCGGCCGAGCAGCTCGACGAGGCCGGCGCCGAACTCGCGCAGCATCACCATCTCGCCGAGGCGCGTGGTGAAGACGATCTCGACCGACTGGAGCGCGGATCCGTAGTCGTCGAGGATCGCGCCCGTGCGCTGGTCGAAGTCGGCCACGGCGTCAGCCCTTGGACTTGCCGGCGTCGCGCGGCATCTCGGCCTGGATCACGTCCTTCGCCGTGATGCGGCCCTGCTCCAGATCGAAGCGGGCTTCCGGCTCGGTCAGGGTGACCTCGCGGCTGTCTGGCACGCGCGCGCCGTTCACCCAGGCGACCCCTTCGGCCACCAGGTAGGTCTGCTTGTCCATGAGGATCCTCTTGAAACTCAGTCGACCGCCGAGACGACGGACGAGCCTTCTACGATCGGCCACAGGCCGGCCGATGACCCGGAAGCCACACGCACCCTGTCGCCGATCCGCGCGACCTGCTTGCCGCCTTCGCCGCCAAGCGACACGGACGACGCGTTGACGGTGACATGGCCGTTGGCAGTGATGACGAGGCCACCGCCGGCGACGGTGATCCGCACACCCGCGTCTTCGAAGACGTTGGCGTCCATGTCGTCGTTCGGCGAAGCGTGCGCGTCGGAATAACCGCCGCGGAAGAGCAGGCCCTGGCGCGGGTCGCCGGTCGGGTTCATCGCGCCGACGATCTGCCCCACCTTCAGGGGGATGCTCGTCTTGCCGGTCTCCGGGTGCGGGTACCAGGGCGAGAGCACTGGGCCGTCCTCGTCCTCGCCGAGCTTCAGGCGATAGCCCTTGCCGGCGTCGACCTCGTGCACCGGGCCGACCTGGATCATGCGAGCGATGACGGTGCGCAGCTGCTCGACCTCGAGGCGCAGCGCGAGGAGCTCGCTTTCCATCACGGCACCTTGATCGTACCGGAGCCGGCGGCGTTGATCTCCGCCGCGGCAAAGACAGGCGTCGCGCGATCGACGTCGCCCGCGATCGGGCCGCGGCCGAGGGCGCGCAGCGCGTCCGCCGTGTAGCCCGCGCGACGCTGGAACTGCATCCAGTCGGGATCTGCGTCGAGGCCGAGGACCTCGCCCATCGTCTGCGAGTGCGCCTGAAGGGTCGCATCGCTGCTGGTGGCGAGCGCGGCGAGGAAGCGTGCGAAGGAGGCGCCCTCCGGCAGCGTTTCGCCTCGCACCGGATCGTCGATGAGATCGAGGCTGATCCTCATCTGGTGCCCGGCGAGGCTCTGACCGCTCGACCGGCTGCTCGCGACCGAATAGTCGGTCCCATGGAAGCCGAGGGTCAGGCCGAGAAAGATCTGCCCCCAGGCGTTGTCGGGATCGACCAGCGCGTCACGGATCTGGCGGCCGACGATGTCGAGCTGGAACTCGATGTTGCGGTCGGTGGCAGGCACTAAGATGCCGGCGAGCGTGCTCGCGCCGGTCTCGGGATCCGTTTCGGTCATGGCCGATGACAGCCCGGACTCGAAGACGATCTCGCAGGAGCCGTTCCGGTGCAGGTTCCTCCCGCGCTCGTGCTTTACCATCCCGGACTGCGTGTAGACGGCGATGAACGGCTTGTCCTGCGCGGTCCGGAAGCGTCCGTCTGCCTGAATGTCGAAGGCGCCGTTCGGGCTGTCGATCACCCGGTCGCCGAAGAGGGTGCGCCCCCGGATCGCCTCGACGGCGGCGAGGCGCAGCGCGATGCGAACGAGGCTCATTTCTCGCCGAGCTCCGCCACGATGTGTGTGTCGTCCCGATCGTTGACCGAGAGGACGGCGAACCACGGTTGGCCGGGGCGGGCCAGCGCCTTCACAGCGTCGCCCTCGGCAAGCATGATCGTCGGGTGCTCGGCGCGGTGGATGCGGAGGCGCGCGCGGCCTGCGACAAGGCGCGTCTGCCAGGACTGCGAGTTGCCGCCGTCAAGGTCCGTCTGCGAGCCGTCAAAGGTCTCGAGGATCGCCTGGATCTCGACCGCCGGCCGAAGCTGGTCGACGGCGCCGCCAACCAGAAATGAGAGGCGGACGGGTTCCGACCAGCTGCGATCCATCTGTCGATCGACCATGGCGGCCAGCCGGAACCAGTCCATCGTTCAGCCTCAGGCGGCTACGCCGTTGAGGCGCACGTCGCCGAAGCCGGACGGGTTCCCCGCGGCAGCCGCCACGACGCCGATCAGCGTGTTGCCGGTGGCCGTGGTCGTGACCACCTTGTTCGTGGCGTCCCAGTAGACCTTGGCGCCGGGCGTCCACGCCTGGGCGGAGGTCTTCGGCAGCGTGAAGACGCCGGTCGTCTTCCACTGCGCCTTCGGGTCGGCGTTCTGGTACTTGGCGCAGGCAACGCCGAAGAGCGAGCCGATGAGCGCGCCCTCGCCGGACGCGACATCGTAGGGCGCCGGCAGCTGCATGGTGTCCCCCTGCTGGACGAAGTTTTTCATGGCGGTGATCCTTGGAGGAGTGCGGGAGGAGCGGCGCCGGGCGCCGCCCCGCGATCTGCCGTCCGGCTACGCGCCGGGGCCGGCGGGCCCGGTCAGTTCGGGGCCGCGCCGGGGTTCTTGTAGAGGCCGTGGGTGCCGAGCGCCTTCACGCCGGCGTCGATGCGCACCTTGAACTCGGTGCCGTCGACGTCCCAGCCGGGGCGCTGCTCGAGCGTCGGCTGCGAGTTGCCGTTGAGATATGCCACCTCGATCGTGTCGTAGGTGTTCGGATCGGCCGCGAGGTGCCAGGCGGTGCCGGACAGGCGGGCATCGGACACGACCTGGGCGAGGCCGCGCACATGATTGGGCACGCGCTGCGTCTTCTCGGGGCTGAACTCCGATTCCATCAGCACCTTGGCGGTGCCTTCCAGCTCCACCGGCACGAGGAGGAACTTCGGACGCACGTTGAGGGCGACCGCCTCGCCGGCGCCGTCCTTCTGCTTGGCCATGGCCGCGCGGCCTGCGTCGATCGAGGCGATCGAGAGCGCCGTGCCGGGATTGGCGAGGTTGCCGTGGTCGGCGTGGAAGAGCGTCTTACCATCCGACATGACCGGGTTGTCGATCAGGATGGCGTAGACGAGGTTGCCGATCGTGCGGCGCGCCGCCCGGCCCATGCGCTGGGGGATGCGCGTGAAGACGTTCATGTCGTCGTTGATGATCGCCTGGCGGGAGATCGCGAACTTGCGGCCGTAGGTCGCCAGCTGGATCTTCTCGCCGCGCTCGCCAACGGTGCCGTACTTGTACTCGCCGCCCTCGGGCACCTCCTTCAGCGAGGGGAAGAAGCCGATGTCGACGCGGGCCACCTCCTTGAAGTCGTTGAGGACGCCGCGCGCCGTCCACAGCTCGAAGGTCTCGTCGGCCTCCTCGTAGCCGCGCAGCATCGACTTGTTCGCGACGTTGCCGAGGACGACGACGAAGTCCGACGTCGTGTGCATGCCGCCGATCATGGTCGGCATGTTGAGCGCGGCGCCGGCGAGCTCCATCGGATCGGCATAGTCGAACTTCAGGCCGGCCTGCTGGAGCGAGGCGCGGGCTAGCTCCTTCAGGGTATAGCCCGTGAACTCGTTTACCTGGCCGCCCTGCATGCCGGCCTTGTGCATCAGCGAGAGCGTCACGCCCTCGCGGAAGCGGTCGCGGCCGTCGGCCGTGACGCGCACGGCCGAGGTGATGTTCGGCTGCGGGTCGCGGTCGGCCATCATGGTGATGATGAGGTCCTTCGCGGCCTCGACGCTGCCGGCGGCCTTCTCCACCACCTCGAACGTCTGCTCGGAGGACAGACGCGCCGAGCGGCAGCGGGACATGATGTCCATGGTCGCGTCGCGCACCGACATGGTCGGCTGCGTCGGCTGAAGCTCCGTGGCAGCCGGCGCCGGCTGTGCGGCGGGGGCGGGAGCGGACGGCGCGGCAGGCGCCGGAGCCGCCATCGTCGGCTGGGTGTGGGTCGTGGTGGCGGCCAGCTGCGCGGCCGTGGCGCTGAGTGCGGACACGTCGTGTTCCTTGGTTTTCGCGGCCGGGGCCGAGGAGGTTGCGGAGAGGGAGGGCCGCGGGCGGTAGGCCGTCTGCGGGATGGTGGACGGCGCGTGCAGGTACGCGTCGTAGGCGAAGGCCGACATTTCTTCGGCGGCCTCCTCGTCGACGGCGGTCGCAAAACCGCCTTCGAGCGCCTGGTCGGCGCTCATCCAGGTCTCGACCCGCATCAGGTCCCGGACCTCGTCGAGATCCTTGCCACTGACGCGGGCGTAGATGCCGGCGACGTTCGTCGCGAGCGCGTCGAGCCGGTCGGCGGTGTGGCGATGGTCCTGCGCGTCGCCCCATGTGACCGAGGACGGATCGTGGATCATCAGCATCGCGCCAAGGCGCATGATGCGGCTCTCGCCCGCCATGGCGATCACGGATGCGGCCGAGGCCGCGATGCCGTCGACGATCATGGTGATCCTGCCGGCGTGGGCACGCAGCAGGTTGAAGATCGTGATGCCCTCGAAGGCGAGGCCGCCGCCCGAGTTGAGGCGGACGGTCAGGTCGCCCTCGCCGAACTCGGCCAGCGCTTCCATGACATCGGTCGCGGTGAAGCCGTCGTCGTCGTACCAGATGCGGCCGACGTCGCCGTAAAGGACGAGCTCGCCGCCGACGAGAAGGCGGTGCGCCATGATGTTCTCCTGTTTCGGTGGCGCGCTGCGGCGCTCAGTCCCGCTCGGGCGGGATGGTGACGGCCTGGGTCTGCCCGGCCTGGCTGAGGATCCGCGGATCGCTGTCGAGCGCGAGTCCGAGCTTGTCGGCCCGCGCATTGTCGGCGGCCATCTCGGCGTCGAGATCCTCGGGGTCGAAGCCGAGCTTCCTCTGCTCGTTCGAGCGCGAAGCGAGGCCGCCGCGGATCGCCATGATCGAGGCCGGCACCTCGCGGGTCGGGTCGATCATCTCGCGCCGCGGCGGCGTCCAGCCGATGGTCGCGCCGCGATCGCGTCCGGACAGGATCACGGAGGCCGCGTTCAGCGTCCAGGCGCCCACCCGGTGGCAGAGCTGCGGGATCATGATGTGGTTCTGCGAGGTGCCGACGGAGCGCTGGAACTCCAGCCACCCCAGGCGGCCCGACGAGAAGTTGACGCCCTTGAGGTCCCCCGTCAGCGCCTCGTAAGAGATGCCCATGCCGGCGGCGATCTCATGAAGGTTCACCGACATGTAGTCGCCGAAGCCATCGACCTGCGGCGGCTCGCCGAAGGTGATCTTCTCGCCGATCCCCATGCGCCGGATCATGCCAGGCGCCATCTTCTCGACCGGATGCGGCTGCCCCTCCTCCTTCTCGCCATAGGGCGCGCCGGCGAGCGGATCCGCCATCTCGATGAAGCCGGCGAAGCACGCCGCGATCTTCTGGCGCATCAGTTGCGCGTCGGCAAAGTCGGCGAGATCGCGAAGGCGCATGATCACCGGCGCGAACCAGCTGACGCCCCTCGCCTGACCCGGCCGATCGACGCGGAAGATGTGCGCGACGAACTCGGCCGGCACGCGAACCGAGCGGCCGATGCCGAGAGCGGTCATGGCGCCCGGATGGTCCTGGAAAAGCCAGTAGGCGACGCGCTTGCCGCGCAGGTCGAACTCGATGCCTTGGCTCGCCCAGTTGCCGTTCGAGAGCGGCCCGTCGATCGCGTTGTCGAGGTGGTCGGCCTCGATCACCTGCAGCTGGAAGGGCAGCGGCAGGCCGTCCTCCGGACGCCGCGGCCGGTATCGGACCAAAACCTCGCCGTCCTGCGCCACCGTGCCCATGGCAAGGTGCTGCAGGCCGTAGAGGTCATGAAGGCCGTTGGCATCGCAAGCCGTCGTGTCGAAGTGCGCCTTCATCAGCCGGTCGAGTTCGGCGCGAACTCGAGGGTTCGCGGCCTGGATGCTCGGGATGATGCCGGCACCGACGACGTTGTTGGCGATGACCGCCTTCGCCCGGGCGGCGTGCGGGTTGTTGCGCACCATGTCGCGGGCGACGTTCCTCAGCCGGTCGCCCTGCCCGCGGATCTCGGCGTTGGCGTCGGTCGCGACCGCACGCCAGCCTTCGGTGCGCCGGCCGGCCTGCGTCGCGTCGAAGAGCATGCGCGCCGCGCCGAGCCCTTCTGACGCCACGCGGGCGCGGGCGCGCTCCAGCCCCCGCGTCGGCGAGACCCAGTTGATGACCCGGTCGAGCGCGTTCACGGTCAGAACGACGAGAAGCTCGCCAGCGTCGTCAGCGACGGCCGCTCGGCCGCGGGGCGCTTGGCCTTCCAGTATTCCAGCGCGCGCATGATGTCGGTTAGCGAGTTGTACTCCACCTCGCGACGCGTGCCGGCGGACATGAAGGTGACGCGACGCGCGCCGGAGGCGATCGCCTCCTCAAGGCCCGCGATGCGGGACTCGATCTCGTCCGGCGAGTAGTCGGTCGCGGCCATCGTGCCCTCAGAGGAAGTTGCTGGTGTCGCCGAGGTAGTCCTTCGGCGTCGCCGGCCTCACGGTCGGCTGGGTGGTGGGCTCCCCGCGAAGGCGGGCCCGGATCTTGTTGAAGTCGGCGAGCGGGATCGCCGAGCGTGCCGCGAAGGCATAGACCGTGCAGTCGAGCGCTTCGGCCGCCTTGGCGCCGATCCGCTCGTACTTCCTGACCGGACGCCCGCCGATGCGGCGCACGACGCGCCGCTCCGAGGCGAACTGCTCGAACCAGACGCGCGGCAGGCTCTTCGAGAAGCGCAAGCTCTCCGGCGCCCGCGTGACGCGGTTCATCAGCTGCGTCTTCACCGCGTCCGAGCCGACGATCCAGAGCGTGCCACGCCCGAGCTCCGAGCCGCCGCGGATCTTGCCCTTCGACGCCTCGATCACCGGCCGCGAGAAGCCCGCCATGCCTTTAATCGCCATCACGCCGCGGCGCAGGCGGGGGACGCAGAAGGCGTAGACCTCGTCGGTCCAGCCACCGTCGCCCGAATCAACGCAGGCCGCGTCGATCCCGATCCTGCCGCCGAGCGGATGCGTCCAGCGCGAAAGCAGCATCTCGTCGAGCTCGCGCCAGGTGCCGTCTTCTTCCGGCGAGCCGTAGAAGACGAAGTGGCCGAGCACGAAGGCGGTGCCGTTCTCCGACCAGCCGAGCAGCGTCGCCTCGACCCGATCGTCCTGGACGTCGACGCCGCAGGTGATGAGGAGCACCTCGGCCGGGATGTCCAGCCGGTGCAGCTCGCCCTCCTCGTCGGCCCAGTCGATGGCGAGCCCGAACGCTTCGCGGCGCTGAAAGAGCACCTCGTCGTCGATCGTGTCGGCCGCGTCCTCCCACGCCTCCGCGAGGAGCGTGTTCTTGAATACCCGTAGGCGCTCGGGATCCTTGTGGGCCCGCAGGAACTCGTCGGCGAGCTTCGACCAGGACGCGTTCGGAAACAGCGAGATCAACGCGTTCAGGTGAAAGCCCGCATGGCCCTTCACCTCCGGGCGCGTCGCCCGCCAAGCGCCCTTCGAGACCATCTCGGCCTTGAACCGCTCGGCGATCGCCTCCTCGCAGGTCGGGCAGCGCCAGTGCGCGCTCTCCGGCCCGTCGGGAAAGCGGATGTCAGCCCAGACGAGCTGATGCCGGGCCCCGCACGAGGGGCACGGCACCTCGTAGATGCGCATGTCGCTCTCGCGATAAGCCTGCAGGATCGTCGACACCGAGGCATCGGTCGGCGTCGAGCCGCGGATGATCTTGCGGTTCACGAAGCCAAGCGTGCGGCGCTCGGCGAGCGTCACCGGATCGCCCTCCTTCGTCGGCTCCATGCCGTCCTCCTCGTCGATGAGAAGGACGCGCGCGGAGTGGCGCCGGAAGTTGCGGGGCGATTTGGCCGCCAGCACCTTCAGGTAGCCGCCGGGAAAGCGGCGCTGGGTGATCGTCGAGCGGCCGCTCTCGTCGGCGTCCGTCGAGAACAGGCCCGCGACCGCCGGCGAGGCGTCGAAGATCGGCTCCATGTCGGACACGACGTAATCGCGGCAGTCGTCGTCGGTCGGCATGTAGAGCAGCATCGGCGACGGCTCGTTGAGGCCGTAAGATGCGATCGCGGCGGTCAGGAGGGTCGTGTAGCCGACGCGCACGCACTTCAGGACCGTGACGCGCTCGAGGAACGGGTCGGTGATCGCGTCCCCGATGCCCCGCTGCGGCGGCCAGAGCTCCATCCAGCCGGGATCGTTGTTGACGCCCTGCGGGAACTTGATGTTGCGCGGCGCCCATTCGGAGAGCGGCAGGCGCTGCGGCGGCCGCAGCGAGGCGAGTGCCTTGGCCCGGATCTGATCAAGCAGCTCCACCGCTCGCCTCCTCCAGGATGCGCCGCACGACGCGGTCGATCTCGTCGATGTCGTGGGCGGTGAGGTGCGGCAGCTTCTGCTGGACCTTGGACGACAGGCTCAGCATCAGCGCCTGCACCATGCGCAGGATGTCGGACCAAGCGCGCTGAACGTCGACGGCTTTCAGCAGCTCGCCGCGCGAGACGGCGTTCTTCATCTCCTGCGCGTCGGCCTGTTCCTTCGCGAGACGAGCCCGCTCCGTGACGAGGTCGAGGTCACCCCCCTCCGCGCGACCGGCGGCCGAGCGCCGAAGCCGCTCGCAATAAGCGGCAGTCGCCTCGGCCAGCGGGATCTTGCCGGAGGCGGTCCGCTCGATCGTCCCCTCGGCGATGAGGTTCTGAACCGTGCGGGACGAGACGCCGACGAGATCGGCGAAATCCTTGGTCGACACCTCGGTCGGCAGCGATGCCGCAGGCTTCTTCGCCCGACCGCGAAGGGCTGAACCCCGTGCCGATTCCGGAAGCGCGTCGCCGATCTGCTCGAATGAACCGGCGTTCGCACGATCATCCAGCTTCGTCCGCGACTTAGCCGGCGATCGGGTCGCCGGCGTCTGCCGCGATTTCACCCCTGAACCCCCCTATAGAGATTTTGCGCAGCGTCAGGGATCGGGCTGATCCCCACCGCAGGACCTGAGGGGTCGGGGAGGACCCGACCCGGGGCCTGCTAGGTGCAAAACTGCAACACTGTCACCAAAATGAAACACTGTAGGTTGCCGGATGGTGCGGCGCAGCAACCCTGAGGTGGCCGGCTACGAGACGACGCCCTTGGTCACCCGCTTGATCTCGTGCTCGACGCGCCGCGGCAGGACCGTGGCTGCGGTCGAGGTGAAGGCCTCGGCGCTCGCGTCCTTCACCATCTCGGCCGGGATGATCACGCCCGAGCGCGCCCGCTCGATCGGCAGGCGCTTGGTGCCGGCGCGGAAGAAGGCATGGCCGCCGGCGAGCAGCGCCCCGCGCCCGCCCGGCCACTCGCCGCCGCGACGGAAGGTCGCCGGGAAGACGGTCGAGCGGTTGAAGGGCTTGGCCCGAACACCCTCGTCGGTCTCGGTCGGCTCGAAGAACTTGAGGCTGACGTCGCCGCCGGTCGAATAGAGCGAGAACGTCAGGTCCTCCCAGTCCGAGCGGTTCGTCTTCACCGCCGCGATGATGACCTTCCGTTTCAGGCCGGTCTGCTTCGTCAGGGCGCTGCGCACCTGCGTGCGCGCCATCTCGCCGGTGCGGTTCACCGCGCGGGCGAGCACCTTGCGCGACGTGTCGTTACCGAGCGCGCGGATCGCTTCCTCGAAGCGCCGGAGCCCGCCGACGTCCGACCAGCGCAGCATGACCCGCACACTGCCCGCCATCGTCATGGTGCCCTCCGGGATGTGCTTTCAGTGCGACGGCCTCTGGCGCAAGGTTGCGCGACTCGGCAGAAATCTCCACAGATGGAGTGGACTTAGAGCGTCTAACAGAACCTCCGGGCGGAGGGCTGGAGAGAAATTTTTCGTCGCAGCGACGAGCCGAGCGGAGCCTATGCAGCGCATAGGCGAGCATCGGGGAGGAAGCGGTGGCGGAAAAGCACCGACAGACCGACCCCGCGAAGTTTTGTTAGACGCTCTTAAGGCCCAGTGTCGTCACGGGCTGCAGCTGTGCAGAGCCGCAGCCCGAGCTGGACGACGATGACGTGAAGCCGCCATGCCTACGCCCCGGCCCATCCGGAGCGCAAGAAATGAGCACGGAACAGGCTGGTTTGAACCCCGTTCCGCGCCTCTATCTGGTGAGGTGCCGCACCGCGCGAAAGCAGTCAAGCGCGATAGAAACGCTGCGTTTTCAGCCTACTCGCAATTCTGTGGAATACGTATTTACTGCCACGAGCGTTTCCCGTGGTCAAGGGTGACTTCAACTCTCCGATAGTCTCAGTGCCTTGAGATACCTTTTCGTGCTCACTCGACAGCGACGCAGAAGTCTCGGAAGTGCCATCCGTTATCAAAGCAAGCGGCACGGCAGCTCATGATAGGCTTCGTGCTGTTCACAGTTCTTTATGATCTCGAACGATGATCAGAAAAATAGCTGGACGCCCGAACCCGAGCGTCCAGCCGTAGGCATCCGATCGAGAAGGGACGGGACCGATCAGACGCTTCTCGCAAAGAGATGCGCCCCTGATAAATGCCGGCAGATGAATGCAGGGTGAATGATTTGTATAGATTCGCCCCGATCAGCTTAGATCGAATCAAGTACCGGTCGCGCCTACAATATGAGTGTCGATAACATGATGATCAAAGTTCACTTTGAGTGATGATGGATCTTTACTCCTCGTCCACCATTTGATGGCGCCCCTCGGCCTCTTATGCGCATCCGCCTTATGTTTGAAACGGCTCATCAACTTGGTTCAGGTGACATCATGCGATGGGTACCAAGTGCAAGGTCACGATGTCAGCCGCATCTTTCATCCGCGACAAACGCGGCAACTTCGCCACCGTAGCGGCGTTCCTAGCGGTACCACTGATCTTCGCCGTAGGCGCTGGCATTGACCTGTCCCGCGTATGGACAGAGCGCAGCAAGTTGCAGAAGGCAGTCGACGCGGCCGCGCTCGCCGTCATGAAGGATGCGGCCTTCAAGCAGGCAGAAGCCGACCGCGTCGCCGCCCGCATGCTGGCCGCCACCTTTGGCAGCAAGTACCAGGCTCTCGCTGTCACCTTTTCCGAGTTCGGCGCCACCGTCAGCGCCCAAACGAAGGTCGACCTGACGCTGACCAAGGTTCTCGGCTTCGAGAGCCTGGACACCGAGGTGGCGGCTACGGCCGAATATCCGCCGACGAAGTACGAGATCGCCCTCATTCTCGACACCACCGGTTCCATGGCCGGAACCAAGCTCGCCGAGATGAAGAAGGCGGCGCAGCGGATGGTGGAGGAGCTCACGGAAACGGAGATCCTGCGCCGGCGCGTGAAGTTCTCGCTTGTGCCCTTCTCCTCCTTCGTAAACGTCGGCTCCGACAAGGCGAGCGCCGGCTGGATCGACAAGGACGGCGCGGTTGAGGTTCCCTACAGCGTGATCCCGGCCGGCGTGTCGCGCTTCGACGTCTTCCGCAACCTCGGCCAGTCCTGGAACGGCTGCGTCGAAACGCGGCTAGAGCCCTCTGGCAGCACCTTTGGCTCAGACGACACGCCGCCAGACGCCAAGGATCCGAGCACCCTCTTCGTGCCCCTTCTCGTGCCGCCCGAGCCGGCAAACGCTCCCGGGGCGCGCTATAGCAACAGCTACGCGAGCGAAGCCAGCCTCGCCGGCCTTGGCGTGAAGGTGGATGAGAGTTCCGACAGCTACATCCTTTCTCCGGTCACCACCCTCGTGGCGGGCTCCTCCACTGCCAAGGGGCCGAACGCGGGCTGCGACGTTCGTCCGATCCGCGCGCTGACACAGGACTACGCGGCGATCACCCGCGACATCAGCGCTCTGAAGGCCGCCGGCAACACCAACATCGCGGAAGGGGTTGCCTGGGGCAACCGCGTCCTGTCGCCGGGCGAGCCCTTTGCCGAGGGACAGTCCTTCGATGCCGACGTCGAGAAGATCATGATCGTCCTCACCGACGGCGACAACACGGTGGCCAGCGCCGACAACCCGAACCTTTCGGCCTACTCCTCCTTCGGCTACGTGGCGGACGGGCGCTGGAACGGCAGCGTTGCAACAACGAGCGAGCCGACCGGCTGCTACCTGTCGGACGACGCCGACAAGCCAACCAAGCCCGGCAAGAAGCCGAAGAAGGTCAAGGTCGACAAGCACGGCAAGAAGCACAAGGATCCGACCGACCCGACGCCGGTGAACTGCCTGGCGCGCCCGGCCGACGTACCAAAGCCCATCGACAAGCCGAAGGCCACCACCGTTGCCGCTGCTATGGACGGGATGACGAGCCGCGCCTGCGAGGCGGCCAAGGAGAAGGGCGTGGAAGTCTTCACCATCCGCCTGGAGGTCGACACCGCGACGAGTTCGGCTCTCCTGAAGGGCTGCGCCTCGGACAACTCGCACTACTACGACGTCACCGACGCGGCCCAGCTGCAGGCAATCTTCGACGACATCGCCAATCGCATCAAGACGCTACGCATCTCGTCGTGACCGCGTCGATCGGTGATTGGCAGACGCATCGTCTGCGAGGTCTCCGACTGGTCCGTTCGAGAAACCCCAGTGGACGGCAAGTGCGTCGAGTGCTGCTCGGAGGGCCAGGCGCGCTTTGCGTGACCGACAGCGAAGCTTGCGGGTGAGGTCGCGCAACGAATGCCCCTCCCCGGCGACGAAGCGCGCGATGCCGTAGTACCGCTCGCCGACGGCAAGGTGGGCGAGGCGAAGCTGGAAGCCAGCGGCCATTCGCCCGTCGCTGAAGGCGTCCGGCGCGCTGCCGCCGTCGACGCGCTCCTTCACGTCGCCGGGCGACGGCGACCGCTTGCCGGCGCGCTCGTAGAGGTCGCGGAAGCGAAGGCCGGCTTGCGCCTCGGCCGGGTGCAGCACCCCGCTTTCGCTGAGGCGCACGAGCGGGCTCTCGCCGTAGTTCACCGCAACGATGATCGTCTCAGGGTTACCGGCCGCACCTTGGTGCTCCTTCTGGAAGTACGGGTTCTCGACGTCGAGGTAGTGCAGCTCGCGCCGCGGCTCGGCCCCCTGTGTCCGAGCAGCCGCTTGGCGCCGCTTCATCGGCGTCGTGCCGCGCACCGCCAGCGCCTTCGCCATGCGCTCCGAGCGTGCCGTGAGGCGCGCCTTCCGCGCCGATTTGGCATCATCGGCCGCGCGATTGGCCGCCCGGCGCTGGGCGCGCTTGACCCAGGCATCGAGCTCGTCGTCTTCCGACGTCTGGGAGGCGTTCGCCTTCCGGCGAAGCGTTGCCATCTGCGCGGCCGTGGGCGCCGCGATGCCGAGCTCGGTGCAGCGCGCGGCGAGGCCGGCCGGCAGGCCGGATCGTGGTCGATTCGATGAGCCGTTGCTCGATGCAACGCTAGCGTCGGAAGATCGGGGTTTGGTTAGTCCATCCTGCACTACAACTGCATCCCTCTGCACGGGAGGCAGCTTCAAATCTCGTCGTCCAGGCAATGAGATATGCCAGACCGCGACGCGATTAGGAAGATGATCCCAAAAGCTTCCGTTCTCGCTCCGTTCAGATGCGGAAACACATAGATGCCTTCGCCACCACGGGCATGTGCCGAACGAGACACCTGCTTACCAGCCGCATGCAGTTGAACGCTGGTCCACCTTGCTGACAGCTTCCAGCTACAGTCATGGGCGCTGCAACGCCATCGGCTTCAGCCGCGCCGCGCTGGACAGAGCCTCGACTGCTGCCACAGCGGGGCACGGCGATCAGGGCGAACCCAATCGACCTCAGCGAGGCAGCCGACACAGAGCGCCGCATCCTCACGGAAGCGCAGGCCTCCCGCTCGCGGCCGAACCGACGGGCAACAACATCCAGAGCAATCGCATGATCAGGGAGATGGTCGATGCCGTGCGCGCCATACGCCAGGGGTGAGGACCATCGCGCAAGCGCCCGACCAAGCTCCACGCCGACCAGGCATACGACCATCGCTGATGCCGGCAGGCCCTGTTCGTCCGCCACATCCAGGACTGCATCGCCCGGCCCGGCATCGAGAGCAGCCGGCGGCTCGGACGGCACAGGCGGGTGGTCGAGAGCAGCTTGGCTTGGCTACCACAGTTCCGACGCCTTGCCATACGCTACGGGCGCGGCGCCGACATCCACCTCGCACTTACCAACCTCACAGCCGGTCTCATCACCGATCGCTTCGTTGCGAGGTGATTTGATCAGAGGGCTT
This sequence comes from Aurantimonadaceae bacterium, assembly GCA_947474855.1. Taxonomy (GTDB): domain Bacteria; phylum Pseudomonadota; class Alphaproteobacteria; order Rhizobiales; family Rhizobiaceae; genus Antarcticirhabdus. Next base: position 13,361 of record CANJKV010000026.1, on the reverse strand, counting down.
TAAGTGTTTTCGGTTACAAGCTGTGCGTGAGGAGCGAAGGCGCTCTCCCATCGGTTCGGATGTATGCGCGACAACAGACTCACTTGGCTCAAGAGCCGCCTACATTGCGGCTTGGCTCACAAGTCGCAAGAGTTGCGGCTTCTGAAGCGAGTGAAAAGGAACCGCGACGGCGTCGCCGCCATCGAATTCGCGTTCCTAGCTACACCATTCTTCTTCATCGTATTTGCGTTGCTAGAAACGGCGATGGTGTTCGTAGCCGATATAACGTTGGAGCAGGCAGTCGCAAAAGCTGGGCGCGATGTACGGACCGGACAAGTCGCCACAGGCAACCTCAGCGAGGCTGATTTCCGCAAGATGCTCTGCAACGAGATCAACCTCCTACTCTCTTGCGACGGTATAAAGATCGATCTTCGTTCCTATCCGAGCTTCTCTGCCATTCCAACACAAGCACCGATCAACGATGGAGTGCTTAACACGAGCGATTTTCGCTACGAGCAAGGCAAAGCCGGCGAGATCATGGCGCTCCGCACCTTCTACGAGTGGCCGCTCTTCACAGACATCATGCATAGCGTTCTGTCAGACGTCGACGGCGGCAAGCATCTTGTTGCGAGCACCGCTGTCTTCCAGGCGGAGCCATTCTGATGATCGATGCGGCGCGGGTTCTCGTGCGGCGGTTCTCTCGCGCGAAGTCAGGTGCAGCCGCATTGGAATTCGCCTTTGTGGCGCCCATCTTCCTGTTGCTTTACATAGGTGGCGTCGACCTTACCCGAGCGTTCATCTTTAATCACAAGATGCAAAATGCCACGACGGCAATCGTTGATCTTGTCACACAGGCTACAGATCTGTCGAAATCCAGCGTCGCAGATACCTTCGACGTTGCCGACGTGATGCTGAGTCGTTTCGACGCCACGCCGATCGCTGTTCGTGTCACTGTGGTGCAGATCGACGCTGCGGGCAAAGGCACTGTGACTTGGTCCGTCGTCCGGAACATGCCCCGCCGTGCTGCTGGCACAGCCTATACGCTGCCCCCCAATCTTGAGGGGCTGCGCGACTTCACGCTCGTTGTCTCCGAAACATCTCATGATTACACGCCGATCCTTAGCTACGCTATAGTCGGCACCGTCCCCATGGCTGCAGAAGCCCACGGCCGCTTTCGCGGAAAGAAAGCAACGGCATGCACAGATTGTGCAAAGTAGGCTGACCATTACCGAGCAACATTGATCAACGCGTCGTCGTTTCTCGCACAGGACCTCCGCCGTGCTTCGCTCTTTCATCCTCAACCGTAGCGGAAATTTCGCCATCCTGTCAGCGCTGATGCTGATCCCGATGATCCTGGCTGTTGGCTTTGCTATCGACGGCGCCCGATACTACAAGGCGCGAGCACACCTTCAGGACGCTGTTGATCTGGCAGCCTTGGCTGTAGCCGCTTCCGACGAGCAGGATATAGACAAGCTGCAGGCCCAAGCATCCGATTTCATCCGCTCAAACTTGGCTGTTAACACCATTTCGTCTGTTGAGTTGGCTTCGTTTTCGGGTGACGACGAGGAGATCACCATCGGCGTCAGCGGTGTGGTCGAAACCACGTTCATGAAGATCGCCAATTTCAACACCATGCCGCTGCAGGCAGAGACAGTGGCCAAACGAGCGCCCGAACAGACCGTCGAGGTGGCTCTGGTGCTCGACAACACGTACTCCATGATCGCAACGGACCCAAAGACCGGCGAAACGCGCATTGCAACGCTGCGCCGCGCTGCCAAGGGGTTGGTGGAAGCGCTTATGCCCGATCCGAAGCCTGAAGAGGGCACGGTGTCGCTGGCCCTTGTTCCATACGCCGACCATGTGAACGTGGGCGCCCATAACAAAACGCAGCCATGGCTGGCCCTTAACGGCGAGGAGCGGACGGAGACTGGTGGCGGAAACCGCGTATGCACCGAAAAGGTAAAGACTGGTACTGAGTCCTACTGCAAAAAATGGCCGAAGAAGACCTGCACAAGAACAAGAGACGGCGTCGTAGAGTCGTATTCCTGCGATGACACATCTCAAACATGCTTGGAAAAGGGAACCAGGGACGTATATGAGCAGAAGTGTACGGGCTCTGACCCCTGGAAGAAAACCTTCAGCTTCTATGGCTGCGTTGGCACGCGAACATCAGGGAGCTTGCGCCTGAACGACACGAGTCCAACGGTCAAGTATCCCGCCTACGTGGAACAATCATTACAATGCGCGCGCCCCATCATTCCGCTGTCGAAAGATCGCGCCGCATTGCTGGCAGGTGTCGCGGCCATGACTCATCAACCATCCAGCTACGTGGCCAACACGCACATCCCTTCCGGCATCGTCTGGGGTCAAAACGTCCTGTCGCCCGCAGCGCCTTTCACCGAGGCTGGCGCCTATGATCCTGAGAATACATCGCCCCGCAAGATCATGATCCTAATGACGGATGGAGACAATACACTGATCCACAACAGCAGCGGCAAGCACGTCGCCTTTGACTCAAAGACGGCAGCTTCTCAGTTCGCAAGTGTGAACAAGGATACAGTTGACGCGTGCGCGTACGTTAAGTCTCAGAAGATTGAGATTTATTCGATCGCATTCATGGTCACTAAGCCAGAGGCTAAAGAGGTGCTGCGGCAGTGTGCGACGAGCGACGCATACTACTACGACGCTTCCGACGCCGCACGCCTAATGTCAGCATTCTCCGGCATTGCCCGCGCCATCAATCAGGTCCGTCTGGCGCGGTGATGGCCAAACTGACTTCATGGGGGGGAGCCGAGCGGCGACAAAGCGCGAGAACCGACCCGATTGCAGAAGAGGCTCCTAGAATGCGCAGTCAGCGTCGAGCGGCGAGCGCCTGCAACAAGCCTTCGAGGTGCTGGCGAACTTCGCGATCTTTGACCCTACCGAGCGCCCGGTCGAGGCTTCGAGCCGAGGCCGTCTCGTCGGCTGGCTTGTTGCCCGGCTGCTCGGCGTTCGAAGGCAATCCCTTGAAGAAGTCACTGATCTCGACGTCCAGGATCTGCGAGAGGCGGAACAGCGTCGAAGCGCTCATCCGGTTCTCGCCGACCTCGTACTTCTTCACCTGCTGATAAGACGTGCCGATTCCCCGGCCGATCGCCGACATGGAAAGGCCCCGCCGCTCGCGCAGAAGCTTTAACCGCGCACCGAGATGCGCATCGACAGCCTTCGGCGAAGTGTGATCGATTGTCACGGTAGCGGCTCCAGTTTCTGACGCAATGATAATCGTCATGCGGCTGTATGTAGATTGTATGCTTCCAGAAACGGTGCCTGCAATGCCTCGGGACTTACTCCACGGACAAATACGGAGGTTGATCGCAACTTAAGTAAATGCGTAAAGTTTTCAGGATGGCTCTACGGGAAGGCAACATCGGCGCCCCGACCGCTTACGCAGCGATGAGCCGGTGTGGTCGCGGGTGCGCTGCATAAGCGCGGCCGAGTGCATTTCGTTCCTGGCCGCCGTTCTAGAGCGGCCGCACCCTTTCGTTCTCGGTTCGTTCCGGCATCATGGGGCGATGGGCTACCGGGTGATTCGAGATCTGACCTACGGCATCCGCTACGGCGCATGGGTGCGAATCATCTGCGGTGGCTGCGGCAAGCACACCTATGCCTCGTGCCAGGCGCTTCGCCGCGTCCTCGACCCCGGCTTCCACCCCGCCGCCTATGAGGGCCAGCTTCGCTGCCCCCTCTGCGGCTCGCACCCGCGCAGCGTGGACATATCCCCACCGCCGCCGCGAGCGTAATCCTTCAGGCGTACGGCTGAAGCGCTACTGCAATAGCGGCTTACGAAAACGCATCGGCGACGCCGACCTGAACTGCGGACCGCTTGATCGGGCGGAGATCATGCGGGCAGGATGGCACTCATCCGTCATCGCGAGACCGGCGGCATACCTCCTCACCCGGCTTCTTCCTCAAGCAATCGGGATCCGCATGGCCTTCGATAATGATTTCGCCCCTCGCATTCCGCGACTGCGGAAGGTGTGGGACGAAGGGGGCGAGGTGATCGATCCCGAGGCCGTCCTGCAGCACGAGATCAGGACCCTCAAGGAGGAGATCGCGATCAAGCACGGGCAGTGGCGCCTCAGCCCCCTCGCCCATTACGACGCCTCGTTCGACCCGCTCGAATTGATCCGGAAGTTCGAGAACAAAGACCGGACCTCGCATCCGCCCTATCTGACGAACTTCCTGGGCGTACGAATCGATCCCGACATGTTCGGGGGCATCCTGGCCGGCGCCAAGGGCACTGTTGAGCCGCTGCCGATTCCGGGCAACTGGCACGCCGACATCGCCGAATGGGGCGCCGCGCTTCTCGCGGTGGACGAGGCGCAGGGCGTGTTTCGGATGGTGGAGCTGGGATGCGGCTGGGCCTGCTGGCTGGTCAATCTCGGCTCCGCCGCCCGGGGCCGCGGCCTGAGCGTCGAGCTGATCGGCATCGAGGCCGACGGGCAGCATCTCTCGACCGCCTTCGCCACCATGGCGATCAACGGCTTCGGGCCGGGCGACTTCCAGCTGACCCGCGGCGTCGCCGCTCCCTACAACGGGAAGGCCCTGTTCCCCAACGTCGACAGGCCCGCCGAGTTCTGGGACACGTCCCCGATCTTCGATCCGACCGACGAGCAGATCCGCGCGGCCGCGCAAACCAGGAGCCACGACATCCTGCCGGCGATCCCGCTGACGGACCTGTGCAAGGGCAAGCCGATCGACCTCCTGCACGTCGACATCCAGGGCCGCGAGGTCGACTTCGTCGAGCAGAACTTCGAGGAGATCCGGCGCTTCGTGAAGCGGCTACTGATCGGCACCCATTCGCGCCCGATCGAGGGGCGCCTCATGTAGTTCCTGCAGGATGCGGGATGGGCGGTGGAGATGGACCGCCCTGCCCTCACCACCATCCAGGACGGCCGCCCGGTGGTCCGAGTCGACGGCGTCCACCTCTACCGCAACCGGCAGATCGGCTGAGGAGGCCGTCGCTCGTCGCGGGCGCGGCCGGCGACCGGGACGGCCCCGTCGACGTCACGCCACCTGGAGGCTTTTCAGGACCGGCAGGGTCTTCTGGGCGAAGGCGCTGGCGCGGGCGGTGAGCTCGGCGCCGTTCTCCTCCGGCGTGTCCAGCGGCTTGCCGTCCTTGACGATGCGCTGGTTCTGGGCGGCGAGAACGTTCCAGGCGCAAGTGCGCTACCAGATGACCGGCTGTCAATCACCTCGCGACACACCCGCAGAAAGTGCGCTGTCAACCTCAAGACGACAAACCAGGCTCCGCAAGAGCGGTCGACCGCATACTCACGGGCGTTCGCCCTGCCTTCAACGACATCGCAGGATGCTCGATCAAGAACCAAGACAATATTGCGAGCACAACAGTGATAACGGACGAAGCCACGAAGAGCAGCATAGGATCCATAGCCCCACCATTCGCCTGCACAAGCAGCTGCTGGATTGGATAGGAATACAGATAAAGACCATAAGAGATATCAATGCGGTCGAGAGCACTAAACGCCGACAAGAGAGCAGCAAGACCGATGATGAACCAAGGCAAAGCTAAGAGATAGATCGGCGGAAAATATCGCCAATCAGTCCGTCCCATGTAGAAAGCCACCAGTATGCACAGTCCAGCGATGACAGTGACAATCGGCGACGTCACCCAGGGACGGCCAACAAGCTTAATCAGTGCACCACCGCCAAAGAGCGCAGTGAACCGAACAAGATAGTAAAGCTCGATGCCACCGTCATAGTTGACGAGGAGCAGCGCTCTTGGGAATGTCTGGAAGGTGAAGAGGAAACAGCTTACCAGCGTGAGGACAAGTGCTCCACGCCAATTGAAGCAGCCACACCAAGCCATGACAAGAAGGATCGAGTAGCAGATCACCTCCATCTGCAGCGTCCAGAGCGAACCGTTGACGACCGACGTCGCGTTGTTCTCGAATACCCCGGGGAGATAGGGATGCCAGCCGAACACGAAGGCATTTTCGAAATAGCGGTAGGTTTCCAGCTGGCTGAAATAATTAGGGCTGGTCGTCGCCATAGGGCCGATGATGAAAACCGTCACCACACAGAGCACCGCTAGGGCGGGTAGGATCCGCAGGGCACGATTTCGAACATAGGAGATTGGGCCGGAGCTGCGCTGAAGCGAGCCGCTGATCAGATATCCGCTGATGACGAAGAAGAGGTCGACGCCAACGGTGCTAGCAGGCAGCAGTCTCGTCGCTTCCATGATGGGATCGGCGACGTTGGCACCAAGAACATAGGAGTGGGTTAGAATGACAAGGACGGCAGCAAAAAGTCGAAGCGCTGTGAAACCATTTTTGCGACCCATCATCGTCCCCATCGTTCGTCGGGAAGCGTACTAATGCATCGATCTCGATGGCGCTACAGCTTGGGCGCTAATAGTTATGAGGCGCCCGCGACTCGACATCGCGATGAGTGCGTTCGAGACCCGTTGCGAGATGCGGACGCTCAATAGTTGCGGCTCGCCTGTATCAACGGACCCATCGGCGAAGAGGACCCCAAAGGTCATTCGTACGTATCAGAGCTGAGCGCTCTCCCTTGAGGCCATAGGTCCCGCTCAGGACGGGCTCGACCTTCTCTGAAGTCGACTTTGGCAGCGCATACCTGCCCCCACCCTCCGACAGGAAAGTGCAGCGTGTTGCCGCCCAGGCGTTAGCCCACCTCGCGGGGTCGCGCGCAATTCTCGGTGGAACGCGTTTGCTCAGGGCTCCGTTGCTCGACAGGCGAGCGCTGCGGAAATTGGCACTCGTGTGTCGCTCTATAGTGACGATATCATGCGACAAGCTACCGGCGCCTGCGGAATCTAAGAGCCCGTTTCATAATAGTTGAGGGGCGTTTGGCGGCTGGGTGAGCGACGGAGGTCTCAAGCGTTTCAGGAGTGTCTGACGCTTCCGAGATCGCCCCATGTGGACCCCCGCCGCCCGTGCGCAGCTTGCGCGTTCGCCCGATGCCTATGCAACCTCGCTGACGGACGCGGAGTGGAGCGTCGTGATGCCGTTCTTGCCGGTTCCGGCTCGGAAGGGTCGGCCACGTCGCTGGCCTATGCGCGCCATCATGAACGCGATCCTTTACGTGCTCAGGACAGGCGGAGCCTGGCGACACCTCCCCCGCGAGTTCCCGCCCTGGCCGAGCGTGCATCGCTGGTTTCTGCGCCTCGCTCGCGCTGGCGTGTTCGAGCGCCTTGCCCATGCGCTGACCATGACCGATCGCGAGCGCACGGGACGGGAGGCAAGCCCAACCGCCGCGGTCATCGACGCCCAGGCTGCACGATCAGGCGGCACAGGCGTTTCAGGCACACGCGGCTTCGACCCGGCCCGCCGCGTAGTCGGACGTAAGCGTCACGTCATGGCCGATACGGACGGACGCGTGCTCGTGGCCGCCATCTCGCCTGCGAACCTACACGACAGCCATGGCGGTGTGGCGCTGCTGCGTGCCTCGCGTCGACCGTGGCCCTTCCTCACCCGCGCCTTCGCCGACCGCGCCTACGCGGGCGAGCGGGTCGGCCAAGCCACATGCGTGAAGGTCGCCATCGTCGGGGCCGCGCCGGGGCAGAAGGGCTTTGCCGTGCAGCCCCGGCGATGGGTCGTCGAGCGAACCTTCGGCTGGCTCGCGCGATGCCGCAGGCTCGCCCGCGACCATGAGGCAACACCGTCCTCGGCACTTGCCTTCCTCATGCTCGCCGCCGCCATGATCCTCGTTAGACGCATCGCCAAACACTTGTGAAACGGGCTCTAAACGCAAAACAGGGGACCCGAAGGCCCCCTGCTCTAATCGCTCGCTGTTTGCGAAAGATCATATCAGGCGAAGTTGTCGTCGGTCAGGCTGGCGACGTTGACGCCCGACAGCCTCACCAGGAGATCATTGGCTTGATCGTAGGTTCCGCCGGCAACATTGTTGTACAGCGCGTAGGTCTCGCCCTGGAAGGTGAAGGCCGTCCACTCGTCGCCAGCAGTCGCTGTCGCCGCAAGGTTGGCAGCATTCGTCAGCGTCGCAGCGTTCGGACCGGCATTACCAGACAGAGCATTGATGTTCGCCTGAACACCAGCAGCAAGAGCGGTGTAGTCAGCGTCAGCATCAACGCTGTAGCGTGCATCAAGAACGTCGCCGTTAGCGCCAGCAGTGAAGCTGTTGATTACGTCAACCTGCAGGTCGCTGTTGGTGGCCGACGGATCGGTGTTAGCAACACCGCTCGCGAGACCGGACGAGAACACAACAGTGTCCTGACCCGAGCCAAGCGTGATCGTGTCAGCGCCCGAAACGAAGTCAGCAGCGGCCACAGCCGGATCGGTGAAGTCGCCGTCGCCGTTGTTGTCGATGCCCGGCGTCGGAGCAACAGCAGCGACGTCATCCTGCGACTCGTCGACGCCAGCAGTAGCCGGATCGTCACCGAGGACACCGTCCGGACCCGGACCCGCCGGCGAGCCGGGGGTGGGGGCCACATCTGCGCCGACTGCCGTGGCAAACTGCGTGAAGTCCGAGCCTTCGATCTCCAGATCACCGGTCAGCGCCGAGGCGTTGACGATGATGCTGTTGGTGAAGCCAGCGATGTCCAGGTTGCCCGAGCCATCGATGTTGACCGTCGAGCCGGCCACAACGGTGATCTCGCCAACGTTATTGACGCCGTCATCGAAGAACACGGCGTTGTCCGAATCGAGGTTGCCCGCCGAAGTCAGGTTGAGCGTGACCAGCGTGCCGGCCGGAGCTGTGCCCGACAGGTTGATCTCGATGTCTTCAACATTGGCGCTGATGCCGTCAGCGGCCCCTGCAACCGACTCCTCAGTACCCAGAAGGTCGATGTTGAGGGTCGTCGACGTGCCGTTCAGGTTGAACGTCGCGTCACCGTCGTTATTGACACCGAACTCGTAAGTGCGGGCCGAGCCGGCGTTGTTGATGACGTCATCGCCGTCGCCAGGGTTACCAGACGAGTTCGTGTTGAACTCGATGTTGGTGATGCCAGCGTTGGTGAAGGTAGCGCCGTTCAGCGTGACACCCGTACCATCGAAAGCAACACGCTCGACTGAAGTCAACGCGTTGAACGGAGCAGCGCCGGCAGCCAAGCTGAGGTCGCCAGACGTGGTGGACCGGAGCTCATCGAAGCCCTCACCGCCATTGACCGTGTCGTCAGCATCGAACGAGGCATCGAAGAGGAACGTGTCATCGCCCGAGCCGGTCGTGACCGACACGTCATCGGTGTTCTGCAGGTTGAGCGTGATGTCGCCTGTAGCAGCAGCAGCCGCAACGGTCTCAAGGGTTCCACCGAGGCCGCTCGCGACGAGCGAACCAGCACCCGCGATGTTCAGCGTGGTCACCGCGCTGCCGAAGAAGATCTCGTTCGCTTCGCCGTCGACGTCGCCGGAGACGGCGAGGTTGATCGTCTCGACACCGTCGACTTCGAGGTAGGCGTCGGAGCTGTCGAGCTCAACGTTGATGGCATCGTTCGCGCCAGCAACGACCGAAGCGCGGAAGTTGATGTCGAGGCCCGACTGCGAGTTGCGGAACGCGACGTCAACGAGGTTGCCGACGTTGTCGAAATCGGTCGTGTCGTTGCCGCCGGTCGAGGCGATCGTCTCAACGCCAGTAGCGTTGGTCAGGTCGATCGTTGCGCCGCCGAAATCCTGGATCTCGATGTTCTCGACGCTCGTCAGAGCGGCCGGGATGATCGTCGCACCGGAGGTCGAGATGATGCGCAGCGTGTCGTTGCCGCCACGGCCGTCGATGCTGTCGCCGGTCTGGAAGGTGCGCGTGTCAGCACCGCTGATGACGCCGCTGATGATGTCGTCACCGTCCGTGCCGGTAACAGTCTCAATCTCGCGGGTCAGGTTCGCGGTCGGCGCCGGAGTGACGTCATCGCCGATCAGCGGACCAGTGAAGTCCTGCGTACCCTGAGCAGCGGTATCGAGGAACTCCTCAACCGCCGACTGCGAGTCTTCGCGGTACTCGGGCGACTCCGAGAAGGCGAGAAGAACGCGGCCAGCCGAGAAGCCGGACTCGAGATAGAAGTTGATCTCGTCGGCGGACGGCGTGCGGTTGAACACGGTCTGGTAGACCGAGTTGAGGAACGCCTCGTTGACCTGGTTGCTGCCGAAGCGGTTGAAGAACTCGTCCGACGCGGCAAAGCCGTTCGCGACGTCCTCGATGCTGTAGCCGTCGCGGAGCGCGTCAACCTGGAAGTCCAGACCTTCCTCGTCAGGAACGCGGCCGAAGATCGCGCCATACAGACGGACGACGTCTTGGACGTCCTGGCCGGCCGACGAGTTGATCAGCGCGGCACGCGCCTGCTCAAGGGTTATGGCATTCGACTCGACGGCAGCGGCGTACGACTGGATCGACTGCTGATCAGAAGCCGTGAGCTCATCGCCCGACCGCTGCAGAATGCTTTCGTAATAACCGGTGATGATTTCGAGAGTAGTAGGTTCCACGAGTCTCTCCACGTGATGCGAGCGCAAAAGCGCTCCATAGGGTCAGGTTAACCCCGCCCCAATCTCTTGATGCAGGTCAAGTACCTGCGGACTACTGGGAGTGAAGGCACAAAAATCCCGTCGGCCGACTGCAGACTTGCTGCAACCACTCCGCCTAGAACCAGAACTGTGTGACCTATTCCTCCGGACGCCGAACTTGCTACAGCAGCGACACTACCTTGGCAAGTGCCCCTGTACAGTGAGATGCAAACTTTTCCCGAACCTGAACAGACCCTCAAAGCCGTGTTGCATTATGGCACCGCTGGGCGAGGCCGGGACGAAAAATGGGCAAGGTGGAGGCTTCGGCTAGACCTATGTTAATGATCTTCATCAATTAACGGCCGGAGCGGAGCCATGAAGATACGGAGCCGTCTCGCGATCGCTGCGAACGCTGATCCAACGGAGGGGTTATCGTCCCGTCAGAGCAGCTCCCGCGACGCGACTACGAATTTTTGCTATCGCCAAATAGGATCGCGTGGGTGCTCGGCTCATAGAAGGCGAGCAGCTCGCGCACGAACTCGCGCGGTTCCATTTTCAGAGCCACGGCCCAGTCGTGGTAACGCTCCGGCGGGATGCGGCCTCGCCCGAGCTCAATCTGCGAGATAAAGGTGTAGTAGCCGACCTCGACCTTCTCAGCGAACTCGCGCTGCGTCAGACCGGCCGCCTCGCGACGCTCCTTCAGCCAGACCCCACCCCGCTTGCGTAGAGCGAGGCGTTCCGGATCTTCGACCTTGTTCGGTTGAGCGCCCATGCTGCTGCCTTCGTGCCGATGCATCGCGCCAGAGCCGGCCCGACCATTTCGACGTCAGAGTTGGAGATGCCGGATCAATGTCGGCATACAGCTACGATATACATCGCAGCCGCCACCGTCCAGCGATCGGTGTAGTTCCACCCATGTCGACAAATTGTGCGATTGTGGACGACGCTACAGGAGCCGCCCTTGCACATAAAAGGCGATGGCCCGGAAGGACATCTATCCCGCCGAGCCATCAGGCATCATCCCGTGGAGACAGAATGTGACGGCTGTACATATACCGTGAGATAGCAGAAGGTTCAACCGGACGGACCACAATCGGCGCCGGGCCTGATCTCGATCGCAGGATCAGAGGCTCCGTTCGGAGCTTCGCACGGGCTACTTTCGAGGAGCGGCCTAAGGCACTACGCCTTCGTCATGCGCGTCAGCATCTGGATCTTGCGGTGGGTGGATCGCACGTATTCGGCCAGGTTGCGCTCTCTTGAGATCGCGCCCTGGATCCTCGCAAGCCGTTCCTGACGTTCTGTGTTCGACGCACGAGGAGCGCGGAGCAGCCGATCGAATTGTCGAGCGAGGATGTAGCGTTCAACGAAGTCGCTCGGGAGCCCCGTCACGAAGCGGCGCCCCTGCTCATACCCAGTCATGAGATCCGCGGCGATCGCCTGAGCGCTTCGGGTCTGCGACGTGCAACGGCCTGAGAAACTCGCCTTCTCGGCCGCTTCGAAGTTCTCGTCGTTCAGGTACCCTGGACCGCCATACTGATTGTGGACGTAGACCGGGGTTCGGGTGGCAAGGGCATAGTGGACCGTCTGCCCGAGGCCGATGACGAGGTCGGCGTTCAGCAGCTGCGCGGCCGCGCCGGCCTTTGCGAGGTCACTCGTTCGCGCGAAGTGCTGCACCTGCACCTGATCGCCGAGCAGCTGAAGCGCATTGTTCAAGTCGGACTCGGGATGGCAGGCGACGGCGACGACGCGCTGTGGGGAGCTCGGCAAAGCGCGCGATCGCGGCTCGCCGAAGTCACCTGCGACCGCGTTGTAGAACATGTGTATGGGAAGCGTGCTGCCCTGCGCCGCGGCGACCGCCGCCGTTTCCGGGGATCTGGCGAATATCAGGTCGCCGAGGGCGTTCTCCAATTCCCAGCCGGACGACTCCATGAACCCCTCGGATGCCAGTTTGGCGAAGACGACCAGCGACCGCTCGGCGTTCTCGGGGTGAGGCGTGTAATCGAAGAGGCCCGCGACCTGGTGCTGGAAGTAGACGAGGTCGAAATCGAGCGGTCGGATGGCACCCGGCTCCGTGACGATCGGGATCCGTGCCTTCTGCATCTTCCCTGTCATGGGGAAGCCGTCCCAATTGGCATATACGACGACGTCCGCGCCCGCCTTCCGGCAATGTAGGGCGAACTTAGCCAGCAGTACCTCGGCGCCGGCATCCTTCTGTAGCTGGTTCGTGCCAAGGAGGATGCGCATGGGTCCTCGTCGCTCCGTCATCTGCGAGCATCAGTCGGTGGGATCGCCGCTCCGGATGCCATCCTTCGCAGCAGCCGGCAAGCGCCCCTCCCCGATCTCAGCCTGAGCGCGCGCCGCCTTCCGTGCTGCGGTCTCGGCAGCGACGAGAGCGGCCGGGGAGGATCCTTCGAGCTTGGCCGGAACCGGCCGATCGGGCGGCGGCACCTTCTTGCCGAGGGCTGCGATGCGCCGTTCAAGGTCAGCGCGTTGTTCGGGCGTCAACTCCGGCACGGGCTCCGGTGGCTCTTCCTCCTCGGCCTCCAGGATGCGGCGCAGGCGCTCGGCCGCGACGCGCCACTCCCGCTCGACCATCTTCGTCAGCCGAATGAGCTGCGGCACGGTCGGCATGTAGACGACTGAGAAGTCGGCCGGCATGTCGTCGTCGAGGACGCGGCGCACCGCCTCGCTGAAGGCGGCGCCCGACCGGCCGGGCAGCACGCGGATGAGCGCCGCCACCATGCCCGGCGCGTCGAAGCCGTCGGCAGGCTTCGTCATGGAGGCCTTCAGCTGGCGCACCTCGCTCTTCAGCGCGTCGACGTCGAAGCCGGGCGCCAGATCGCGCTCGAGCCTGACGACGATGGCGAAAGCCGCGGTGCACTCCTCGTCGGTCGGCGCGGCGCCGGCCGC
>CANJKV010000025.1 GCA_947474855.1 Aurantimonadaceae bacterium | reverse complement strand
TTGCCGATCGCCTCGGCTCCCGGCGGCCTTCGGCACCTCCCCGGCGGCCCGGCACAGCCAGCACAACACCTATCCATGGTCCATAACAGGCTCTAGGCCTCAGCGCGCGACGTTGCCGTCCGCGACCGCGCCGATCGCCTCGATTTCGGAGGCGGGCGCGACCTCCGCCGCGGCCTGAAGCGAGGCGCGGTCGAGGAAGATGTAGCGGCGCTCGATCACCGAGTAGTAGGCCATGTCGCTCGCGCCATCCATGGTCACGACGCGCAGGATCGTCGGCGCCGAATCGCCGATGGCCACGGAAGTGGCGCCGAGAATCAGAAGGGCACCGGCCAGGATGGCCGGAAGGCGGACAGTCATCGTCGTCGTCTCTCCAGCATGCGCCGGTGGTTTCGCGCCTGCCCGTCCGCTTGCGTGCGGCTTCGGGTGGCAGGGACCGGCGTCGTGCTACCTGTTGTGTCGGAGAACTTGCACGTCTCCTGTTTCCGCATAATGACGCGGAGAATCCTTTTGTTTCCGAAAGGTTTGCCGGCCCGCCTCTTCGGCTCGACCGGCGTCCCCTCACGGAACAGGATCAACTTGCCGGAGACGGGTGAAGATCGCCTTCACCGCCGCTTTGACAGGCATGCGAATCCTCCGCATAGTTTCGCAAGACTTGACGATGCGCCGGGCGGCCCGGCGACGCGGGGGGGAGCGGCATGATCGAGCGACTGGCGATCGCCGCGACGACGCTTTGTCTCGGCGCAGGAGGGGCTTTTGCCGTCGCGGTTACGGCCCGCACGGCTCGTTTCCTGCCGGCCCGCCGCCCCGCTCCTCGGCTGAACCGAATTCTGGAAGGATATGCGCGATGATCCCGGGCGAGATGTTCGTGAAGGACGGCGAGATCGTCCTCAACGAAGGGCGCGAGACGGTGACGCTGACCGTCGCCAATGCCGGGGACCGGCCGGTGCAGGTCGGCTCGCATTTCCACTTCGCCGAAACCAACCCGGCGCTGTCCTTCGACCGGACGGCGGCGCGCGGCATGCGCCTCGACATCGCGGCGGGAACCGCGGTGCGCTTCGAGCCGGGACAGGCGCGCGAGGTGACGCTGGTCGCGGTCGCCGGCGGGCGCGAGATCTACGGGTTCAACGGACAGGTCATGGGCCCGCTCGGCTGAGGCCGGCGGCGGCAAGAAAAGGACGCATCCATGTGCGACGCCTGCGTGATCGACGAGGTCAAGCGGTCCATGCTGAGCCGGCGGGGGCTCCTCGGCCTCGGCGCCGCGGCCGGTGCGGCGGCGGTGATGCCGGCGGGCGCGGCGCTCGCCCAAACCCAGGCTGCGGCGCCCGCTGCGTCGCGCGAGGTTCGCGGCACGTCGCTCGCCGACCTGACGCACACGCTGGATCCGGAGTTTCCGACCTTCTCCGGCCAGCAGCAGTTCTTCATGGATCAGAGATACCGCGTCGAAAAGGACGGCTACAACCTCTTCGACCTGCGCATCGACGAGCACACCGGCACGCACGTGGACGCGCCGCTGCACTTCTCGGCCGACGGCCTGTCGGTGGACCAGCTTCCCGTCTCCGACCTCATGGCGCCTCTGGCGATCGTCGACATCCGTGCCAAGGCCGCCGAGAGCGCCGACGCGCAGGTGACGCCGGAGGACATCGAATCCTGGGTGTCGGCGCACGGCGAGCTGCCCGAGCGCTGCGTCGTCGCGATGAACTCCGGCTGGGCCGCCCATGTGGGCACGCCCAAGTTCCGAAACGCCGACGCTTCCGGCACGATGCACTTCCCCGGCTTCCATCCCGAGGCCGCGGCCATGCTGCTGGAAGGCTCGGCGGTCGGCATCGCGGTCGATACGCTGTCGCTCGACTTCGGCATCTCGGCCGACTTCGCGATCCACAAGGCCTGGCTTTCGGCGAGCCGCTGGGGCCTCGAATGCTGCGCCGGGCTCGACGCCCTGCCGGCGAGCGGAGCGACGATCATCCTCGGCGCACCCAAGCACCGCGGCGGCACCGGCGGCCCGGCTCGCGTCTTCGCGCTGGTCTGAGGGAAGCGCGCGATGGCGACGGTCTGGCTGATCGGGGACGCGGAGGCGAGCGAGGCGGTGCGGGCCGTCTTCGACGACATCCGGGCGACCCGCGGCTCGGATTTCATCAACAACTTCTGGCGGGCGCTCGCCTGCGATCCCGCGCAGCTCGCGAGCGTCTGGGCGGAGGTGAAGGCGGTGATGGTGGCGCCCGGCGCCCTCGACCCGCTGACGCGCGAGATGCTCTACATCGCCGTGTCGGTGACGAACGGCTGCTCCTACTGCATTCATTCCCACACGGCCGCGGCAAAGGCCAAGGGCCTCACCGACGCCGCCCACGGCGAGCTGCTGGCGGTGATTGGCCTCGCGGCGAAGACCAACCAGCTGGTGAATGCGCTGCAGGTGCCGGTGGACCCGGAGTTCCAGGCCTGACGATCCCGCGCGGAACTCAGGCGCCGCGCGGACGCGCCTCGTCGCGGCGCAGCGTCAGGACCTCGACGCCCGTCCGCGTCACCGCGACGGTATGCTCGAACTGGGCGGACAGCTTGCCGTCGTCGGTGCGCACCGTCCATCCGTCGTCGTCGGTCGAGACCCTGCGGGTGCCCTGGTTGATCATCGGCTCGATCGTGAAGACCATGCCTTCGCGCAGCTTCATGCCCGTGCCCTGCCGGCCGAAATGGACCACCTGCGGCTCTTCGTGCATGTCGCGCCCGATGCCGTGGCCGCAATATTCGCGCACCACCGAATAGCCGGCGGCCTTCGCGTGACGCTCGACGGCGGCGCCGATGTCGCCGAGATGCGCGCCGGGCCGTACCTGGCCGATCCCCTTCCACAAGGCTTCGCGGGCGACGCGAACGAGGCGCCGGGCCGCAGGCGACGCGTCGCCGACGATGAAGGTCTTGCTCGAATCCGCGATGAAGCCGTTCTTCTCGAGCGTGACGTCGAGGTTGACGATATCGCCGTCGCGCAGGATCTCGTCGGCGCTCGGCACGCCGTGGCACACGACGTCGTTGACCGAGCAGTTCAGGACGTGCCGGAAGCCGTACTGCCCCTTGCTGGCCGGGCGGGCCGCGAGATCCTTGGTGATGAAGCGCTCGACGAGGTCGTCGATCGCCAGGGTCGACAGTCCGGCGAGTTCGATTCCGTCGAGCATCTCGAAGACGGACGCCAGCATCCGGCCGGAGATGCGCATGAGCGCGAGCTCGTCCGGGCTCTTCACCATGTCAGGCGACCGCCCGCGGCGCCGGACGAGCCTGCGCGGCCTCCAGCTCGCTGCTGACGATGTCGTTGAAGGACAGGGTCGGGTTCGACTCGGCGAGCATCCCGATCTTCATCCAGAACTCGGCCTGCGCGTTGATGGAGCGGCACATCACTGTGCTGGCCCTCCGGACGTCCTCGTGAAGCTGGTCGTCGATCTTCACGATGCCCATGACGGTCTCCGGTTCCAGGACTATACAAAACGTTTATGCTACATAGTCTCGGATGGCAACCCGGATGGTAGAGCGAGCGGACGGCGAGGCTCTGACAGGCAGAAGGCCGCGGGCGGCGCTCGCGCTCGCGGCCTTTCGGAAAGGGATGGCCGGCAGCGCCGCCGGCGGCGGAATCAGAATTCGCCGGCAGTGAGACCCCGGCGAATCTGGGACAGGTCGACGCCGACGGGGGGCAGGCGGATGTCGTAGTCGGCATTGGGGCCGGCGCCGGGCAGGGAGCCGCCGCCGACCGGTGCGAACCCGGTGCCGCCGATGGTCGTGGCGGCCGTCTGGTTGCCGGTGCGGGCGATGGCGTCGACGTTGGTCGAGTTGATCGACGTGTCGCCCTCGGTCGCGGTGAGGGACGTGCTGTCGGCCGGGTTGCCGTCGTTCGCGCCGCCCGTGCCTGACACGGAACTGGTGGAGGAGGCGGAGCCGACCGCGTCGTCGCCGATCGCGGCGCCGCCCGTGCCGCCCAAGCCGCTGTTGGTCGTGGAAAGGCTCGAGCCTCCGCCGATGCCGCTGCCGGCACCTCCGGTGCCGACGCTGCCACCGCCGATGCTGCTGCCGCCGATGCTCGAGCCCGTGGCCGAGCCGCTGCCCCCGAGGCCGCCGGACGAGCCGCCGACATTGCCGCTTCCTCCCGAGCTTCCCGAAATCTGGGCACTGACCGGCGCGGCCAGGGCGAGCACGCAGGCGGCGGAGAGGCTGATGGCAAGGCGGCTCATGACGAACGTCCCGTTCTGCCCGGGCGGGGCCCGGAGTTCGATGATCCTGAAATCAATGCGCCTCGACCGGCCCGAGTTCCGCTTCTCTACCTGCGGATGCGGGCACGCCCCTCGGGCGCGATGATGCGCCGGCCGCCGAGGCTCGGCCGCGTGACGGAGCTGGTGCCGATATCGGCCTGCCCACGCGCGAAGGCGCCGGCATTGATGCCGTTGAGTTCGGAGCGCCCTTCGGTCGCCCGAAGCTCGATCGGCGTTTCCGACCTTCCGCGCGGGACTTCGGGCGTGAGGTAGCTGTCGTCGAAGGCGCGGCCGTAGGTGCGCTCCTCCACCGTGTCGCCGAAGACCTCGGCGCCTGGAATGCGCGGCGCGAGCGGAGCGCGGCCGGCGCCGATCCGCGCGCCGGACATGGAGGAGCCGACCACCGTGCCGGCAGGGCCCGGATCGAAGGGCTGCGCGGCAGCCGGCCCGCCGAGGAGGAAGGCGGCGATCAGAAGCGCACCCGACAGCCTCGCGACAGCGATGTGGATGAGGGGCGTTTTCTCGGCGGGGCTCGGGGACATGCCCTCTATATGGGGCGTTCCGGCGCCGGACGCGAGATCACCCGAGACAAGCCTTTGAGAGCCGCTTATGGTTTCGTTGTGCGCCTGCGAAGCGGTTCGCGGGCGATCCGAACATCCAAGCGGAGCAAGAGTTCTCGCCATGGCCGCACGCATCGCCCGCTCCTCCTACGCCGCCATGTTCGGCCCGACCACGGGCGACCGGCTGCGGCTGGCCGACACGGACCTGATCGTCGAGGTGGAGCGCGATCTCACGACCTACGGCGAGGAGGTGAAGTTCGGCGGCGGCAAGGTGATCCGCGACGGCATGGGCCAGTCCCAGGCGAGCCGGGCCGAGGGCGCGGTCGACACCGTGATCACCAACGCGCTGATCCTCGACCATACCGGCATCTACAAGGCGGATGTCGGGCTCAAGGACGGCCGGATCGCGGCGATCGGCAAGGCCGGGAACCCGGACATGCAGCCGGGCGTGACGATCGTCGTGGGGCCGGGCACCGAGGCGATCGCGGGAGAGGGCAAGATCCTCACCG
This sequence comes from Aurantimonadaceae bacterium, assembly GCA_947474855.1. Lineage (GTDB taxonomy): Bacteria > Pseudomonadota > Alphaproteobacteria > Rhizobiales > Rhizobiaceae > Antarcticirhabdus. The sequence goes on along the minus strand of CANJKV010000025.1, from coordinate 25,495 downwards.
CCGGCGGCGTCGACAGCCACATCCACTTCATCTGTCCGCAGCAGATCGAGGAGGCGCTGTTCTCCGGCGTCACCTGCATGGTCGGCGGCGGCACCGGCCCGGCGCACGGAACGCTGGCGACGACCTGCACCCCCGGCCCCTGGCACATGGCGCGCATGCTCCAGGCGCTCGACGCCTTTCCCATGAACTTCGTCCTGTCCGGCAAGGGCAACGCCTCCAAGCCCGCGGCGCTGGAGGAGATGATCCGGGCGGGCGCGGGCGCGCTGAAGCTCCACGAGGACTGGGGCACGACGCCGGCCGCGATCGACTGCTGCCTGTCGGTGGCGGACGCGTTCGACGTCCAGGTGATGATCCACACGGACACGCTGAACGAGTCCGGCTTCGTCGAGAATACGGTCGACGCCTTCAAGGGGCGCACCATCCATGCCTTCCACACGGAAGGGGCGGGCGGCGGCCACGCGCCCGACATCATCAAGGTCTGCGGCCTGCCGAACGTCCTGCCCGGCTCGACCAACCCGACGCGGCCCTACACGGCGAACACGCTGGAAGAGCATCTCGACATGCTCATGGTCTGCCACCACCTCGACGCCTCGATCCCCGAGGACATCGCCTTCGCGGAATCCCGCATCCGGAAGGAGACGATCGCCGCCGAGGACATCCTCCACGACATCGGCGCCTTCTCGATCATCGCCTCCGACAGCCAGGCCATGGGCCGCGTCGGCGAGGTGATCATCCGCACCTGGCAGACCGCCGACAAGATGAAGAAGCAGCGCGGCGCCCTGAGCGGCGAGGCCGGCGACAACGACAATCTGCGCGTCCGGCGCTACGTCGCGAAGTACACGATCAACCCGGCGATCGCGCAGGGGCTGTCGAGGGAGATCGGCTCGGTGGAGGTGGGAAAACGCGCCGATCTCGTGCTGTGGGATCCGGCCTTCTTCGGCGTGAAGCCGGCGATGGTGCTGCTCGGCGGGACGATCGTGGCGGCTCCGATGGGCGACCCCAACGCCTCGATCCCGACGCCCCAGCCGGTGCACTACCGCCCGATGTTCGGCGCCTTCGGCAAGGCGGTGGGCGCGAGCGGCGTCAGCTTCGTGTCGCGCGTGGCGGCCGAAGACGGGCTCCGCGAGCGGCTCGGCTGCGAGAAGGCGTTCCTGGCCGTGGAGAACACGCGCTCGGGTATCTCCAAGGCATCGATGATCCTCAACGACCTGACGCCCCACATCGAGGTGAACCCCGAGACCTACGAGGTGCGCGCCGACGGCGAACTGCTCACCTGCGAGCCGGCGACCGTACTGCCGATGGCGCAGCGCTACTTCCTGTTCTAGGCTGGCGGGCATGGCCAAGCTCGATCCGAAACCGGATGACCTCTACGAGCGCGACTTCTACGCCTGGACGCAGGAGCAGGCGGCGAAGCTGCGGGCGCGCGGCCACAACGCCATCGATTGGGAGAACGTCGCCGAGGAGATCGCGAGCTTGGGACGGAGTGACCGACGCGAGATCCGCAACCGACTGGCGGTCGTGATCATGCATCTACTCAAGTGGCGACATCAGCCTGAAAAGCGGTCGGCGAGCTGGAAGAGGACGTTGATCGAGCAGCGTCGCCAGTTGAACAATCTCCTGCGTGAAAGTCCGAGCCTGCGGAGCTTCCCGGCATCGATCGTCCCGGAGGACTACGAGTTCATCCGCTCGACGGCGGCGGATGAGACCGGGCTCGAATTTTCGGAGTTTCCGGACGAATGCCCGTTTTCGATCGAAGAGATTCTGGATGCCGGCTTCCTCCCGGAGGGCAACTGACCGGCCGCTGGCGGGCCCCGCACGGATGCCGTATCAAGCGAGCGGCAGTTCGCGGGGGTGCGTCATGATCGTCGGAAGCAGCGTCAGGCAACGGGGCGAGTGGAGCGAGGCGGCGGACACGATCACGCTGGACGAGGAGATGCGCCATCGTCGGCGCATGGCCATGGTGTCGGACGGCGGCATCGCCTTCCTTCTCGACCTGCCCGAGGCGCGGCTGCTGCTCGACGGCGACGCCATCGAGCTGGACGACGGGCGGCTGGTGGCCGTGAAGGCCAAGCCCGAGGAGCTCTACGCGGTGTCGGCCGAGAGCCCGCGGGCGCTGCTGGCGCTCGCCTGGCAGATCGGCAACCGGCACCTGCCCGCCGCGATGGGCGAGGGCACGATCCTCATCCGCCGCGACCGGGTGATCCGCGACATGCTGGAGGGCCTTGGCGGGCGCGTCGAGGAGGTCGAGGCGGTGTTCGATCCCGAAGGCGGCGCCTATGCCGGCGCGAGCCTCGCCGGCCACGGCCATGCCCGTTCGCACGACCACGGCCATCACCATCATCACGGGCATGACCACGACCACGACTGAGGCGGCCGGGGAGGCGGAGCGGCGCGCGGCGCTGCTGCGGCTGATGACGTGGCTGTCGCCGGCTTTTCCGGTGGGCGCCTTCGGCTGGAGCCACGGGCTGGAAGCGGCGGTGGCGGAAGGGCGCCTGCGCGACGCCGGGTCCGTGCGCGACTGGATCGCGGCGCTGGTGACGCGCGGCAGCGGCTGGAACGACCTCGTGCTGTTCGCCGCGGCCTATCGGGCAACGGCGGCGGAGGACGAGACGGGGCTGGCGGAGGTCGGCGAGCTGGCGCTCGCGCTCGCCGGCAGCGCCGAGCGGCGGGCCGAGACGGCGGCGCTGGGCGAGGCCTTCGCGGTCGCCGCCGCGCCCTGGGGCGAAGCGGCCGCCGCGCCCTATCCGGTGGCGGTGGCGCGGGTGGCAGCGGCCAACGGCGTTCCGCTCGGCGCTGCGCTCGTCGCCTTCGCCCACGGCTTCGCCGCGAACCTCATTTCGGTTGCGGTGCGGCTGGTGCCGCTCGGGCAGAGCCAGGCGGTGAGGGTGTCCCGTGAGCTGGAGCCGGTGCTGCTCGCGGCGGCGGGGCAGGCCGAGGCAACGAGCCTGGACGATCTCGGACAGGCGGCGCTATGGTCAGACATCGCCGCGATGCGGCACGAAACGCTCCAGCCGAGGCTCTTCCGATCATGACCAGCAGACACGGACCCCTTCGCGTCGGGATCGGCGGACCGGTGGGCTCGGGCAAGACGACGCTGGTGGCGAGGCTTTCCCAGGCCGCGCGCGAGCGCTGGTCGATCGGTGTGGTGACGAACGACATCTACACGGTGGAGGACGCCGAGGCGCTGACGCGCATGCAGGTGCTGCCCGCCGACCGGATCATCGGCGTCGAGACCGGCGGCTGCCCGCACACGGCGATCCGCGAGGACGCGTCCCTGAACCTCGCCGCGATCCGGGAGCTGAACCGACGCCATGCCGGCCTCGACCTGATCCTGGTGGAGTCGGGCGGCGACAACTTGGCTGCGACCTTCTCGCCGGACCTCGTGGACCTGTCGATCTACGTGATCTCGGTCTGCCAGGGCGACGACATCCCGCGGAAAGGGGGGCCTGCAATCACGCGCTCGGACCTCCTGGTGATCAACAAGACGGACCTCGCCCCTTACGTCGGCGCCGACTTGGCCAGGATGGAGCGGGACGCCGCCAAGGGACGGGGCTCGCGCGAGACGGTGTTCGCCGACCTGTCGCGCTCGATCGGGGTGGAGGCGATCCTCGACTTCCTGGCGCGGCAGGGGGGCTTGCGCGCCCTGTCCTCGGCCGCCTGAGGCGATCCGCCGGTGCGCCTCTTCATCGAGAGTCCGCTCGCCGTTCTCGCCGACGGCGCCGAGAACGGCATCGTCGTGGAGGACGGGCGGATCGCCGAGCTGGTCCCGAAGGGCGCGGCGCCGGCCGGTCCGGTGGATGCGCGCTTCGACGCGCGCGAGCACGTGGTGCTTCCGGGGCTGATCAACACGCACCACCATTTCTACCAGACGCTGACGCGGGCGCATCCGCAGGCGATCGACAAGGAGCTGTTTCCCTGGCTCCAGGCGCTCTACCCGGTCTGGGCGCGGCTCGATCCGGATGCCTTCCGGCTGTCGGTGCGCCTCGCCCTGACCGAGCTGCTGATGTCCGGCTGCACTTGCGCCGCGGACCACCACTACCTCTTCCCCAAGGGTCTCGAGAGAGCCATCGACATCGAGGCGGAGGAGGCCGCCGCGCTGGGAATGCGGGTGACGCTGACGCGCGGCTCGATGAACCTCAGCGTCAAGGACGGCGGCCTGCCGCCCGACTCGGTGGTGCAGGACGAGGACGAGATCCTCGCCGACTGCGAGCGCCTGATCGGCCGGCATCACGACCTGTCCGAGGGCGCGATGGTGCGGATCGCGCTGGCGCCGTGCTCGCCCTTCTCGGTGACGAAGAGCCTGATGCGGGCGAGCGCCGAGATGGCGGACAGGCACGACTGCCGGCTCCACACCCATCTCGGCGAGACCGAGGACGAGAACCGCTTCTGCGAGGAGGTCTTCGGGTGCCGCCCGGTGGACTACCTGGAGGAGGTAGGCTGGCTGGGCCCGCGGACGTGGCTCGCGCACGGCATCCACTTCACGACGGAGGAGTGCCGGCGGCTCGGCGCGCACAAGATCGGCGTCTGCCACTGCCCGGCCTCGAACGCGGTGCTGGCCTCGGGCTTCTGCCCGGTTAACGAGCTGCGGGCGGCGGGCTCGCCGGTCGGCCTCGGCGTCGACGGCTCGGCGTCCAACGACGCGTCGAACCTCATCGAGGCGGCGCGGCATGCGCTGATGGTGGGGCGGTTGAACTACCGCTCGGCGGAGGCCGTGACGGCACGCGACGTGCTGCGGATGGGCACGGAAGGTTCGGCGGCGTGCCTTGGGCGCGACGACATCGGGCGCATCGCGGTCGGGATGCAGGCGGATTTGGCGCTGTTCCGGCTGGACGAGCTGCGGTTCTCGGGAGCGCACGATCCCGTGGCCGCGCTGGTGCTGTGCGGGGCGACGCGGTCCGACCGGGTGATGGTGCGCGGCGACTGGCGGGTCGTGGATGGATTGCCGGTCGGCGTGGATGTCGAGCGTCTGCGGCGCGAGCACGGGGCGGCGGCGTTGCGCTTCGCGTGACATCACGGGGCAAGGCCGGAAGAGGCGCCTTCCCTCGCCCGCTTGCTGGAGAGGGGGCGGCCGCGGAAGCGGCCAAACAAGGAGCGTCGCGAGAGGCGCCGCTTGCCTTCGGCGCCCTTGGGCGAGCCACTCGTCTCGCCCGCCCGTCGGGCCCCTCATCCGCCTGCCGGCACCTTCTCGCGCAGGCGGGAGAAGGGAGCAGCTTCGGCGGCGAGCCTTTATTCGCCGACGATCACTGCGGCAGGGCGTAGGCGATGACCGCGTCGCCGCGCTTGGTGCCGAGCGAGCCGTGGCCGCCGGCCGTCACCACCAGGAACTGGCGACCGCCCTCTTCGTAGGTCATCGGCGTCGACTGGCCGCCGGCGGGAAGGCGGGCCTTCCAAATCTCGGCGCCGTTCGTGACGTCGTATCCGCGGACGTAATAGTCGATCGTGCCGGAATAGAAGGCGAGACCGGACGCGGTGAGAACGGCGCCCCCGAGGCCCGGAACGCCCATCGGAATGGGAAGCGGAACCGGCGTCAGGTCGCGGACCGTGCCGTTCTTGTGCATCCAGCGGATCTCGCCGGTGGAAAGGTCGGCGCCCGCGACGTAGCCCCAGGGCGGAGCCTGACAGGGCACGCCGATCGGCGACAGGAACGGACCCATCTCAACGGCGTAGGGGGCGCCGAAGTTCTCGTTGAGGGCCGGCAGCGGACCTTCCGGCGCGCCGTCGGTGACCACGAGCGCGTCGGGGTTCGGGCGCGGTATCAGCTTGGAGGTGAAGGCGAGATAGGTCGGCGTCGCGAAGACCATCTGGCGCACCGGGTCGACGGCGACCGAGCCCCAGTTGAAGACGCCGAAATTGCCGGGATAAACGATCGAACCTTGGAGGCTCGGCGGCGTGAAGCGGCCCTCGTAGCGGTGCTGATGGAAGGCGATGCGGCAGGCGAGCTGGTCGAACAGCGTCGCGCCCCACATGTCGGCTTCGGTCAGCGGGGGCGGGTCGAAGGACAGGGCCGAGCGGGGCTGCGTCGGGGCGGTGAAGTCGCCGGGGGCGGCGCCTTGGGGCGCTGGCTCCTCGGTGACGGGCAGGATCGGCTCGCCCGTCTCGCGGTTGAGCACGAACAGCTCTCCCTGCTTGGTGGGCTGGATGAGGGCGGGAATGCGCCGGCCGTCGCGCTCGATGTCGAAGAGCGTCGGCTGGGAGGGAACGTCGTAGTCCCAAAGGTCGTGGTGGACCGTCTGGAAGTGCCAGGCCACCGTGCCGTCGCTGATGCGCAGCGCCACGACCGAGGAGGAGAAGCGCTCGACGTTCTCGGAGCGGTTGCCTCCGAACTGGTCGGGCGGCTGGTTGCCGAGCGGCACGTAGACGAGCCCCAGCGCCTCGTCGACGCTCATGATCGACCAGGAGTTCGGGGAGTTGGGCGTGTAGGCCTCGCCCGGTTGGAGGGGGGCGGTGTCGACCGGATTGCCGGAGTCCCAGTTCCAGACGAGGTCGCCGGAGGGGATGGAATAGGCGCGGATGACGCCGGAGGGCTCGGTGGTCGAGACGTTGTCGAGGACCGTGCCGCCGACGATCACCCGGTCGCCGAGGACGATGGCCGGCGAGGTCGAGTAGTAGGAGCCGGGATTGATGTAGGGCATGCCGTTCCACAGATCGACCTGACCGTCGCCGCCGCCGAAGTTGGCGCAGACCGAGCCGGTCTCGGGATCGAGCGCGACGAGGCGGCCGTCGGCGGTGGCCATGAACAGCATGGCGTCGCAGAAGGGGACGGTGCGCTGGACGCTGGCCGCGAGCGGCAGGTTGCCGACCGGCGAGCGCGGGTCGGTTGGCGGCAGGGTGCCGCTGTCGGGGAGCGGCGGACTTTCCTGGAAGGTCGAGGGCTCGTTGCTGCGCTGCGCCTCGGCCGGAGACTCGGAGGAGCCGGTGGTGGCGGCCGCGGGCGGTGACGTTTCGCTGCCCGGCGTCTGCGGCGCGACGGCGGTCTGGGCGACCCGCGTGCCGGCGGCGGGTGCGTCGAGGGCAGCGCTGGGCGCGGGCGGAGCGAGGCCCGTCGGCGCCTTGTAGGAGACGCCGCGGCAGGTGAGGTGCTGGAGCGCGAGCTCGCCGCGGATCTGCAGGTCGGTACGCCAGATCTCGGCACCCGAGCCTGCGTCGAGCGCCACGACGGCCTGGTGCGGCGTGCACAGGAAGAGCCGGTTGCCGACCTTCAGGGGCACGGACTGGAAGGTGGTCTCCTCCGGGTCGTTGGGCTGGGACACGTCACCGGTGTTGTACTGCCACGCGACTTCGAGGCTGGACACGTTCTCGGGGGTGATCTGGCCGAGCGGCGAGTAGCGCTGGCCGTCGGAGGTTCGGCCATAGGCCTGCCAGCCCTCCGCGGGAACGCCGCGGGGGTCGGGCTGCGGACCGTTGGCCGTTTCGATACGGCCATCGACGCGGTGCTGGTCGAGGAAGAGGCTGGCGAGCGCGCCGACGAGCGCGACGGCGAGGACGGCGGTGAGCGCGAGCCCGGTGCCGCGGAAGGCTGAGGGTTGCGGCCTGCGGCCGTCCAGAGCGTCGGCGACCGTGGTGATGCCGAGGCGCCGGGTGACCGGCGGCGTGATCAGGAACAGGCCGATGAGGACGATGACGCCGCCGCGCGCGGCCAGCGGCCACCAGTCGAGCCCGACCTCCCACAGCGCCCAGGCGAACGTGCCGAGGACGAGGACGGCGTAGACGAGGAGGGCGGCGGGGCGGCGCGCGATGAGGAGCGCGCCGGTCAGCACGAAGCCGATCCCGGCCGCGAGGTAGTAGAGCGAGCCGCCGAGCCAGGCGAGCCAGCCGCCGCCCGCCAGCAGAACGAGGCCTAGAACGGCCAGGATGACGCCGACGGTGCTCGTCAGCGCGGTGTGTCGTGCCGGTGCCATGGTGCCCTTCGCATGTCCCTGTCCGGCCGTCACATGCCGCGATGCGAGGAGCGATCAAGAGGCGAATGTTCCCGGCGCGCCACAATCAGCCGCGGAGCCGACGATCGCGCGGCTCACGCCTCCAGCGCGAAGGCCTCGGGAAGATCGAACTCCTGCAGGTTGTCGCCCGGGCCGCCGCGATCGACGACGAGGAAGTCCGACACGTCGCCGAGGGCGATCAGCGGATGGTGCCAGGCGTCGCGCGCGTAGGAGACGCCCTGGCCGTTTGCGGCGAGGAAGGCGAGCGGAGCGCCGGGGCGGCCGTTCTCGTCGCGTGCCACGACGACGAGATAGGGGCGGTGCGACAGCGGCACGAACGCCTGGGAGCCGAGGGGATGGCGCTCCAGCATGGCGATCGTGACGGGCAGCGTGAACGGCTTGCCGCGGAAGATCGAGATGAGCGGACGGCCGCCTTCGGACGACACGTCGACGGGAGCGATGTCGTGGAAGCGGGTCGTCGTGCCCTTGTTGATCAGGCGGATCTCGGAGGCGTTGTCGGGCTCGATCACCTCGCCGAAGGGGCGGAAGGCGTCGGCGGTGAGAGGAACGGCGCGAAGGAGCTTCACGGGCGTGCTCACGCGCCGAAGATCGCGCGCACGCGGAAGGCCGCGATCTTCTCGACCTCGCGGGAAGCGGTCGCGAGTTCCGTGTCGCGGTCGTTGGGAAGGCGGCGCTCGAAGGCGGCGAGGATGTCGGCCTTGGTCAGGCCTTTGACGGCGATGATGAAGGGGAAGCCGAACTTGTCCTGATAGGCCGTGTTCAGCGCGGTGAAGCGCTCGAGTTCCTCGGGCGTGAGGCGGTCGAGCCCGGCGCCTTTCTGCTCGGCGGTGGAGTCGGCGGTGAGATTGCCGGCCAGCGCCATCTTGCCAGCGAGGTCGGGATGGGCCTTGAGAACGCCGAGACGCTCCTCGGGGCTGGCCCTGCGGAAGGCGGCGTTGAGCGCGCCGGAAAGACCGGCGGGCGAGTCGTGCCCGTCGTGGAGTCCGGCGGCGACTGCCCGCGTCGCGATGAAGGGCGAGTGCTCGAAGACGCCGCCGAAATACTCGACGAACTCGGTCTGCGTCATGCGGCTGGGCTTGAGGGCGGGCGCATAAGGGAAGTGCTCGCGCCAGTGGCGGGCGATGTCGGCGCGGGTCGCGACCCAGATGTCGTCGTGCGACAGGACGTAGTCGAGGAAGCGCTCCAGCGCCGCTGCCCGGCCCGGACGTCCGACGAGCCGGCAGTGAAGGCCGACATTGAACATCTTCGGCGCGCCGGCCCGCCCTTCGGCGAGGAGCGCGTCGACCGAGTCCTTGAGGTAGGTGAAGAACTGCTCGCCCGTGTTGAAGCCCTGGGGCGTGGCGAAGCGCATGTCGTTGGAGTCGAGCGTGTAGGGCAGGATCAGGAGCGGCCCGGACTCGCACTCCTGCCAGTAGGGCAGGTCGTCGGCATAGGCGTCCGACGAATACAGGAAGGAGCCGTTCTCGGCGGCGAGCTCCAGCGTGTGCTGCGAGGAGCGGCCGGTGTACCAGCCGAGCGGCGCCTCGCCCGTGACCGCTTCGTGGATCTCGATCGCCTCGGCCATGTGGCGGCGCTCGTCCTCGCGGCTGTAATCGCGGTAGTCGATCCACTTCAGGCCGTGGCTGGCGATCTCCCAGTCGGCCTCGATCATCGCCGCGACCTGCTCGGGCGAGCGCTCGAGGGCCGTCGCGACGCCGTAGACGGTGACGGGCATCCGGCGCGCCGTGAACATGCGCCAGAGCCGCCAGAAGCCGGCCCGCGCGCCGTATTCGTAGATCGATTCCATGTTCATGTGGCGCAAGCCCGGCCATGGCGCGGCGCCGACGATCTCCGACAGGAAGGCTTCGGACGCCGCGTCCCCGTGGATCACCGCGTTCTCGCCGCCCTCCTCGTAGTTCACGACGAACTGGACGCAGAGCTTGGCGCCGTTCGGCCACTTCGGATCGGGCGTGGTGCGGCCGTAGCCGCGCAGGTCGCGGGGATAGCGGGAGGTCATGGAAGCTGCCTCGTGGGACGCGTGTCGGGCGAGGGGTATGGCAAATGCGAAGGGGCGGCAAGCACGCCGTCGCGCTCGTTTCTCCCAACGCCACCGTCGGTTGGAGACGGTCCAGCCTTTCCGCTGGACGCGGCGAGCCCCCGCGGTGCAGAGTGGTTGACCGGATGGTCAAAAAGCAGGGGGCGCGCCGACATGGCCGACTCGACCGCCGGTTCCGGCCGGCTGACGACCCACGTTCTCGACACCGCGCTGGGAGTGCCCGCGCGGGGCCTGGGCGTGGAGCTGTTCCGAATCGGGGCGGACGGGGCGCGCACGAGCCTGAAGGCGGCCGAAACGAACGCGGACGGCCGGGCGCCCGAGCCCCTGCTGTCGGGGGCAAGCTTCGCGCACGGGATCTACGAGCTGGTGTTCCAGGCCGGCGCCTATCTCGACGGCACGGGGCAGAGCCTGCCGAGCCCGAAGTTCCTGGACGAGGTGGTGATCCGCTTCGGCATCGCCGAGGACCGGCACTACCACGTGCCGCTGCTCCTTTCGCCCTTCGGCTATTCGACCTATCGCGGGAGTTGAGCGAGGCATGATGGCGCACGAGAAGGGGCCGATCCGCTATCTCCTCAACGGGCGCGAGCGCGTGATCGAGGGCGTGAAGCCGACGACGACGATCCTGGAGCACCTGCGCCGCGCCGAGCGGCTGACGGGCACGAAGGAGGGCTGCGCGGAGGGCGACTGCGGCGCCTGCACCGTGATGCTGTCGGAGCCCGACGGCGAGGGTGGGATCCGCCGCCGCGCCGTGAACGCCTGCATCCAGTTCGTGCCTGCGCTGCACGGGCGCTCGGTCGAGACGATCGAGGCGATCGGCGGGGGCGGGCTCGCGCCCGTCCAGGCGGCGATGGTCGATACCCATGCGAGCCAGTGCGGCTTCTGCACGCCGGGCTTCGCCATGCAGCTCCACGTCGGCTGGCTGAACGGCGAGATTTCCGACCGGCAGTCGGTGAAGGACCTCGTCTCCGGCAATCTCTGCCGCTGTACGGGATACGGGCCGATCATGGACGCCGGGCTGTCGCTGGCGGGACGGGCGCCGCCGCTGGACGCCGCGGCGGACGCGGCGCTGGCGGAGCGGCTTGCGGCGCTCGGCGGGGAGGCGATGCTCGCCTACGAGGCGGCCGGCGGGCGCTGGTTCGCGCCGCGCGACGTCGACGAGCTGGCGGATACATACGCCGCGCATCCCGAGGCCGTCCTGATCTCCGGCGCGACGGACGTGGGGCTCTGGGTGACGAAAGGGCAGCGGGAACTGCCGCTCCTCATCGACGTGTCGCGGGTCTGGGACCTGCGCCAGGTGGAGGAAGCGCCGGGACGCACGATCTTCGGGGCGGGCGTCAGCCACGCCGCGGCGATCCCCGCGCTGACGCGCATCCATCCCGATCTCGGCGAGGTCATGCGGCGCTTTGCGGGGCACCAGATCCGGGCGATGGGGACGGTGGGCGGCAACATCGCCAACGGCTCGCCGATCGGCGACCTCGCCCCCTGCTTCATCGCGCTCGGCGCCGGTCTGCACCTCAGAATGGGCGATTCCATGAGAGGAGTGCGGTTGGAGGACTTCTTCATCGAATACGGCCGGCAGGACCGGCGGCCGGGCGAGTTCGTCGCGGCGATCGACGTGCCGGACCTCGGGACAAACGAGGTGTTCTTCGCGCGCAAGATCTCGAAGCGCTTCGACTCCGATATTTCGGCCGTGATGGCCGCTTTCCGGCTGCGGATCGAGGCGGGCGTGGTGACGGATGCGGCGCTCGCCTTCGGCGGCATGGCGGGGACGCCGAAGCGCGCCAAGGCTGCCGAGGCGGCGCTGATCGGGCAGGCCTTCGTGGCCGAAGCTGCCAGCCGCGCCGCGGCGGCGCTTGCGCAGGACTTCGCGCCGCTGACGGACATGCGCGCGTCGAGCCGCTACCGGCTGGAGGCCGCGGGCAACCTCGTCCGGCGCTTCGCGCACGAGCACGAGAGCGGACGCGTCGACCTCTTCGCGGTGACGGCGGAGGTCGCGTGATGCAGGAAACGCGTATCCAGGACCGCGGCGAAGCCGGCACGATCGATCCAGCCGAGGCGCCCGGCGAGAAGGCGCCGGTTCTCGAAGCCCGCATCCGCGGCGGCGTCGCCTCGGAGCTGCGCCACGACAGTGCGGCCAAGCACGTGACGGGCGCGGCCCGCTATCTCGACGACGATCCCGAGCCGCCGGGCATGCTGCAGGTCTTCATCGCGATGAGCGCCAAGGCTCACGCGAGAATCGTTTCAATGGACCTGTCGGCCGTGGAAGCGGCGCCGGGCGTCGTCGCCGTCCTGACGGCGGCGGACATTCCGGGACAGAACGATTATTCGCCGGTCTTCGGCGACGACCCGATCTTTCCAATCAATAAGGTGGAATATGTCGGCCAGCCGCTCTTCGCGGTGGCGGCCGAGACGATCCATCAAGCGCGGGCGGCGGCCAAGCTCGCGCGCGTCGAATACGAGGCGCTGCCGCACGCGGTCGTTTTCGACGCGGCGCTCGCCGCGGCGCAGGCCGCGGGCGAAGACCTCCTGCCGCCGCACGAGATGCGCAAGGGCGATGCCGACGCGGTGTTGGCGGGCTCGACCCGCCGCGTGCGCGGGCGGCTGGAGATGGGCGGGCAGGACCATTTCTACCTCGAAGGCCAGATCGCCTACGCGCTGCCGGGGGAGGACGGCGACGTGCTCGTTCGCTCCTCGACGCAGCATCCGAGCGAGGTGCAGCACAACGTCGCCAAGATGCTCGGCGTGCCCGACCACGCCGTCACGATCGAGGTGCGCCGCATGGGCGGCGGCTTCGGCGGCAAGGAATCGCAGCCGGCGCTCTTCGCCGCGGTCTGCGCGCTCGCGGCCCGCAAGACGGGGCGCCCGGCCAAGTGCCGGCTCGACCGCGACGACGACATGGAGATGACCGGCAAGCGGCACGAGGCGCGGATCGACTACGACCTCGCCTTCGACGCGGACGGGCGCATCGAGGCCGCGAGCTTCAACCATCTCATCCGATGCGGCTATTCCCGCGACCTGTCCGGTGCCATCGCGGACCGGGCGATGTTTCACGCCGACAACGCCTACGCGCTGCCGGCCGCCCGCATCACCTCTCGCCGCCTGAAGACGCACACGGTCTCCAACACCGCCTTCCGCGGCTTCGGCGGACCGCAGGGCATGCTCGGCATGGAGCGGGCGATGGACCGCGCCGCCTTCGAGCTGGGGCTCGACCCGCTCGACCTGCGCAAGCGCAACTTCTACCCGGCGGACGGATCGGACACGACGCCCTACGGCATGCCGGTGACGGACAGCGTCATCGCGGAAATCGTGGGGGAACTGGAGGAGACGTCGAGCTACCGGGTGCGGCGGGAGGCGGTGAAGCGCTTCAACGCCGCGAGTCCGCACCTGAAGAAGGGGCTCGCGCTCACCCCCGTGAAGTTCGGCATCTCCTTCACGACGACGCACCTCAACCAGGCCGGGGCGCTCGTCCACGTCTACAAGGACGGCTCGGTCGCGCTGAATCACGGCGGCACGGAGATGGGGCAGGGGCTCTTCACCAAGGTGGCGCAGGTCGTCGCCGAGGAGTTTCAGATCGACGTCGACCACGTGAAGATCACCGCCACCACGACGGCCAAGGTCCCGAACACCTCCGCGACGGCGGCGTCGTCCGGTTCCGACCTCAACGGCATGGCGGCGCTGAACGCGGCGCGCACGATCAAGGACCGGCTGATCGCCTACGCCTGCGACCGCTATCAGGTGCCGCGCGAGCAGGTGGTGTTCCTGCCGAACCGGGTCCGGATCGGAAATCAGGAGAAGCGGTTCCGGGACTTGGTCGGGGAGGCCTATCTCGCCCGCGTCTCCCTGTCCTCGACCGGCTTCTACGCGACGCCGGGCATCTCGTACGACCGCGAGAGCGCGACCGGCAAGCCGTTCTACTACTTCGCCTATGGGGCCGCGTGCTCCGAAGTCGTGATCGACACGATGACCGGCGAGAACCGCTTGCTGCGCGTCGACATTCTCCACGATGTCGGGCGCTCGCTGAACCCGGCGCTCGACCGCGGCCAGATCGAGGGCGGGTTCGTGCAGGGGCTCGGCTGGCTGACCACGGAGGAGCTGTGGTGGGACGAGGCGGGGCGCCTGCGCACCCACGCGCCCTCGACCTACAAGATCCCGACCGCCAACGACCGCCCGGACGATTTCCGGCTTTCATTGTGGGCGAAGGGCGAGAACCGGGCGGAGACGATCTTCCGCTCCAAGGCGGTCGGCGAGCCGCCCTTCATGCTGGCGATCTCGGCCTTCTCGGCCCTGACGGACGCCGTGATCGCGGCGGGCGATCGGCGGGCGTTCCCCGAATTGCTCGACGCCCCGGCGACGCCCGAGCGCATCCTCGCCGCGGTGAACGAGGTGCGGGGGTGAGAAGGGTAGGCGGGACGCCGAAGCTGCTCCCTTCTCCCGCTGGCGGGAGAAGGTGCCGGCAGGCGGATGAGGGTGGAGAGGCGCAGCCGAACGGACGCTTCGCGAGGTCGTTCGTTGGCCGCTTGCGCGGCCGACACCCTCACCCTGCGCTTCGCGCCATCGCCTCCCGCAAGCGGGCGAGGGGACGCGCCTTCGACGGCTTGGTGCGCGGTCGCTTCGAAGGTTCGGCGCCGTGAGCGACCTCCTCCCCCTCCTGCGCGCCGCACTGTTCGACCGCTCGCCCGCCGTGCTCATCACCATCACCCGCGCCGAGGGATCCACCCCGCGCGAGGCCGGCGCGCGCCTGCTGGTGACGGTGCAGGAGGCCGCCGGCACGATCGGAGGGGGACGGTTGGAGTTCGAGGCGGTGCTCCGGGCGCGGGGGATGATCGCGAAGGGCGAAGCCGCCGCGCAAATGGACGTGCCGCTGGGTCCGCGAATCGGGCAGTGCTGTGGCGGGCGGGTGTGGCTGGCGCTGGAGGCGGTAGACGCCGCGCTGCTGGCGCGCGTCGAGGCGGAGGAAGAGGCGGAGCGGGCTGCGCGGCCGCACGCCTACGTCTTCGGAGCGGGACATACGGGGATCGCGCTGGCGCGGGCCCTGGCGCCGCTCCCCTTGCGGGCGGTGCTCGTCGACATCAGGGAGAACCTCCTCGCCGATGCGCCGACGGGCGTCGAGGCGGTGCTCGCGGCGATCCCCGAGAGCATCGTGGCGAGTGCGCCCCCGGCTTCGGCATTTCTCGTGATGACCCACGATCACGGACTCGACTTCCTGCTGGCCTCCGCGGCCCTGGCACGCGGGGACGCAGCCTATGTCGGGATGATCGGCTCGAAGACCAAGCGGGCGCGGCTCGTCTCGCAGCTTCGCGCCGAGTCGCGGGAGGCCGACGCCGAGCGTCTCGTCTGCCCGATCGGCGGCTCGCGGCTGCGCGACAAGCGGCCCGCCGTCATCGCGGCGCTGGCGGCCGCGGACGTGGCCTTGTGCCTCTTTTCCAATCAGAGGGAAAAGCTGAACGAAGGCTTGGCAGGGCGAGAGACCGAATGCCATAGTGACGCGAACCATTCGAGGAGCGAACCGCCCGCCCATGCCCGCGCGTCTTGAGCTTTCCGGCATCACGAAGCGGTTCCCCGGCGTCGTCGCCAACGAGAACGTGTCCTTCTCCGTCCAGCCCGGCACGATCCACGCGCTGCTCGGCGAGAACGGCGCGGGCAAGTCGACGCTGGTGAAGATCATCTACGGCGTGCAGCGCGCCGACGAGGGCACCGTGTCGATCGACGGGCGAGTCGTCGACATCGGCTCGCCGAAGGCCGCGCGGGCGCTCGGCGTCGCGATGGTATTCCAACACTTCTCGCTGTTCGAGGCGATGACGGTCCTGGAGAACATCGCGCTCGGCATGGACGACCCGCCGCCGGCGGGCGCGCTGGAGGCCGAGGTGCGCCGCGTCCTTGATACCTATGGCCTGTCTCTCGACCCGCATCGCGACGTGCATACCCTGTCGGTCGGCGAGCGCCAGCGCATCGAGATCGTGCGCGCGCTGCTGCAGAAGCCGAAGCTCCTGATCATGGACGAGCCGACGAGCGTGCTCACCCCGCAGGAGGTGGAGCAGCTCTTCGGCACGCTGCGCCAGCTCGCCGACAGTGGCTGCTCGATCCTCTACATCTCGCACAAGCTCAACGAGATCAAAGCGCTCTGCGCTTCCGCGACGATCCTTCGCGGCGGCAAGGTGGTAGGCCGCTGCGACCCGCGCGCCGAGACCGCGCGCTCCATGGCCGAGCTGATGATCGGCGGCTCGCTGAAGGACCTGTCGAACAAGGAGGCCTGCACCTACGGGCCGGAGCGCTTCGCCGTGTCGCGCCTGTCGGCGCCGGGCGAACCGCCCTTCGGCACGAGCCTGAAGGACATCTCCTTTTCCGTGCGCTCGGGCGAGATCTTCGGCATCGCGGGCGTCGCCGGCAACGGGCAGAACGAGCTTCTGGCGGTGATTTCGGGCGAGCGGCGCGAAGGCGTCTCGGGCGAGATCCGCCTGGAGGGCAGACCGATCGAGCGCTTGTCCGTATCCGACCGGCGTCGGGCGGGCCTCGCCTCGGTGCCCGAGGAGCGCAACGGCCACGCCGCGGTGCCCGGCATGACGCTGACGGAGAACGCGCTCCTCTCGGCCCGGGCGAAGAAGGGGCTGGCCGCCAAGGGCATCCTGCGCTTCGGCGCCGCCAAGGAGTATGCCAGCGCCGTCATCAAGGCCTTCGGCGTCAAGGCGACGGGGCCGGGAGCGACCGCCGGGAGCCTGTCGGGCGGAAACCTGCAGAAGTTCATCATGGGCCGGGAGATCTGCCAGGAGCCGGCGGTGCTCGTGGTCTCGCAGCCGACCTGGGGCGTCGACGCGGGCGCGGCCTCCTTCATCCGCCAGTCGATGATCGACCTCGTCGCCAAGGGCGCGGCGATCGTGGTGGTAAGCCAGGATCTCGACGAACTGCTGGAGCTCTGCGACCGGCTGGCCGTCCTCAACGAGGGGCGACTGTCGGAGCCGATGGCGGTGCAGACCATCTCGGTGGAGCGGGTGGGCCTCCTCATGGGCGGCGTCCACGGCGCGCACGACGCGGATGCCGATGCGGCTCCGAGGGCCGCCTGATGGTGCTGGTTCTTCAGCCTCGGCGGGAGCCGTCCAAAGCCATGGTCTGGGCGGCGCCGGTGATCGCCGTGCTCGCGACGCTCGTCGTCGGCGCGCTGCTGTTCACGGCGCTCGGCTATGACGGCTTCGGCGCGGTCAACGCGATTTTCATCCAGCCGCTCTTGAACTCCAATCGCTGGCAGGACCTCCTGGTCAAGGCCGCGCCCTTGACGCTGATCGCGACGGGCCTCGCGGTCGGCTTCCGGGCGAACGTCTGGAACATCGGCGCGGAGGGGCAGTACGTCTTCGGCGCGCTGGCGGCGACGGGTGTCGCGCTCGTGACGCTCGACATGCAGGGGCTGTGGATCCTGCCGGCCATGGTCGTCGCGGGCGTGATCGGCGGCATGGCCTATGCGAGCGTGCCGGCCTTCCTGCGCGTGCGGCTCGGGGTCAACGAAATCCTGTCGAGCCTGATGCTGAACTACGTCGCGGTGCAGCTCCTGTTCTACCTGATGCGCGGGCCCTGGCGCGACCCGATGGGCTTCGGCTTCCCGCAGACGGCGATGTTCTCGCTCGATCAGACGCTGCCGCGGGTGATCCCGGGAACGCTGATCCACCTCGGCGTGCCGGTGGCCCTCGCCGCGGCCCTGACGATGTGGTTCCTGATGGCGCGGACGCTCGCCGGCTTCCAGGTGCGCGTCGTCGGCGCGGCGCCCAACGCGGCGCGCTTCGCCGGCTTTCGCGAGACGCGCGTCGTGTGGATGGCCTTCCTGATCGGCGGCGGGCTGGCGGGAATGGCGGGCACCTTCGAGGCCTCCGGCCCGTTCGGGCAGATGGTGCCGACCTTCCCCGTCGGCTACGGCTTCACCGCGATCATCGTCGCCTTTCTCGGCCGGCTCCACCCGCTCGGCATCGTCGCCGCGGCGCTGGTGCTGGCGCTCACCTATGTCGGCGGCGAGAGCGCGCAGACGACGGTCGGCCTGCCGGCCGCGGCGGTGGGCGTCTTCCAGGCGATGCTGCTGTTCTTCCTGCTGGGGTCCGACATCCTCGTGCGCTACCGGCTGGTGCGGAAGGGCGCGCAACCGAAAGCGGCGCCGGCCGCCGCGCCCGCTTCGACCCGCGCCGTTCCCGGAGCCGCCGAATGACGCCGGAACTCGCCGTTTCCATCCTCATGGCGGTCGTCGCGACCTCGACGCCGCTCCTCCTTGCGGCGCTGGGCGAGCTCGTTGTCGAGAAGGCGGGCGTCCTGAACCTCGGCGTCGAGGGCATGATGCTGATCGGCGCCGTCACCGCCTTCATCGTCGCGAGCGCCACGGGCGTGCCGAGCCTCGGCGTCCTCGCCGCGGCGGGCGCGGCTGCGCTCTCCTCGATGGTCTTCGGCTACCTGACGCTGACGCTCACCGCCAACCAGGTCGCGACCGGCCTCGCGCTGACGATCTTCGGCACCGGCGTCTCGGCGCTGCTCGGCGCCTCCTTCGTCGGCATCACCACGGGCACGCTCGGCCTCGTCTTTCCAGCCGGCCTCGCATCCGACCCGATCCTGCGCGTCCTCTTCGGCCACTCGCCGCTCGTCTACTTCTCGCTGCTGATGACGCTCGCCGTCTGGTGGTTCCTCAAGAAGAGCCGGGCCGGGCTGATCCTGCGGGCGGTCGGCGAGTCCGACAGCTCCGCCCACTCGATCGGCTACCGCGTCATCGGCGTGCGCTACCTCGCGGTGCTGTTCGGCGGCGCCATGGCCGGCATCGCCGGCTCCTACTACTCGCTGGTGCTCACACCGATGTGGGCCGAGCGGCTGACGGCGGGCCGGGGCTGGATCGCCATCGCGCTCGTGGTCTTCGCCGCCTGGCGGCCCGGGCGGCTGCTTCTCGGCGCCTACCTCTTCGGCGCCGTCATCACCTTCGAGCTGCAGGCCAAGGCCGCGGGCTGGAGCTTCCTCGCGCCGGAAGTCCTGACGAGCCTGCCGTACCTCGCCACCATCCTCGTTCTCGCGCTCATCTCGTCGCGCCGGGCGAGCGCGCGCCTCGCCGCGCCCGCCTGCCTCGGCAAGCCCTTCCGGGCGAGCGCGTGATCCTCACCGCCAAGCCTTTCATGCCGGCGCGGCTTCTCCGCGTCATCGACCCCAAGGAGCAGTCTCGAATGTCCACCCTCAACCGCCGCCAAGTCATCGCGGGTGCCGGCGCCCTGGCGCTCGGCACGGCCTTCATGCCGCGCGGCGCGAGTGCCCAGGTCTCCGGCCGCCCGGTCAAGGCCGCCTTCGTTTACGTCGGCCCGGTCGGCGACTTCGGCTGGACCTATGCCCACGACCAGGGCCGCAAGTATCTCGAGGAGCAGCTCGGCGCCGACAAGGTGACCACGAGCTTCGTCGAGAACGTCGCCGAGGGACCGGACGCCGAGCGCGTCATCCGCCAGCTGGCGCAGGACGGCAACGACATCATCTTCACGACCTCGTTCGGCTTCATGAACCCGACGCTGCGCGTCGCCCGCGAGTTCCCGGACGGCCGCTTCGAGCATTGCACGGGCTACCAGTCGGGCCCGAACATGGGCCTCTACAATTCGCGCTTCTACCAGGGCCGCGCCGTGCTCGGCACGATCGCCGCGATGATGTCGAAGTCGGGCAAGGCCGGCTACGTCGCCTCCTTCCCGATCCCCGAAGTCGTGATGGGCATCAACGCCTTCACGCTCGCGGCGCGCAAGATCAACCCGGAGTTCACGACGCAGGTCGTTTGGGTGAACTCCTGGTACGACCCGGCGAAGGAAGCGCAGGCGACCGGCGCGCTGCTCGACCAGGGCGCCGACGTCATCACCCAGCACACCGACTCGCCGGGCCCCCTCCAGGAGGCCGAGAAGCGCGGCGCGATCGCTTTCGGCCAGGCCTGGGACATGACGAGCTTCGCGCCCAACGCCCACATGACCGCGATCGTCGACAATTGGGGTCCGTACTACGTGAACCGCGTCCAGGCGGTGATCGACGGCTCGTGGAAGCCGGAAAACGTCTGGCTCGGCATGAAGGAGGGCGAGGTCGAGATGAGCCCCTTCAACGAGAAGATGCCGGCCGACGTCAAGGCTGCGGCGCAGAAGATCATCGACGAGACCAAGGCCGGCACCTACGAGGTCTTCACCGGCCCGATCGCCGACCAGTCGGGCGCCGAGAAGATCGCCGCGGGCGTCGTCGTGCCGGACGAGGATCTCCTGAAGATGGACTGGTACGTTCAGGGCGTTCAGGGCTGAGAACGGCCTGGATCGGGGAAGGCGCGGGTCGGTTCCGCGCCTTTCCGCTTGTCCGGTGGGAGGCCGCATGAATCCGACCATCGCCCACGCGCTCCGCCTCTGGCGCTTCATGGGCGAAGGGCGGGCGGTCGTGCCCGGCGACCTTCTCGTCGTCTGCGGCTCCTACGACGTGCGGGTCTGCGAATACGCCTGCGAGCTCTTCGAAGCGGGCGGGTTCGAACGGATGCTGCTCACCGGCGGCACGGGGAACTGGACGAAGCATCTCTGGGACGAGGCGGAGGCGGAGGTGTTCGCGCGGATCGCGCGGGCGCGGGGGCTGCCGGAGGCGCGGCTGATCGTCGAGCCGCTGGCGTCGAACTTCGCGGAGAACGTCGCCTTCGCGCGCCGGCTCGTGCCGCAGGCGCGGTCCGCGACCTTCGTCACCAAGCCGAACTCGGTGCGGCGGCTGGCGACGACGATCCCCGTGCAGTGGCCGGATCTGGAGGCGGGCGTGGCCGCGCCGGCCTTCGAATTTCCGGACGGGGTGTCGAACCAGATCGGCGTCCTCGGGATCGTCGAGGAACTGGTCGGGGACATCCACCGGATGCTCGCCTATCCCGGGAAAGGCTTCCAGGTGCCGGTCGACGTTCCGAAGGACGTTCTCGCGTCCTGGCGCGTCCTGATCGGGCAGGGCTTCGACGGGCACCTCCTGCCGGAGCGCAACTTTTTGGATTGAGGCGCCGATGCGCCTCTTGGGTTCGCGGGCGTTTGCCCGTATCCATGGACGGGAGCCCATGCGTTTCGCGGCTCCACCCATCAGGCCCGCCTTCCCAACCGTCTCCTGAACGGCGGAGGGCTCACGAGCGCCGCGCGTGTCATCCGCCGCGCTCGGACCGGGGCGGATCGACCGGCATCGGAGGTTGCGCGACAAGGGGGCGCGCCTCGGGGGACACTTCCCATGTGGACTTATTTTTCCGAGTGGCTGCAGTTCGGCGTGCGCTGGCTGCACGTCGTGACCGCGATCGCCTGGATCGGCTCGTCCTTCTACTTCATCGCTCTCGACCTGGGGCTCCGTAAGCCGCGGGGCGTCGCGCCGCACGGCGTCGGCGGCGAGGCCTGGCAGGTCCACGGCGGCGGGTTCTACCACATCCAGAAGTACATGGTGGCGCCCGACGGGATGCCGGAGGACCTCACCTGGTTCAAGTGGGAGAGCTACGCGACCTGGCTGTCCGGCTTCGCTCTCCTGTTCCTCGTCTACTATCTCGGGGCCGAGCTGTTCCTGATCGATCGCGAGAAGGCGGACCTGCCGGTCTGGGGCGCGAGCCTCATCGGCATGGGCGGGCTGGCGGTGGGCTGGCTCGTCTACGACGCGCTCTGCAAGTCGCCGCTGAAGCGGAACGACACGGCGCTTCTCGCCGTGCTCTTCGTCTACGTGGTCGCAGCGAGCTTCCTGTTCTCCCAGGTCTTTTCCGGCCGGGGCGCGATGCTGCACACCGGCGCGATGATCGCGACGCTGATGACGGCGAACGTGTTCTTCATCATCATCCCGAACCAGAAGATCGTGGTGGCCGACCTCCAGGCCGGCAAGGTGCCCGAGCCGCGGCTGGGCATGGAGGCCAAGCAGCGCTCCCTGCACAACAACTACCTGACGCTGCCCGTCATCTTCCTGATGCTCTCCAACCACTACCCGCTCGCCTTCGCGACGGAATGGAACTGGGTCATCGCGGGGCTGGTGCTCTTGATGGGCGCGGTGATCCGGCACTTCTTCAACACCCACCACAAGACGGGTCGGAATCTCTGGTGGTGCTGGGTCGTGGCGGGGCTGCTCTTCGTCGCCGTGATCACGCTGTCGGGTTCGCCCGGCTGGCGGACGGGCGAGCCGGCTGAGGCCGCGGAGGCCGCGCGCTGGAGCAAGGATCCGCAGGTGGCTTTGGCCAGCTCCGCGCACATGGACGAGGTCGAGGGTATCGTGCTCTCGCGCTGCTCCATGTGCCACGCCAAGGCGCCGCTCTATCCCGGCATCGGCGTCGCGCCCAAGGCCGTGCTCCTGGAGACGCGCGACGAGATCGTCGCCAACGCGCCGCTGATCGAGCGCCAGGCGGTGCGCTCGCATGCCATGCCGCCGGGCAACGTCACGGGGCTGGAGCCGGCCGAGCGCGAGGTGCTGGCCTCTTGGATCGCCGACGGCGACGCGCCGGGGCTGAGCCGATGAGCGCGGCGGCGACGTCCCCCGCGCCGCTCGCGATCCGCGGGCGGGTGCTGTCCTTCGACGCCGACCCGGCGCTTGTCGCGAGCGGCGGGCAGGGGGCCGTGCGCTACATCGAGGACGGGCTGGTGCTCGTCGAGAACGGCCTGATCAAGGCGGTCGGCGAGGCGCCGGCCATGCTGCGGGATCTGTCGGCGCAGGTGATGGTGGCCGACCATCGGCCGCACCTGATCCTGCCCGGCTTCATCGACCCGCACCTCCACATGCCGCAGACGCAGGTCGTCGCCTCCTACGGCGCCGAGCTGATGGAATGGCTGCAGAAGTACACCT
Source organism: Aurantimonadaceae bacterium (assembly GCA_947474855.1). GTDB lineage: Bacteria > Pseudomonadota > Alphaproteobacteria > Rhizobiales > Rhizobiaceae > Antarcticirhabdus. The sequence goes on along the minus strand of CANJKV010000025.1, from coordinate 2,743 downwards.
TTCCCGAGGAAAGCCGCTACGGCGACCCGGCGGTGGCGGCGGGCGCCTCGCGCTTCCTTCTGGACGAACTGCTCGCCAACGGCACGACCACGGCCGCCGTGTTCTGCACGACGCATCCGGGCTCGGTCGACGCCTTCTTCGCGGAAAGTCTGGCGCGTGGCCTGCGCATGGTCGCGGGCAAGGTGATGATGGACCGCAACGCCCCGGCGGCCCTTCTCGACGCGCCCGACGAAGGCGTGGCGGATTCGGAAGCGCTGATCGGGCGCTGGCACGGGCGCGGGCGCCTGGAATACGCGATTTCGCCGCGGTTCGCGCCCACGTCGAGCGAGGCGCAGCTGGAGGCGACGGCGGCGCTGGCGCGAGCGCACCCGGACCTTCACGTGCAGACGCACCTGTCGGAGAATCTCGGCGAGATCGCCTTCGTGGCAGAGGTGTTTCCCTGGTCTGCGGACTACACGGCGGTCTACGAGCGCTACGGTCTCGTGCGGCCGAAGGGGCTGTTCGGCCACTGCATCCATCTGAGCGACCGCGAATGGCGGGCGATGGCGGAGGGCGGGGCAACGGCGGTGTTCTGCCCGACCTCGAACCTGTTCCTCGGCTCGGGCCTCTTCGACCTCGCGCGGGCCAGGGCGGAAGGGGTGAGGGTCGGCCTTGCGACCGATATCGGCGGGGGCACCAGCTATTCCATGCTGCGCACCGCGTCCGAGGCCTACAAGGTGCTGGCGCTGAAGGGTCAGACGCTGCCGGCCTTTGAGGCCTTCCACATGATGACGGCCGGCAACGCCGCCGCCATGGGGCTGGCCGACCGGATCGGACGGATCGCGCCGGGGCTGGAAGCCGACATGGTCGTCCTCGACAGCCAAGCCACCACCGCGCTGCGGCGGCGGATGGAGCGGGTGGACAATCTCGGGGACGAGCTCTTCGCGCTGCTCGTGCTCGGCGACGAACGATCGACGGTCGCGACCTACGCTGCCGGGCGCCACGTCTACGACCGCCGCACCGGCGCCGCGCGCCCGGCGCATGCGGAGCGCGCAACGATGCCGGCGGGGCAGAACAGGCCGCAGGCGGGGGACGCGGCGGCCGCGCAGCAGCAGTAGGCGACCGCGTCCCGACCGCGACCTAGCCGGTTGGCTTTTTTCGCCCCTGCGGGGAGAAGTGGCCGGCAGGCCGATGAGGGGCGGCGCGAAGCGCCGTTGGCGGGCAGCGGCTCATCGCGATCGTCCACTCGGCGTCGCCGACCCCTCATCCGGCGCTGCGCGCCACCTTCTCCGTGCTGGGGAGAAGAAAGCAGAGCCTCTTCCGACAAGGGTTTCGGACGCTTCGGCGCCGCCCGCCTTCGTCACCGGGGGCGACAACTTGTGGCTGGCGCCTATCTGCCTTCGCGGTTCAACGCGAGGACGGAGACGGGCGATGCGGCTGGTGCGGTACGGCGAGGCGGGTGCGGAGAAGCCGGGGCTGATCGATGCGGAGAACGTGCTGCGCGATCTCTCCGAAGAGATCGACGATCTGGCGGGCGACAGCCTCTCGCGGGCGACGATGGACCGCCTGCGCGCCCTCGACCCGAAGAGCCTCGCCAAGGCCGACCCTTCGCACCGCATCGGACCGCCGGTCGGGCGGCTCGGCAACTTCATCGCGATCGGGCTGAACTATGCCGACCATGCCCGCGAGAGCGGCGCGGAGATCCCGAAGGAGCCGGTGGTCTTCAACAAGGCGCCGTCGAGCCTGTCCGGCCCGATGGACGAGATCCCACTGCCATCCGATTCCAAGAGCCTCGACTGGGAGGTCGAGGTGGCCGTCGTCATCGGCGATCCGGCGTGGCGCATCAAGGAGGACGCGGCGCTCGCCCACATCGCGGGGTTTACGCTTTGCCACGACGTGTCCGAGCGCGACTGGCAGCGCGAGCGCGGCGGGCAGTGGACCAAGGGCAAGAGCGCGCCGGGCTTCGGCCCGCTCGGCCCCTGGCTGGTGACGCCGGACCAGATCGACGATCCGCAGGCCATCGAGCTCTGGCTCGACGTCAACGGCGAGCGCATGCAGACGGGCACGACCGCGGACATGATCTTCGGCTTCTCGCAGATCGTCGCCTACCTCTCGAACTTCATGCGCCTGATGCCGGGCGACGTGATCACCACCGGCACGCCGGCGGGCGTCGGCATGGGCATGAAGCCGCCGCGCTACCTCAAGGACGGCGACATCGTCACCCTGGGGTCGCCGCTTCTCGGCAGCCAGCGGCAGGTCGTGCGTCTCGCAGGCGAATAGCCGGCCAACACCCTCGCCAGCGGGGCGATCCGCCCCACTTCCCGCGAAACCCGGGGCGGGCCGGATCGTTTGCTCCTCGTCGAGGGCGAGGCCACCGGCCGACCCGCTGTTCAGAACGACGCCGCGAAGGACGATTCATGGCCGACGTTGTCGAGATTGCCCGCAAGACGAAGAAGCCGGCCGCGCCCCGGCGCGACCCCGAGAGCGAGGCCCGGCTCCTCCAGCTCGCCGAGAGCCGGCTCGCCATCGAAGGCGTGACGCCGGAGATCGACGCCGGCCGCTTCGCGGTGAAGCGCTTCGAAAGCGAACCGCTGGAGATCGGGGCCGACGTCTTTTCCGACGGGCACGACAAGATCGCCTGCGCCGTGATCTTCGGCCCGGCGGGAGGCGAGTGGCAGGAGACGCCGCTCGTCTTCTGGGAAAACGACCGCTGGCGCGCGACGATCTCGTTCCCGACGCCCGGCCCCTACCGCTACTCGATCAT
>CANJKV010000024.1 GCA_947474855.1 Aurantimonadaceae bacterium | reverse complement strand
CATGGACGAGCTTGGTGGACCAGGAGGACGTGCCGGATGCCAGGTCGTTCATCTCGGCGAGGCCGACCGAATAGCCGCGGCCGACGGCGTCGCGCGCCACGCCGCAGCCGTTGACCCCGCCCCCGACGATGAAAACGTCGTACCCGTCCTGCATGCCATCCTCTTTCGCGCTGCAATATCTCGATTGCGACTGCGAACGATGTGGAGGGTATACGAATGGAAACGAGCTTAAAACGAAACTACATTGCGACGACAGTAGCGGGGTCGCTCGCAAGCTGTCCCCTGCGGCCCTCAATCGCGCTCCGCCCCGGACGTGGCGTCATTGCGGTTCATTTCCGGACCTCCGCATCGTGTGGGAGGCCGGCCGCTCGCCGATTGATGCGACGGGGAGGACGCGCAATCCGGCTCCGAAGGCAGGAGCTGTTCGATCGGTTGCCCGACAAAGCGAAAGAAAAACACAACTCGGGCGGCGCCCTCGAACCCGATCCGCCCGCGATCCGCGTCGCTCCGCCCTTTTCCTGCGGCCGTTGACGCGCGGCGCACCCCGCGGCATGGTGCCGGCATTCCGAGGGGTGCGCCGCAGGGCGCTGAGATGGCGAAGGCCGAACCCTTGAACCTGATCCGGGTCATGCCGGCGTAGGAACGGGAAAGCGGTCCGCCTTCGGGTGCCCGGTCGCCTCACATCCTGTCAGCCAGCTTCGTCCCGGGTCGCCGGCGGCTCCGGTCGCCCAACGCGAAGGGGCAGGGTGCATGCGGGCGGCGGGCGGAGCCGAAGCGGCGCGGGCGGGCGTGGTCGGCAGCCGGGGCATCGTGCTGGTGGTCGCGCGCGGCTGCGTCTCGGTGCTCGCGCTCTGGCAGGGCGCCGTGCTGATCCTCGATCCGCCGCGCTATGTCCTGCCGTCGCCGCTCGCTGTCGGGCGCACGCTCGTCGAGCGTTTTTCCATGCTCTGGCCGGAAGCGCTGCTGACGCTCGGCGAAGCGGGGCTCGGCCTCGTCATCGGGAGCCTTGCCGGCGCGCTGTCCGGCCTTCTCGTCGTCGCGCTGCCGCGCGTTGGCGCGCTCGCCTGGCCGGTGCTCCTCGTTCTCCAGGCGCTGCCGGTCTTCGCGATCGCGCCGATCCTCGTCCTGTGGTTCGGTTTCGGCGTCGCCTCGAAGGTCGCGATGGCGGCGCTGATCCTGTTCTTTCCCGTGGCCTCGGCCTTCACCGACGGGCTGCGCCGCACCGAGCGCGACGTCGTCGACGCGGCTGCGCTCGCGGGCGCGACGCCCTTCCAGACGCTGCGGCTCCTTCGCGTGCCGCTCGCCATGCCCGCGCTGGTCTCGGGCCTGCGGGTCGCCGCGCCCCTCGCGCCGCTGGGCGCCGTCGTCGGCGAATGGGTCGGGGCGACCGGCGGGCTCGGCTTCCTGATGATCCAGGCCAACGCGCGCATGCAGACCGACGTGCTCTTCGCCGCCCTTGTTCTTCTCGCGCTGATGACGCTCGCCCTTCGCGCCCTCGTCGACGCCCTCGCCCATCGCCTCGCGCCCTGGGCGCCGACGGTCTGAACGCACCAAAATCCAAGGAATGCCCATGAAGCGCCGCACCCTTCTCGCCGCCTCGCTCGCGCTGCCCGCCCTCCTGGTCGGCCGCCGGGCGCCGGCCGCCCAGGACAAGCTCACCGTCCTCCTCGAATGGTTCGTCAATCCCGACCACGCGCCGCTCGTTCTCGCCGAAGCGCTCGGCCTCTTCGCGGCCCGGGGCCTCGTCGTCGAGCTGGTGCCGCCGGCCGACCCCTCCGCGCCGCCGCGCCTCGTCGCGGCGGGCCAGGCGGACGTCGCCGTCCACTACCAGCCGAACCTCGTTCTCGACGTCGCGGCCGGCCTGCCCTTGAAGCGCTTCGGCACGCTCGTCGCCTCGCCGCTGAACACGCTGATCGTCCTGAAGGACGGGCCCGTGAAGAGCCTCGCGGACCTCAAAGGCAAACGCATCGGCTATTCCGTGTCGGGCTTCGAGGGCGCGCTGGTCGGCCAGATGCTGGCGAGCGCCGGCCTGTCGGCGGGCGACGTCGAGCTCGTCAACGTCAACTTCTCGCTCACGCCCGCGCTGCTGTCCGGCCAGGTCGACGCGACGGTCGGGGGCTTTCGCAACTTCGAGCTGACGCAGATGGCGATCGAGGGGCGGGAGGGGCTCGCCTTCCTGCCGGAGGAGCACGGCGTCCCCGTCTATGACGAGCTGATCTTCGTCACCCATGCCGACAGGACGAACGATCCCCGCCTGCCGCGCTTCCTCGCCGCCTTGAATGAGGCGACGCGGCGGCTGCGCGCCGATCCTGCCGAGGGCTGGCGCCGCTTTCTCGCGGCTCATCCCGATCTCGACGACCGGCTGAACCGTCAGGCCTTCGCCGATACCCTGCCGCTCTTCGCCGAGGATCCGGCGCGGCTCGATCGCGAGCGCTATGCCAAGCTGTCCGCCTTCCTGAAGGCGCGCGGCCTTGTCGACGAGGCGCCCGGCGTCGACGCGCTCGCCGTGGAGCTCGGCACGTGAGCCCGGCCGTGGCCGTGACTCCGGAGCGCGTCGCCGGCATCCTCGACGCCCTGCGCGAAGCGCGCCCGCGCGTCCACGCCCTCACCAACACGGTGGTCCAGACCCGCACCGCGGACGGTCTGACGGCGCTCGGCGCCGTGCCCTCCATGACCACCGATCCCGACGAGGTCGCGGAGGTCGCGGGCGCGGCCCGCGCGCTCCTCGTCAATCTCGGCACGCTCGACCGCGACCGGCGCGCGGCGATCGACGTCGCCGTCGACCTCTTCGCGTCGAGCGGACGCCCCTTCGTGCTCGACCCCGTGAAATGCGACATCGCCGAGCGGCGGCGCACGCTCGCGCGCGCGCTCCTTGCCAGGAAGCCGGCGCTGGTGCGCGCGAACGCGGACGAGATGGCCGCGCTGGGGTCCTTCGCCGGAGCGCGGCTCGAAACCGGCCGCCTCGATCGGATCGCGGACGAAGTGCGCAGTCTGACGGTCGCGAACGGCCATCCCTGGCTCGCCGACGTGACGGGCACGGGGTGCCTGTCCGGCGCGATGGCCGCGGCCTTTCTCGCGGTCGAGCCGGACGCCGTCGCGGCGGGCGTCGCGACCGCCGTCACGCTCGGCGTCTCGGCCGAGATCGCGGCCCGGCGCTCGGCCGGCCCCGGCACCTTCGCCGTCCACCTCCTCGACGCGCTCGCAAGCCTCGGCCGCGACGACATCCTCGCCCTCGCACGGATCAACCGATGATCGACCTGTCCCTCTACGTCCTTCTCGACGCCGGCGCGGTGCCGTCGGAGCGCCTGCCCGATCTTGCGCGGTCGGCCGCCGAGAACGGCGCGACGCTCCTCCAGTATCGCGACAAGACCGCCTCGACCCGCGAGATGGTGGCGCGCGCCTCGGCGATCCGCGCCGCCCTGGCGGGCTCGGGCGTGCCGCTCCTCGTCAACGACCGCGTCGACGTCGCGCTGGCATCCGGCACGGAGGGCGTCCACCTCGGGCGCGACGACATGGCGCCGGATACGGCGCGGCGGATCCTCGGCGATGGCGCGGTCGTCGGCGTCACCGTGAAGAACGCCGTCGACGCGCGGGAAGCACTGCACCCCGCCGTCGACTATGCCTGCATCGGCGGCGTCTTCGAAACCCTGTCGAAGGCGAACCCGGAGCCGCCGGTCGGCATCGAGGGCTTTCGCGCCCTGCGAGACGGCCTGCACGACGCGCGGCCGGACCTGCCCGTCGGCGCCATCGCGGGCATCGACGTCGAGCGCGCGGCGCAGCTCGTCGCCGCCGGCGCCGACGGCGTCGCCGTGATCTCGGCGGTCCTGCGGGCGGCCGATCCCGCGGCGGCGGCACGGGCGTTGCGCGCGGCGGTCGACGCGGCGAAACGGGAGGCGGCACGGTGACCGCCGTCGCCCTGACCATCGCGGGGTCGGACAGCGGCGGAGGCGCCGGCATCCAGGCCGACCTCAAGACCTTCTCGGCGTGCCAGGTCTTCGGAACCAGCGCGCTGACCGCCGTCACGGCCCAGAACACGACGGGCGTCACCGCCGTTTCGATCCTTCCGGCCGCGATGGTGACCGCGCAGATCGAGGCCGTGCTCGCCGATTTTCGCGTCGGCGCGATCAAGATCGGCATGGCCGGCGACCGCGGCACGATCGAGGCGATCGGCGAAACCCTGGCGCGGCACCGGCGCGAGGCCGTGCTCGACCCGGTGATGGTCGCGACCTCCGGCGACCGGCTGCTCGCGGCGGAAGCCGTCGAGGCGCTGGTCGGGCACCTCGTGCCGCTGGCCTGCCTCGTCACGCCCAACCTGGCGGAGGCGGCGCTCCTGACCGGCCGGCCGGTCGCGGACAACGAGGCGGAGATGGAGGAGCAGGGGCGGCGCATCCTCGATCTCGGCGCCCGCGCCGTCCTCGTCAAGGGCGGCCATCTCGGCGGGGCGCACAGCGCCGACATCCTGGTGCGGCCGGATAGGGCGCCCCGCCGCTTCGCCGCGCCGCGCATCGACACGACGAGCGATCACGGCACCGGCTGCACGCTCTCGGCCGCGGTGGCGGCCGGGCTTGCCCGCGACCTGGCGCTGGAGGACGCCGTCGAGGCGGCCAAGCGATACCTGTCCGCCGCGCTCGCCGCGACGGCTCGGCTCGATCTCGGCCATCGCGGACGCGGTCCCGTCCACCACTTCCACGCGCTCTGGACGGAGGAGGGGCGATGAGCGGGCTCTTCGACGAGCTGAAGGCGCGAGCCCGGCCGAACTGGACGGCCTATGTCGAGCACGACTTCGTGCGGCGCCTCGCCGAGAACCGTCTCCCGGAAGGAGCCTTTCGAGCCTATCTCGTCCAGGACTACCTCTTCCTGATCCAGTTCGCGCGGGCGCAGGCGCTCGCGGTCTACAAGAGCCGGACGCTCGCCGACATGCGCGCGGCCAAGACCGCACTCGTCGCGATCCTCGACGTCGAGTTGGACCTCCACGTCCGCGTGTCGGCGCGCTGGGGCCTGTCGCCCGCGGATCTCGAATCCGCGCCCGAACTCGCGGCGACAGTCGCCTACACCCGTTTCGTGCTCGACGCCGGCATGGCGGGCGACGTCCTTGACCTGCGCGTCGCGCTCTCCCCTTGCGTCGTCGGCTACGGCGAGATCGCGCGCGCCATCCGACCCGAGGCCGGGCGCCATGCCGGGCACGCCCAGGCCGACTGGATCGCCGAATATGCCGGCGAGGGCTACCAGGGCGTGGCGGCGGCGGCGCGGGGCGAGATCGACCGCCTCGGTGCGGACCTGTCGACGGGGCGCCGCGGCGAGCTCGCGGCGCTCTTCGCCAAGGCCTGCGACCTGGAAGCCGCGTTCTGGCAGATGGCCCTCGACGAGGGAGAGGCCGCGCGATGAAAGGAGCCGTGCCGGCCTAAGATCGGCCGCCCGTCGGCATTCCCGACCCGACGGCAGTATCCCGGCGATACCCTTCGCCTAGAAAGTTGCCCATCGACAAACCTTTCGTCTTCACCTTCATTCCTGGGGAGCGGCGGAACGCGCCCGGCTGCTCGCGATTCAGCGCTGGGGCGGGCAAGGGAACGGTGTGCCATGGATCTGCGCGTCGGCAGGCCGAAGGACGAAAAGGGGTGGCTCACCTCCGTTGGTGAAGGGTCGCTCGCGGACGTCCACCGCACGGTCGCGGTGCGGCGGAGCGGGCCGCCCTGGCGCCGGGCCCTGGCCTTCTTCGGGCCGGGCTACCTCGTGGCCGTCGGCTACATGGATCCGGGCAACTGGGCGACCTCGATCGCGGGCGGATCGGCCTTCGGATACACGCTGCTCTTCGTCGCGCTTTTGTCCAACATCATGGCCATCGTGCTCCAGTCGCTCTGCGCCCGCCTCGCCATCGCCAGCGGGCGCGACCTCGCCCAGGCCTGCCGCGATGCCTATCCCCGGCCCGTCGCCGTCGCGCTGTGGCTTCTCGCCGAGATCGCGATCATCGCCACCGACATCGCCGAGGTGATCGGCACGGCCATCGGCCTCAACCTGATCTTCGGCCTGCCGCTGGAGATCGGCGTCGTCGTCACGGCGCTCGACGTCTTCCTGATCCTTTACCTCCAGAAGCTCGGCTTTCGCTGGGTCGAGGCCTTCATCATCGCGCTTCTCGGCGTGATCGCCGTCTGCTTCACCGTTCAGATCGCCATGGTCGACCCGGATTGGAGCGCCGTGATCGCCGGCTTCGCCCCGACACGCGAGATCGTTTCCAATCCGGAGATGCTCTACCTCGCGCTCGGCATCCTCGGCGCGACGGTGATGCCGCACAACCTCTACCTCCATTCCGGCATCGTGCAGACCCGCGCCTACGGCGAAACGCTTCCCGAGAAGCGCGAGGCGCTGCGCTTCGCGACGCTCGATTCGACCCTCGCCCTGATGTTGGCGCTTCTCGTCAACGCGTCGATCCTGATCCTGGCGGCGGCGGCCTTCCACACGAGCGGCCGCACGGAGATCGCAGAGCTCGGCGAGGCCCACGACCTCCTCGCCCCGCTTCTCGGCTTCACCGTCGCGCCGGTGCTGTTCGGCGTCGCGCTGCTCTGCTGCGGCCTCAACTCCACGGTCACGGCGACGCTGGCCGGCCAGATCGTCATGGAGGGCTTTCTTCGGCTGCGCCTCGCGCCCTGGCTGCGGCGGCTCATCACGCGCCTCATCGCCATCATTCCGGCGGCCGGCGTCACCATCTGGTACGGCGATGCCGGCACGGCCGAGCTCCTCATCCTGACCCAGGTGGTCCTGAGCCTCCAGCTCTCCTTCGCGGTGTTCCCGCTGGTGGCCTTCACGGCCAGCCGCGCGAAAATGGGCGAACTCGTCTCGCCGAGATGGCTGGTCGCCGTCGCCGTGCTGATCGCCGTCACCATCGCCGGCCTCAACGTGAAGCTCCTTGCCGACTTCGTTTTCGCCTGATGAGCGACCCCGTCGAAAAAGCATGGGCTAGCCGCTTGCAGGCGGGCGGGGGCCGGGTTATAGACCCGCCCGCAGGTGGCGGAGTGTAGCGCAGTCTGGTAGCGCACCTCGTTCGGGACGAGGGGGTCGCAGGTTCAAATCCTGCCACTCCGACCAGCACTTCCCCTGACATGGTTCCCGGTTTCAAGCAGCCTCGGCGGCATGCGCCCGGCTACTCGCCCGTTTGTTGTTCGACTCGATCGGCGGCATTTCGTCGATCGAAATGCCGCGCCGAACGTCCCGCTCCGGCCCCTCCACCCTTCGAAACGGGAAAGCCTGGAAGGGCCCGGCTCATCCCGGCGAGGAGCCGCCTTTCGGGTTCGGAGCGGGTCGAAGGGGCGGGGAGGCGCGGTCGAGAGCCAGGGCGCTGCGCGAGAAGCGGATCGGCGTGCGCAGGCCCGGCACGCCTTCCGGCTCGATGCGAAGGCCCCGCGAGCGCACCTGGGGATGATCGATGGCGTCCGCCACGCTGTTGATCGGGCCGCCCGGCACGCCGCGCGCCTGCATCGCGGCGATGAGGGCGTCGCGCGTCAGGAGGCGCGTGCGGGCGGACAGGATCGGCACGAGCGCGGCCCGGTTCTCCACCCGCGCGGGATTCGTCGCGTAGGCTGGGTCGAGCGCGACCTCGGCGATGCCGAGCGCTTCGGCGAAGGCGGCGAACTGGCGATCGTTGCCGCAGGCGACGATGGCGTGGCCGTCCGAGCAGGGAAAGACCTGATAGGGCACGATGTTGGGATGGGCGTTGCCCATCCGGCGCGGAGTCACGCCGCCGGCCAGCTGGTTCATGGCCTGGTTGGCGAGCGCGGCGACGCCGCAGTCGAGAAGCGCCAGGTCGACGTGCTGACCCCGCCCGGAGCGGGCGCGCTCGGCGAGCGCGGCCTGGATGCCGATCGTGCCGTAGAGCCCGGTGAGGATGTCGATCCAGGCGACGCCGATCTTCTGCGGCTCCCCGTCCGGCTCGCCGGTGAGGTCCATGATCCCGCACAGGCCCTGGACCAGGAAGTCGTAGCCCGGCAGGCGCGCGAAGGGCCCGTCCTGGCCGAAGCCGGTGATCGAGCAGTAGACGAGGCGCGGATTGAAGGCGGCAAGGCTCGCATAGTCAAGCCCGTACTTGGCGAGGCCCCCGACCTTGAAGTTTTCGATCACGACGTCCGCCTCGCGCACGAGGTCGAGAACGCGCTGAAGGTCGGCGGCGTCGTTGAAGTCGAGGGCGAGCGAGCGCTTGCCGCGATTGGCCGCGTGGAAATAGGCGGCGGTGCGCTCGCTCGTCCCGTCCTCCAGTCGCCGCTCCACGAAGGGCGGACCCCAGCGGCGGGTGTCGTCGCCCTCCGGCGCCTCGACCTTGACGACCTCGGCGCCGAGGTCCGCCAGCGTCTGCCCGATCCAGGGACCGGCCAGGATGCGCGCGAGCTCGACGACCTTGAGGCCGGCGAGCGGCGGCTCGCCTCGGGGAGCGGCCCCGCTCACGGCGCCGCCCTCAAAAGAAAGCCTGGAGGCCGGTGACGGCGCGCCCGAGGATCAGGGCGTGGACGTCGTGCGTGCCCTCGTAGGTGTTCACCGTTTCGAGGTTCACCATGTGGCGCATCACCTGGAACTCCTCCGAGATGCCGTTGCCGCCGTGCATGTCGCGGGCGCGGCGGGCGATGTCGAGCGCTCGCCCGCAATTGCTGCGCTTGACGATCGAGATCATCTCGGGCGCCGCGTTCGCCTCGTCGAGGAGGCGGCCGACGCGAAGGCTCGCCTGCAGGCCGAGCGCGATGTCGGTCAGCATGTCGGCGAGGCGCAGCTGGAAGAGCTGGGTCTGGGCGAGCGGGCGGCCGAACTGGTGACGGTCGAGCCCGTAGCGGCGCGCGGCGTGGAAGCAGAACTCCGCCGCCCCCATCACGCCCCACGAGATGCCGTAGCGCGCGCGGTTCAGGCAGCCGAAGGGGCCCTTGAGCCCCTCGACGTTCGGCAGCAGCGCATCCTCGCCGACCTCGACCGCGTTCATCACGATCTCGCCGGTGATGGAGGCGCGCAGGCTGAGCTTGCCCTCGATTCTGGGCGCGGACAGCCCCTTGGTTCCCTTGTCGAGCACGAAGCCGCGGATCTTGCCGCCGTGGGCCTCGGACTTCGCCCAGACCACGAAGACATCGGCGATGGGCGCGTTGGAGATCCAGGTCTTGCTGCCGTCGAGGACGTAGCCGTTCGCGGTGCGCCGGGCCGTCGTGCGCATGCCGGCGGGATCGGATCCGGCGTCGGGCTCGGTCAGGCCGAAGCAGCCGATCAGCGCGCCGCTGGCGAGGCCCGGCAGGTAGCGTCGCCGCTGCTCCTCCGAGCCGTAGGCGAAGATCGGGTACATGACGAGCGAGGACTGGACGCTCATCATCGAGCGGTAGCCGGAATCCACCCGTTCGATCTCCCGGGCGATCAGGCCGTAGGCGACGTAGGACGCGCCGAGGCCCCCGTACTCCTCCGGGACGGTGACGCCGAGAAGACCCATCTCGCCCATCTCGCGGAAGATCGCGGGGTCGCTCGCCTCGTCGCGGAAGGCGGCGACTGCCCGCGGCTGAAGCTTGTCCTGCGCGTAGGTGCGGGCGCCCTCGCGCAGCATGCGCTCCTCGTCCGACAACTGCGCGTCGAGGCGGAACGGGTCCTCCCAGTCGAACCGGCCGAGATCGGGGGCGTCCTTCGGCTTGAGGGTCATGCGGAACTCCGATGCGTCGATGGGTCCCGGCAGCGCGCCGGGCATGTCCCACGTCGATAAACGAGGACGGACGGCGGGGCCAATGCGTTCGGCTGACGAGTTCAGGAGGAATTCTCATGAAGTCCGCTCCTTCGGCGCGGCCGGCGCTCCCGCGCGAGCGCGGGGCGTGATAGGTCCCGGAGCCGTCATGCGCCGATCCTTCACCCCCACTCTGTCCGAGCTCCAGGCGCTCAGCGCCTGCGCCGAAAGCGGCTCGGCGACCGAGGCCGCCCGCCGTCTCGGCCTGACCCAGAGCGCGGTCAGCCGATCCCTCGGCTCGCTGGAAGCGCGGCTCGGCGTCCAGCTCTTCCACCGGGTGCGCAAGCGCCTGATCCTGTCGGATGCCGGTCGGGCCATGCTGCGCGACACCGAGTGGGTGCTCGCCGACATCAACGCCGCCGCCCTGACGGTCATGTCGTTCGGCGGCCAGGGCGACGTCCTGCGCCTGGCGGTGCTGCCGACCTTCGGCACGGCCTGGCTGATCCCGCGCCTGCCCGAGTTCCGGCGCCGCGCCCCGCATCTCTCGCTCGACATCGCCTCGCGCCTCCAGTCGGTGGACTTCGAGCGCGAGCCTTTCGACGCGGCGCTGCAGCGCCGCGAGCTGGCCGGGCCGGGAACGCGCGTGGTGCCGCTGGTGAGCGAGGCCCTGATCGCGGTCGCCTCGCCGAGCCTCCTGGGCGCCGGTGGGCTGCCCCTGGCGGACGAGGCGATCGCGCGGCTGCCGCTCCTCCAGCAGTCGACGCGCCCCGAGCTCTGGCTGGACTGGTTCCGCGACGCGGGGCTCGATCCGATCTCGATCCTGCGCGGCCCGCGCTTCGAGCATTTCGGCATGGTGCTGGCGGCCGCGCGCGCCGGGCTCGGCGCCGCGCTCGTGCCCGAGGTCCTCGCCGTCTCCGACCTTCAGACAGAGCGGCTCCTCAAGATCTCGCAGCGCGTCCTGCCCGGCAGCTCCGACTACGCGCTGATCTATCCCGCGCGCAGCGAGGCGAGCGCGCCGCTGGCCGCCTTCCGGGACTGGATCCAGGCGATGGCGGGGGCGCCGTAGGGGGGCTGCCCGTCCGCGTCAGCCGGCCTTCGACAGGCAGGCGACGTCGAGGACGACGACGCCCTCGATCCGCGCCTCCTCGCACCCTGGTGCGAGGTGCGACAGGGCGGTCGGCCGGGTAGGGGGCGGTGCGGGAGCGAAGAAGCCTTGAAACGAGGCCGGGAGCACGCCGCTCGCCAGCGTTTCCTCCTCCAGGAGGAGGCGATCGGCCGGCAGGTCCGCGAGCAGCCGCCGGAGCTCGGCCGCGTCGGGCGTCTGCACGATCCGCAGCAGCAGCCGCATGCGCGCTTCCAGTTCCCCGAAGTAGCCGAGCTGATAGGCGATCGCGTGCTCGCGCGTGGCATAGACCCCGCGCCGCGCGAAGACCGGCACGTAGTCCAGTTCGTTCACGAAGCCGGCGAAGCGGATCCCGGGCGGCGTCCGCGCGGCGGCCTCGACGATGCTTGGCCGTTCGGGCTCGCGGGCGAGCGCCCTGACGCCTTGGGCGGCGGCGAGCGAGCCGCCGGCGAGGCCCGCGGCGGCGAGAACCAGGGCGAGCCGGCCGGCGACGGTGCGAGACAGGCCCGAGGGGATGCGGGCGCGGATCGCCTCGCAGGCGACGAGCGCGGTCGCGAGAGCCGCGATAAGGAAGGCGGCGTCGGAATAGCGATTGGGCAGGTGCAGGCGGAACAGGAGAGCCTGCGCCAGGATCGCGCCCGCCGTGCCCGACAGGACGAGCGCGGCGGCAACCGATGTGCCGGAGCGGGAGCCGGGGCGCAGCGCCCGCCGAAGCAGCACCGCCGGGCCGGCAAGGAGAACGGCGACGAGGAGCGCGAGGCTGAGGACTGCCGGCGACTCGCAGCGCCGGCCGAAGAAGCCGAGCCGCTCGCCGCACAGGAGGTCGACCGAGCGGTCCGCCTCGAACACCGCGCCGCGACCGCCCGCGGCGAAGGTCGGGATGGCGCGGGCGTCCGCGAGCGTCGCGACCGGACCGAAGCTGCCCTCGGCGAGGAGCGTCGGGGCGACGCCCGCCACGGTCGCGAGCGCGCAGGCGGCGACGAGGACGATGCGCGGTCGGGAGAGGTCGATCGGGCGACCGCCGCCGGGAAGGAGCGGCGACAGGCCGATCGCGCCGGCCGAAACCAAGGCGGCCTGGGGATAGCTTCCGGCAAGGAGCCCCTGGGCCAGTGCCGTCTGCCACAGGCTTTGCCGGACGAGGCCGTCGACGACGAGGATCAGGAGGAGCGGCCAGAAGCCCCTCGGCGTTCCGCTGGCCGTCGGATCGCCCGCGACGAACAGCGCGACGACGGCCAGAACGAAGGCGACGGACGGATCGGCGCCGAGCCCGCGGCCGAGCCGGAAGGCGGCGAGGGGCAGGAGGACGAGAAGAAGCGCGGGCAGGAGCTTCGTCGTCGTCACCGGGTCGAGGCCGAGACCGAAGGCGACGCGGTAAGGCAGCGCGTAGACCCAGGGGCTCACCGACTGCCAGTAGTCGAGCACGAGGTCGGGACCGCGCAGGGCCGGCTCGCTCCAGCGGGCCATCCAGGCCGTGAACTGGAGCGCGTCGTTCTGGACGCGGAAGGGGCCTCGGAAGACCTGGTCGAGCTCGCGCAGGGCGGCGAGGAGACCGAGAAGCGCGGCGGCGGCGCGCCAGAAGCGCTCGTCGCCCGTGCCCGCCAGCCGACGCTCCAGGCCTTCGAAGATCGAAGACGTCACCGCGACGTCCGTTCGGAAGCCACGGACTTCAGCGCGGCGCGGCTCTCGTAGAATTCGGACACGAAGGGTAGGCCGGCGATGGCCGGCAGGAGGTACCGGCTGGTCGCGAGGATGCCGAGAACCGCGCCCTGGCCGGGCGACAGATAGGGTGCGTAGAACAGGACGATCGCCGCGTCGCGCGTGCCGACGCCGGCGAAGGTGAAGGGCAGGAGGCCGACGAGGATCGACAGCGTGGCGAAGGCCATGTTGTCGAGGAGCGGCACGGCGCCTCCGAGGGCGCGGGTGAAGAGCCAGAACTGGGCGAGGTGCAGCGCCCAGATACCGACCGACAGGAGCGTGGTGCCGAGCGCGCGCCGCGGGTTCTGCCAGAACCAGCCGACGATGCCGCTCCAGTCGTCGGAGAAGCGCTCGAGGAGGGCGCGCGGCTTTGCCGGCAGGAGGCGTCCGCCGAGCCGCGCGAGACCGGCCGCGGCGGGCAGGGGCGAGAGCAGGAGGGCGAGAAGAACGAAGAGGCCGCCGACCGGCAGCAGCGCGAGCGCGAAGCGCGGGTCGCCCGCCGCGACCGTGAGGATTCCGACGAGGCCCCACAGGAGGAGCGAAGCCATGTCGAGGGCCTTTTCCAGGACGACGACGGCGAAGGAGCGGGTCGGCTCCATGCCGTGGCGCCGGGTGAGGACGACGCTCTTGGCAAGATCCCCCATCTTGGACGGAAGAAACAGGTTCAGCGTCGAGGCGGCGAGCACCAGCCGCACCGCTTCGCCCGTTCGCACCGAGGCGCCGCGGCTGACCAGGGTGAAGCGCCAGGCGGTCGCCCAGGTCAGGGGCACGACAAGAAGCAGGCCGAGAAGGAGCCAGGCAGGGTCGGAGCGGCGGACGGCCGCGGCGAGCGCGTCGAGGTCCACGACGAAGTAGAGGCCGGCGAGGAGGACGAGGCTGACGGCGAGCCCGACGAGGCGCTTCATCGGACGTGCCTCAAAGCCGCGTCTCAACCACGAGCGGCTCGGCCGGTCCGAGGCCGGCGAGGCGCGCCGTCCAGTCGTCGAAGGGCTCGAGCTGGGAGGGCTGGAAGACGCGGGCCATGATCGTGGTGATCGAGACCTGCGAATGGCCGCGGCCGATCAAGGCGACGCCGTCCCAGCCCTCGGCCGCGCTGATCTCGTCGCGCAGGAGGACGGCGCCGCTTGGTTCGAGCGTCAGGGCGCGGCGGAAGCGGAAGGGCGCGTCGCGCCGCCCGGTGACGAGGAGCTTCTGCAGGAGGCGCCGGACGAGGTCTGGGAAGAAGCGCCCGAGGCTCAGCATGGCGAGGCGCAGGACGACGTTCTTGAGCGGGGTCAGGCGCGCGCTCCTGGCATAGGCCATCGCGCCGGCGACGGTGATCGCGTCTCCATCGATCGTCGTCTCGAAGGGGCCGACGATGTGGCAGACGGCGGCGCGGCCGTCCGACGTCGCGAGCGCCGCGCCGGTGTCGGAACGGACGAGCCGCCCGTCTCGGAAGAGGCGGAAGGTGCCGCCCTTGACGGTGGACACGATGAGTTCGAGGCTCTCGCGCCGCTCGACGAGAAGACCGGCCTCGGGAAAGCTCGCCCGGCCCTGCGGCATAGGTGCGGTGGCGGGCCGGTTCGGGACCATCTCGCGCACCGTCAGGAGCCAGCTCCAGACGTGGTGGGCGAGGATGTGGTCGTCCTCGCAGGTCGGGCCGAGCCCGGCCGCGACGCGGGGCAGGGCCGCGTCGTTGACGGCCAGCGCTTCCGGCATCCAGGCGCCGGCGATCTCGAAGCCGTGCGGGAAGAAGTTGAGGGTGGAGCGGCTGGAATACTCGCCGCCGACCGAGCCGTCGCAATGGACGAAGTGGCGGAAGAAGCCGATCGCGCGCGCCAGCGGCTCGCGAAGGGCGAGGTCCGGCCGGCGACGGTCGAGATCGGCGAGAAGGCCGATCGTCAGCGACAGGTAGCCGAGATCGGCGCCGCCGTACTCGTCGAACCAGCCCTCGCCGCTCTGCCAGGAGCGCAGCCGCGCGAGCCGCCGGTGCATGGCCGCCTCGAAGGCGGGCTCGGCGAGGCGCCGGGCGGCGCGCTCTAGCCCGCCGGCGATCAGCGCCTCGTGGTTGGACAGGCGGCCGCTCTCCTCGTGGGCGGCGAGCCAGGCGGCGCGACGGCGCACGAGGCCGTCGATCTCGGCGTCCGGGCCGATCCCGAGGACGTCGAGGCTTTCCAGGATCGCGAAGAGCGAGAAGGCGGCGGCGCCGGCGGCGCGCTCGAAGGGGAAGTAGTCGTCGCAGGAGCCGTCGGGATGGGCCGAGCGCGCGGCGTAGCGCATGCCCGCGATCGCCCATTCCCGGATCGCCTCGGAGCGGAAGTAGGGGTTTTCCGGCACGTCCGTCGCGTAGGCGAGGGCGAGCGGCAGAACGAACTCCTGCGACATGCCGCAGGGAAAGTCGATGATGCGGTAGTGCCAGTAGTTGCGGTCGAAGCAGCCGAAGGTCGGGCTCGTGGCCGTGCGGTCCTGGAGCGTCAGGATGCGCGGCACGACGGCCAGGGCGTGGGCGGCCAGCGCCCGGCGCAGCGACTCGATTCTCACGACAAGGGCTCCCGGGCGCGCGAGGCGAGCTGCGCCCGGCCGCGCTCCAGCCGGAGCGCGAGGCTCTGGCTGCGCAGCTTCACCTGCATGTCCTCGATCAGCCGGCGATTGATGCCGAGAAGGACGCCGAGAAGGCCGGCGAGCCAGAACAAGGATCCGATGAGGATGACGATGGCCGCCGCGACGAGGCTCGGTACGTGCGAGCGCTCGGTGCCGTCGAGATAAAGGACGAGCCAGCGCGCCAGCAGAAACAGGCCGAGCGTCACCGGCGGCGCGCCGAGGGCGAAGAACGTCCGGCCCGGCCGGTAGATCAGCAGCGAGCGCAGGATCGAGACGCTCGAGCGCATGACGTAGCGCGGGATCGAGCGGATGAGCCGCGACGGGCGCGTTTCGCCGTTGACCCGGATCGGCACCGACACGATGCGGATCCCCGAGCGCCCCGCCTGGATGATCGATTCCAGCGTGTAGGTATAGCTGTCGAAGACGTTGAGGCGCAGGGCGGCTTCCCTGGAGAAGGCGCGAAAGCCGCTCGGCGCGTCTTCGACGTCGGCCTTCGAGCAGAAGCGCACGACCCAGCTGCCGAGCTTCTGGAGGAGCTTCTTTGCGGGCGAGAAGTGTTCGATCTGCGAGATCGGGCGGCTTCCGACCACGACCTGCGCCCGCTTCTCGACGATCGGGCGAACGAGATCCGGGATGCAGCTCGCATCGTACTGGTTGTCGGCGTCGGTGTTGACGACGATGTCCGCGCCCTCCTGAAGGGCCCGCTCGATGCCCGCCATGAAGGCCTTGGCGAGGCCGCGATTGGTGGCGAAGTCGACGATGTGGTCGACGCCGTTCTCGCGCGCGACCTCGACGGTGCGGTCGGTGCTGCCGTCGTTGATCACCAGCCATTCGACGCTGTCGCAGCCCGGCACGGCGCGCGGCAGCGCCCGCAGCGTTTCGCCGAGCGTTTCCTCCTCGTTGAGGCAGGGGATCTGGATGATGAGCTTCATGGACGGTGCGCGTTCCCGGGGGTCGCACCGTCGGTTAGCGAGCTTAGCGTCCGCGCACAAGATCCGGAACCGCAGGGCCTGGCCCGGCAAATGGATCGCCGGGACCGGGCTTCCCGTCGCCGTCCGCGTCCGGTCGAGCCGGCAGCGCTCAGCGGAAAAGATTGGCCTTGGCGAGTTCCAGGACCTCGTCGCCGCGCCCGCTCATGATGGCGCGGAGCGAATAAAGGGAGAAGCCCTTGACCTGCTCGGCCTTGATCTTCGGGGGCATGGCGAGTTCAAGCGTTTCGGTGACGACGTCGACGAGCGCCGGCCCGTCATGGGCGAAGGCCTGGCGCAGAACGCTTTCCAGCTCGTCGGAGCGCGTCACCCGCGCGCCGAAGAAGCCCAGCTCGCGCGCCACCGCGCCGAAGTCGGGGTTCTGGAGCGACACGTTGGTGTCGACGTAGCCCGCCGCCTTCTGTTCCAGCTCCACGAAGCCGAGGGCGGAGTTGTTGAACACCACGACCTTGATCGGCAGCTTCATCTGCGTGGCGGTCAGGAGATCGCCCATCAGCATGGTCAGGCCGCCGTCGCCCGACAGGGACACGACCTGCCGGTTCGGGAACGCTCCCTGCACGCCGAGCGCCTGTGGCATGGCGTTCGCCATGGAGCCGTGATTGAAGGAGCCGATGAGGCGGCGCTTGCCGTTCATCCGGAGATAGCGCGCCGCCCAGACGGCGGGCGTGCCGACGTCGGCGGTGAAGACCGCGTCATCGGACGCCACACGGTCCACCACCTTGGCGACGTATTGGGGATGGAGCGGCTCGTCGCCCGAGCGGGGCGTGGCGAGATCGTCGAGGCCCTTGCGTGCCGAGGCGTAGTGCTCCCGGGCCTTGTCCAGGAAGGCGCTCGGGCGACCGCCCGCGATCTTCGGTACGAGCAGATCGGCCGCTTCCTTGACGTCCGCGACGATGCCGAGATGGATCTGCGCGCGCCGCCCGAGCGCGGACGGATCGCGGTCGATCTGCGCGATCGTCGCCTTTTGCGGGTAGAAGTTGCGATAGGGAAAGTCGGTGCCGAGCATGAGGAGCGTGTCGCACTCCATCATCGCGTGGTAGCCGGACGAGAAGCCGATGAGGCCCGTCATGCCGACGTCGAAGGGGTTGTCCCACTCGATCCACTCCTTCCCGCGATAGGCGTGGACGATCGGCGCCTGAAGCGCCTCCGCGAGCGCCACCACCTCGTCGTGAGCCCCCGCCACGCCCGAGCCGCACAGGAGCGTCACCGCTTCGGATGCGTTGAGGATCTGGGCGAGCCGGTCGATCTCGGCGGGATGCGGGAGCAGCCGGGGCGCGGCCAGCGGCGGGAAGTCGGCGCGCGCCTCGTTCGGCGCGTCCTTCAGCGCGACGTCGCCGGGGATCACGATCACCGCGACGCCCCTTTCGCCGATCGCGGTGCGCATGGCGCGGTGCAGGAGCTCGGGCATCTGCTCGGGGACCTGCAGCATCTCGCAGAAATCGCTGCATTCGCGGAACAGCTCGGTCGGGTGGGTTTCCTGGAAGTAGTTGAGGCCGATCTCGGAGGAAGGGATGTGGGCCGCGATCGCCAGCACCGGCACATGGTTGCGCTGGCAGTCGAAGAGGCCGTTGATGAGGTGCAGGTTGCCGGGACCGCAGCTTCCGGCGCACACGGCGAGCTTTCCCGTCGCCGCGGCCTCCGCGCCGGCGGCGAAGGCCGCGACTTCCTCGTGGCGCACGTGCATCCAGGCGATCTCGCCCGAGCGGCGCAGGCTGTCGTTGATCGCGTTCAGGCTGTCGCCGGTAACGCCCCAGATTCGCTCGACCCCCGCTTCGGCGAGGGTCCGGGTGATGAGTTCGGCGATGGATCGAGCCATGTTCGTCGTTCCGTTGAAAGCTCTGGTGGCGGGAGCGGTTTCGATGCCGCTTTAAGATAGTGGGAAACGGGGAAGGCCAACCCCTGCCGACCGCCCGACGGTGCGGCCACCGGACCGGGAAGCGGCGGCGTCCGCCGACGGCGCCGGCGGTTCGACTGGCCGCCCTCGGAACGGGCGCCATCTTGCGACGAACCGGGAGTGCCAGCCATGCGTTTCCTTCTTGCCGCCCTCTGCCTCCTGTCCTGGCCTGCACTGGCGCAGACGCCTCCCGACCCGCTGCGCACGAACCCGCTCACGAACGAGCCCCGCTCCATGTTCGACCCGATCAGCTCGGACGAGGTCTCCGCCCGCATCGGCGCGTGCATCGAGCGCGACCTCGAAGCCGCGGAAGAGGCTGCGGCGGTTGCGTTGTCCTGCGAGGCGGAAGCCCGCGATTTCTGCGCGCGCGTGTCCGCCGCCTACCCGCTCTCGAACGCGGCCGAATGCGGGCTTTCGGTGAAGCTGGCCTGGGGGGAGCTTCGCAACGCCGCGGGCCTGGCGGTCCTCGACGCCCTGTACGCGCGTGTGTCCGCCGGCGACGAAGCCGCGCGCGGCGAGGCCGAGACCTTCGCCGCGCAGGACGACCGGTGGCGCGGCGAGGCGGCGAATGCCTGCCTCGGCCGAACGGCCGCGAGCGAGCGCATCGGGTGCGAGACGGCCGTCCAAAGGGACCGCGCCGTGCTCTACTACGCGCGCCGGTCCGAGGTGGCCCAAGCGCGGTGAGTTTCCGTCGCGGCGAGCGCGCAGGAGCCCTGCGCTCCGCGATCCCGCCGTGGTGGAAGGCCGCGTGCTCCTGTGGCCCCCCGGCCCGCGATCGCAAGGCGTCGTCAACCATGGCGGGAAAAGTAACCCGAACCTCAAGTCATCTGTACTGACGTTAAGTAAGTATAACAAATTAATTAACCTGTCCTGCGCGAGTGTCTCCCTGGTTTCAACGACGGGGTGAACGTCATGTCGCTGAGGGGCCTCCTGAAGAACAGGAGCGCGAGTTTCGCCGTCAACGCGGCGCTGATGATGGCAGGGCTCATCGTCGGGCTGGGCGGTGCGGTCGACATGGGGCGGAGCTATCTGGGGCGCGTCCACCTCCAGAAGGCCGTGGATTCGGCGGCGCTGGCCATCGCCACCAGCAAGCTCACGGATCCTGCCGAGTTGCACGATCTCGCGGCGATGTACATCGCCGCCAACGTCCACGGCGACAGCATCCGGGACGTTTCCGTCACGCGGGCCACGGTCGACGACAAGAACCGGGTCGTGGTGCAGGCGAGCGGCCGCGTCGACATGACCTTTCTTCGCCTGGTCCGGCAGGAAAGCCTCGTCTTCAACCTCGAAGCGCAGACCGACCGCCCGAACGTGATCAACATCGAGGTCGCGCTCGTCCTCGACAACACCTTCTCCATGTCGATCAAGGACAAGGGCGTCGAGAAGCTCGCGGCCCTGAAGAGCGCGGCGACGCAGCTCGTCGAGAAGCTCATGAGCGCCGACGTCGGCGAGGGCGGGTCCGTGATGATCGGCCTCGTGCCCTACGCCAACAACGTCAATGTCGGCCTGCATCGCCGCAACGAGCCGTGGCTGAGCGTTCCGGACGATTACAGCGTGACCACCCAGCCGTCTCCGCGCGTTTGCAAGACGCTGACCACGAAGACGCGCTGCCTGTCGAAAGCGCCGGATTATTCGTGTCCGACCTTCGTCGACGGCGTCGAGAAGCCGAAGACCTGCGCCGGCGCCTGCCTCATCTCGGAAAAGTACGAGGTCCCGCCCTATGAGAGCTGCTCGGGCGGCGGAAATCCGACGACGACAACCTATTCTTGGTATGGCTGCGTCGGCTCGCGGAAGGGCGCCACCTCGAACCTGAACGACGGCAATCCGACCGAGACCTATCCGGGCTTCGTCGTCAAGGATTCGGATTGGGGGGACGGGAGCGGCAGCTGCCTGCAACCGATCGTGGACCTGACGGACCAGGAGTCGGTCCTCCTCTCGGCCATCGAGGGAATGATGCACTCGAAAACGAATCCGAAGAATAAGAGCCAAAAGTTCGAGCCGCTGACCTACATCCCCGCCGGGCTCATCTGGGGCCAGAACATGCTCTCGCCAACCGCGCCGCTGACCAATGCCCGGCCCTATTCGGACGATAACGAAAACCCTCGCAAGATCATGATCCTGATGACGGACGGCGAGAACACGCTCAAGCGTAACCCAAGCACGGGCAAGCACACCTCCGGGAGCGCCTCGGATCTCGCCAAGACCGATAACGAGACGGCAGCCTTGTGCGCCTACGCCAAGTCGAAGAAGATCGAGATCTACACGGTGGCGCTGATGGTGGAGGACGCTGGGGCTCGCTCGCTCCTGGAGGGGTGCGCCACCAACAAGGGCTACTACTTCGACGCGTCCAACACATCGGCTCTCGTTGATGCCTTCAGGTCCATCGCCGGGTCGATCAACGCCGTCCGCCTCGTCAACTGACGGCAGGGGGCGCAATCTGCGCGGGCGGGCGGTCTCGCGAAACGCGTCTCGCGGGGCGAGTCGATGACGCACCTCGCCGGTTGCCCTGCATAATCAAGCCGATATAGGTAGCGGGGTCGCTCGGCCGGGCGCCCCGCTGCCGGAGCGATGCACCGGAGCAGGACGCGGCCGCCCGGGTCCTGCCAGGTTCAGCGGAGAGGCGCTCGCGCATGCCAGATCAGAAGCCGGATCCGTCGCCGGGCCTGTCGAAATACGTCTGGCCCGTGATCGGTCTCGCTGCGGTCACCTTCTCGGCCTGGCTTCTCTACGGCGAGCTTCGCTCGATGTCGGCGGCCGACCTCTGGTCCAGCATCCGGGCGATCAGCCTGAAGGACTGGGTGCTCGCCGTCCTCGCGACCCTGTCGGCCTATGCGGCCCTGGCGGGCTACGACCACATCGCTCTCCTGCACCTCAGGCGCCACGTCGACTGGCGCTTCGTCACGCTCTGCTCCTTCACCACCTATGCCCTGTCCCACAACATCGGTGCTTCGGTTCTGTCTGGCTCGGTGGTGCGCTATCGGGCCTATTCGTCCCGCGGGCTGACGGGGCCGGAGATCGGCGTCCTCATCGGCCTGTGCTCCTTCACCTTCGCGCTCGGCGTGGTGCTGCTCACCGGCCTCGTCCTGATCGTCGAGCCGGAGCTGATGGACCGGATGGGCGACTTCCTGCCGCTGAAGGCCTCGACGCTGCTGGGCGCGGTGCTGGTTGGGGCCGTGGCGCTCTACGCCGCCGGCAGCTTCCTGCGCCTGCGCACGCTGGAGATCGGCCGGCTGAAGCTCGAATATCCGCGTCCCGGCGTCGTCGCCCGCCAGCTGGTGATCGGGCCGCTGGAACTGGTGAGCGCCGCGGCGATCCTCTACTTCGCGCTGCCCGAGGCCGGCAATCCGGGCTTCCTGATCGTCCTCGGCGTGTTTCTGGTCTCGTTCTCCGCCGCCCTCCTGTCGCACGCGCCGGGCGGGCTCGGCGTCATCGAGCTGGTGATGGTGGTGGGCCTGCCGGAAATGGCGCCGGAGGACGTGATCGCGGCGCTGCTCCTGTTCCGGCTCCTCTACCTCATCATCCCCTTCGTCTGCGCCCTGGTGGTGGTGGTCGCCTTCGAGCGTTCGCGGCTGGTGCAGCGCCGGCAACAGCCGCCCCGCCCGCTCGCCCGCAGCTGACGCCGCCTCGCCCGCCGATTCGAGGCTGAAGCCGGGGGTCGACGCCGCACCCGGACCCGCAATCCCCGCCGATCCTCGAGCCGCATCGAGGCGGTCGCCGCCGGCCGCACCGCGCCGGACGCGGACGGTCGGCGCGACGCCGAACCTGGTCGGGCAAACCGAGACCGGGACGGCGGCGCAGACGGCGCGCGCTGGAGCCGCTGCCGGATGAGGTGGCCGAGGGCCTCTACGCCCTCGGCATGGTCCGCGTCGGTTTCCCGGCCATGGCCGTGACGACGACGGGCGCGGTCTGGGATCTGGTTCAGGAGATGCGGCCGCGACCGGCCGCTCAGTTCAGCCGCATGGCAAGGCCCTGGCGGGCGCAGGCGGTGATCACCTCCCGCGCCAGCATGACCTCGATGAGGTCGTCGAGATCGCGGTAGGCACGGGCGAAGAACCGCGCCATCTCATCGACGGGCACGGCGCCGGCGCGCTCGTGAACGTCGCGCAGGGCGGACGTCATGTCGTTCGGCAGGGGAGGTCTCATGGCCGCATCTCCGTCCCAAGCTGCGGCCATCATCTACTCGAGCCGGGCTGATCGTCATCAGGCCAAATGATTCACGACTTGGTGTTCGGCGGCCGGCGCGAGCGCGGGCGGAAACGAAGTCGCCCCGTGCGGCAAAGGCTCGAGACCCGCGGCGAGGAGCGCGCGCGTATAGGGCTCGCGCGGGGACGTGAAGATTTGTCGCACCGTGCCGATCTCCACGATGCGCCCGCTCTTCATGACCATGACGTGGTCGGCGAAGTCGCGCACCAGCGCCAGGTCGTGGGCGATGAAGACGAAGGCGATGCCGTGCTCGCGGCGCAGCTTGTCGAGGAGGGCGACGACCTGCGCCTGAACCGACACGTCCAGCGCCGACACCGCCTCGTCGCAGACGATGAGGTCGGGCTCCAGCGCGAGGGCCCGGGCGATGGCGATGCGCTGGCGCTGCCCGCCGGAGAACTGATGCGGATAGCGGCGCATGTGCTCGGGAGACAGGCCGACCTCGGTGAGGAGTTCGGCGACGCGCTCGCGCCACTTCGCCCTGGGCAGGATCTCGGGATGGATGACCCAGCCTTCCGAGATCAGGTCGAAGACCGACATGCGCGGGTTGAGCGACTGCGTCGGATCCTGGAACACCATCTGGATCTCGCGGCGCACGCCCGACAACTCCCTAGGGCTCATCGCCAGGAGGTCGCGGCCCTTGTAGTGCGCGGTGCCCCCGTTCGGCTCCTCCAGGCGCATCAGCACCTTGGCGAGCGTCGACTTGCCCGAGCCGCTCTCTCCGACGATCGCCAGCGTCTCGCCGGCCATGAGGTCGAAGTTCGCCTCGTGGAGGCCGGTGAAGGTGCCGTAGAGCTTCGACACGCCGCGCACCTTCAGGAGCGGCTCGCCGGCCGCGATCGGCTCGTGCATCGCGCCCTTGCCGGGGGCGGCGTCGAGGAGCTTGCGGGTATAGGGGTGCTTCGGGTTCGCGTAGACCTGCGGAACGAAGCCTTCCTCGACGATCTCGCCGCGGTTCATCACGACGACGCGGTCGGCTACTTCGGCGACGACGCCGAGGTCGTGGGTGATCAGCAGCATCCCCATGCCGGTCTCGGCCTGCAGCTCCTTCAGGAGCTTCAGGATCTCGGCCTGGACGGTGACGTCGAGCGCCGTCGTCGGCTCGTCGGCGATGAGGATGTCGGGCTTCAAGGCCAGCGCCATCGCGATCATCAGCCGCTGGCGCTGGCCGCCGGAGAACTGGTGGGGGTATTTCTTCAGGGCCGCTTCCGGCTCGGGCAGGCCGACGCGGCGCACGAGCTCCAAGGCCCTCGCATCGGCCTCCGCCCGAGGCCGGCCGTGGGCGGTCATGGTCTCGGCGATCTGCCAGCCCACGGGATAAACAGGGTTGAGGTGCGCCAGCGGGTCCTGGAAGATCATGGCGACGGTTTTGCCGTTGATCCGCCGCCGCTCCTCGGCGCTCGTCTGGAGGAGGTCGCGGCCCGCGAGCAGGATGCGGCCCGATACGATCTCCGCCGGCGGCATGTCGAGGAGGTTCATGATCGCCGAGGCGGAGACGGACTTGCCCGAGCCGCTCTCGCCGAGGACGGCGAGCGTCTCGCCGCGCGACAGGTGGTAGGAGATGCCCTTCACCGCGTCGACCGGACCGTTGGCCGTGTGGAAGCGGACGGCGAGGTCCCGGACCTCGAGGAGGTGCTCAGCCATTTTTCTTGGCTCCGCCTTCCAGGCGCCAGCGCTGGACCGGGTCGAGCGCGATGCGCATCCAGCTCGACAGGAGGTTCAGCGACATGGTGGTGAGAATGATCGCGAGGCCCGGCCAGAAGGCCAGCCACCAGGCATTGTTGAGGTAGGGGCGACCCTGACTGACCATCAGGCCCCAGGTGATCTCCGGCGGCTGGATGCCGATGCCGAGGAACGACAGGGAGCTTTCCGCCAGCATCACGAAGGCGAAGTCGAGCGTCGCGATGGTGAGGAGGGTGGGCAGCACCATTGGCAGGATGTGGCGGAACATGATGCGCCGGTGGCTCGCGCCCATGACCTTGGCGGCCTGCACGAACATGCGCTCGCGCACTTCCAGGATCTCGGCCCGCGTCGTTCGCAGATAGACCGGGATGCGGGTGATCGCGAGCACCACGATGAGGTTCGCGACGGACGGCGAGAAGACGTAGAGGACGATCACCGCGAGGAGCAGCGAGGGGAAGGACATGATGACGTCGGCGAGGCGCGCGATGGCCTCGCCCGTCTTCTTGCCGCCATAGCCGGCGAAGAGGCCGAGCACGGTGCCGATGAGCGCGGAGAAGAACACCGCGCCCGCCGCCACCAGCATGGTGTTCTGCGCGGCGACGACGATGCGCGCGAGGAGCGAGCGGCCGAGCTGGTCGGCGCCGAGCACCATCAGCCAGCCCTGTTCGAGGCTGAAGGGCGGCGCGTTGCGGCCGCGAAGGTTCTGCTTCGTCGCGGCCTCGCCGAGGAGCATCGGCCCGAAGATCGCGCAAAAAACGACGAGGATCAGGAAGGCGGCGGCGAGGCAGGCCGCCTTGTCGCGCCGGAGCATGGCGAGGAGGCGCAGGGCCGCCGGCTTCTCGGCGGGCGGCGCGAGGGTGTCGTCGGCGAGCGTCATGGAAGCGGCCACCACGGTTTCAGGCCCGGATCCGCGGATCGAGCAGGAGATAGGCGAGGTCGATCAGGAGGTTCATGAGGAAGATCGCGAAGGCCGTCACCATGATCGCCGCGAGGATGACGTTGAAGTCGCGCTGGAGGATCGCGTCGATCATCAGCTTGCCGACGCCGGGAAAGCCGAAGATCGTCTCCACGACGACCGCGCCGTTGAGGAGGGCCGCGGCCTGGTCGCCCATCACGGTGACGACCGGCAGCATGGCGTTCCTCAGCGTGTGGACGAAGATGATCGGCCGGTTCTTCACGCCCTTGGCGCGCGCCGTCTTCACGTAAGGCGAGGAGAGCGTCCCGATCATCGATCCCCGCACGACCTGGACGATGAGGCCGAAGGGGCGGATGAACAGGACGGACACGGGCAGGATCCAGAACTGCCAGCCCCCGGTCCCGGAGGTCGGGAGCCAGCCGAGATGGATCGAGAAGAGGACGATCGCGACGATCGCGATCCAGAAGTCTGGGGCCGAGGCGCCGATCAGCGAGACGAAGGTGACGGCGCGGTCGAAGAGGCGCCCGGCCCAGAAGGCGCAGAGCGAGCCGAGGACGGTTGCCGACACCGCCACCAGCGACATGGTGATGACGGCGAGCTGCAACGTCCAGACGAAGGCTTCGAGGACGACGTCGATGGCGGGCCGGGCTCGGCGGATGGAGTCGCCGAAATCGAGGTGGAGGAGGTCCCAGACGTAGCGCCCGAACTGAGTGACCAGAGGGTCGTTCAGCCCGTTATTGGCGCGGAACTGCTCGCGCATCGCGTCGGTGGCGTCGATGGGAAGGTAGAGGTCGGTCGGGTCGCCCGTCAGGCGGACGAGGAAGAAGACCAGGATCACGAGGCCGACCAGCGAGACGAGGCTCGCCAGCATCCTTTTTCGGGCAAAGCGCAGCATGAGGAGCCTCCTCCCGGAGCCGATGAACCGCCGGGCGGGGCCTTGGTGGCTCCGCCCGGCGCGCGAGGTCAGGTCAGTTCTTGAAGCCGATCTCGGA
The DNA here is from genome assembly GCA_947474855.1 of Aurantimonadaceae bacterium. Lineage (GTDB taxonomy): Bacteria > Pseudomonadota > Alphaproteobacteria > Rhizobiales > Rhizobiaceae > Antarcticirhabdus. Next base: position 5,171 of record CANJKV010000024.1, on the reverse strand, counting down.
GAGCTGGAGCTGCGAGTTCGTCGCGATCGTCGGCTGGAAGCTGATGCGCTCGGCGACGCGGGCGAAGCCCACCATGTGGAAGAGGAGGACGTCGGCGACGACCTCGTCGTGAACGGTGGCGAAGAGTTCCGACCAGAGCTTGGCGCGCTCCTCGCCCGTCGCCGCGGTCGCGCGCGTGATCAGGTCGTCGACCTTCGGGTCGGAGATGCCGGACTGGCGGCCGTCCGAATGGTACTTGAAGAAGGCCGAAAAGACCGGGTCGCCCTTGGCGTTGTCGTGGAGCACCGACAGGAGCTGCGGCGGGCGGCCTTCGAGATAGGGCTTGGAGTAGAGCTTCTCCTGCTCGGCGACTTCCAGCATGCGCAGGTTCACCGTGAAGCCGGCGTCCTGGAGCATGGCCTGGAGGGCCTCGTTCACTTCCGTGGCGTTCGGATAGTTGTCGGTGCGCCCGATCAGCTCGATCGGGGTGTCGACCGGCACGCCGTCGGCCTTGGCTTCTTCCAGGAGCTTCTTGGCGCCTTCGGGATCGAACTCGGGCACCTTGATGTCCGGGTTCCAGCCGAGCGTCGTCGGCGGAACGATCGCGACCGCCGGCTCCGTGCCCTCGGGCAGCAGCGAGCCGATGAAAGCGGCCCGGTCGATCGCCATGTTCAGCGCCTGGCGCACGCGCTTGTCGTTCATCGGGGGCACCGAGGTGTCGACGCGCAGGTACATCGTCTCGGAGTTGGGATAGGAGAAGTCGGTGGCGGGGTTGGTCGCGTCGAGCACCGAGATCGAAGGGGCGAGATCGGCTTCGCCCGCCTGGACCATGGCGGCGCGCACGGCCGAATCCGAGCGGAACACGTAGGTCGCCTTGGTGACGGCGGGGGCCTGCCCCCAATAGTCGGCGCGCCGGTCGAGGACGATGCTCTGGCCCGGCGTCCAGCTCGACAGGACGTAGGGGCCCGTGCCGACCGGCTGGCGGGTGAACTCGATCGGCGTCTCGGCCGGAACGATGGTCAGCACCGACATGAGAAGCGGCAGGATCGGCTGCGCCGGCTCGGCCTTGATGTCGACGGTCGTCGGATCGACCACGGAGGCCGAGAGCTTGGTATCGCCGAAATAGCGCGAGGACTCGCAGGAGATCTCAGGGCTCGTCGCGCGCTCCAGCGAGTGCTTGACGTCCTCGGCGTCGAAGGCGGTGCCGTCGGAGAACTTGACGTTCTGGCGGAGCTTGAAGCGCCAGGTGCCGTCGCCCTGGTCCTCCCAGCTCTCGGCGAGGCGCCCGGCGACCTGGCCGCCGTTCTTCATGTCGAGCTCGGTGAGCGTTTCGGAGACGTTCTCCAGGATGACGCGGCCGATGTTGGAGCGCGTGGCCATGCAGGGCTCGACGAGGTCGAGCTCCTCGCCGAGCACGATGGTGACGTCGGTGTTGGCCTGCGCGAACGCGCCGGCCGTCGACGCCAGCAAGGCGGCGAGAACGAGTGACATGCCCTTCATGCGATCCTCCCAAATCGACCGGGGCGCGACGATCCCTCGGATCCGCGCGCCCGAACTGGCAGCCGGGGCGCATGCCGCCGGCTCCGGACGTTTGAACTGCCCGTGACGGCCCGAAGGATGTCGCTGGCGCGCAGAGTTGTCAACATGACATTGGCATGAGGCGCGAAGAAACCGCCGATTCCACCCGTATCCGTCCCGAAATGCGGAGATTTCGGCGCCTTCGACAGCCAAGTTCTTTCTTACAACTTGACATATGGCCGTGACGGCGACCAGTTTGCGCCGAGAACCTGTCGAGGAGGAGCGCCGTCATGGCTGTCGAGGAGATCGCGAACCGGATGACCGGAGAGCTGGCGCCGAACGGCGACAAGCGCGCCGACGCGCTTCTTCCCTCGCCCATGATCCAGAACCACGCCGCCTTCCTGAAGCTCGTGGCCGACGGCACGCTGCTCTGCGCCTGGTTCGGCGGCTCGCTGGAGGGCAAGTCGGACATCTCGATCCACCTGTCGCGCCTGGAGCCCGGCGCGACGCGCTGGAGCGAGGCGGTTCGCCTGTCCGACGATCCCGCCCGCTCCGAGCAGAACCCGGTGCTCTTCGAGGCGCCGGACGGCCGGCTCCTCCTGATCCACACCGCCCAGGTCTCCGGAAACCAGGACGAATGCCTCCTGCGCTCTCGCGCGCTGCGTGTCCTGCCGGACGGCGTCGCCGCCGGGGAGCCGGCCCTTCTCGACCTGCCGCTCGGTACCTTCGTGCGCGCGCCGATCACGCTGCGCGACGACGGCGCCTGGATGCTGCCGGTGTTCCGCTGCATCGCGCCGCCCGGCCAGCGCTGGACCGGCAGCCACGACACGGCGGGCGTCGCGGTGAGCCTCGACGAGGGCTCGACCTGGACGCTGACGGAGGTTCCCGGCTCGATCGGCTGCGTCCACATGACGATCGTGCCGCTCGACGGCCCGCGCCTCGCCGCCTTCTTTCGTCGCCGCCAGGCCGACTTCGTCGTCCGCTCCGAAAGCCTCGACGGCGGCCGGACGTGGGGCGCGCCCGAACCCACCGACGTTCCCAACAACAACTCCTCGATCGGCGTCGTGCGCCTCGCCGACGGGCGCGTCGCCATGGTCTGCAACCCGACCTCCGCGGCGACCTCCGCGGCGCGGCGCCAGTCGCTCTACGACGAGCTCGGCGAAAGCGACGACCGGCCGGACGCGACGGGTGGCTGCGAGCCGGTCTGGGGCGTGCCGCGCGCGCCCCTGACGCTCTGCCTGTCGGAGGACGGCGGGCGCAGCTTCCCGGTCCGCCGCGTGATCGAGGAGTCGTCGGGCGCCTGCCTGTCCAACGATTCCGTCGACGGCCGGAACCAGGAGCTGTCCTATCCCGTGCTTCTGGAAGCGCCGGACGGCACCATCCACGTCGCCTTCACCTACAAGCGCCGCGCCATCAAGCACGTGCGCCTCGCGCCCGGCTGGCTGGCCGCCCCGGCGGGCTGACAGCCGCGGCGAAGTTTGTCATCTTGAATGCCGAGCTGAGAAGAGGGCGAGCCCGGATGAAGTCGAGCGTCGAGGAAGCCGCCCCGCGCCCGTCGCAGGCGGGCCACCTGTCCGACCGCATCTACGAGACGCTGCGCGAGCGCATCGCCGGCGGCGTCTACGGCGCCGACGAGCGGCTGCCCGGCGAATACGACCTCGCCGCGCAGTTCGACGTGTCGCGGCCGATCGTGCGCGAGGCCCTGGAGCGCTTGCGCGGCGAAGGGTTGATCTATTCGCGCCGCGGCGCCGGCTCCTTCGCGCGGCCCTCGCGGCCCGCCGCCCCGGTGCAGCAGCTCGGCTTCGCGCCCGTCGAGACCATCGCCGACATCCAGCGCTGCTACGAGTTCCGCCTGACCATCGAGCCGGAGGCCGCGGCCTACGCCGCGCGGCGGCGCAACGACGAGGCGATGGCCCGCATCGAGGCGGCGCTCGCCATGCTTGACGACGCCACGCGCCAGCAGCGCCACCGCGAGGACGCGGACTTCGCCTTCCACCTCGCCGTCGCCAAGGCCGCCAACAACCACTACCACCTGTCGGCGCTCCAGGCCCTGCGCGAGCACATCGCCGTCGGCATGAAGCTCCACGGCCTGACGCTCATGGGGCCGACCCCCGGCCTCCAGCGCGTCTTCGCCGAGCACACCGGTATCTTCGAGGCCATCCGCGACAAGGACCCCGAGGCCGCTTCCGCCCGCATGCGCTCGCACCTGCAGGGCTCGCTCGACAGGCTGTTCGAGGGGCGGCTGCTGGACCTGGCTCTCTAGGCGCGGGCGCGGGGCTGCAAGTCGGGCGCTGTCCTTGCCTGCTCGCCTCGGACGTCGTCGCCGACGATTCCCGCGGTGGTCATTGACAACTTGACAGGATGGTGTGGCCGCACCTAAGGTCCGACGACGCGCTTCTTCCTGGCTCAGGCAGCGTTCCGATGGTTCTTTCCCTTCGCCTCCTTGCTGACGACTTGACAGGTGCGCTCGACAGCGCGGCGGCCTTCGGCTCGCCGGCGGCACCCCTGCCGGTGGTCTGGCGGACCGAGGCCGTGCCGGGCGACGGCGGCCTTGCCTTCGACACGGGCACGCGCGAGCGCCCCGCCGCCGAGGCGACCGGCCTCGTCGCCCGCCTCGCGCCGCTTCTTTTCGTCGGAACCGACATCCTCGCCTACAAGAAGGTCGACAGCCTGCTTCGCGGCTCGGAAGCCGAGGAGATCGACGCGGTGCTGCGGGCGCGGCCCTTCGCGCGGGTGCTCGTCGCGCCGGCCTTTCCCGCCCAGCGCCGCACGACCCGCGGCGGGCGCCAGGGCCTCGTCTCGCCCGCGGGCCGGTGGGAGCCGCTCGGTCTCGATCTCGCCGCGCGCCTCGAGGCTCTGGGCCATGCCGTCACCCGTCGGCGCCCGGGCGAGCCCGTGCCGGATGGCGTCAGCCTCTGGGACGCCGAGACCGATAGCGACCTCGATGCCGTCGCGGCGACCGGGGCGGGGGGCGATGTTCTCTGGGTCGGTAGCGGCGGCCTCGCCGGCGCCCTGGCGCGCCGGCAGGCGGGAAAAACGCGCGCCCCGCCGCGTCTCGCCCGGCCGATCCTCGGCCTCTTCGGCACCGACCATCCCGTGATGCTCGGCCAGCTCGCCGCCGCGTCCCGGGCTCGCCTTTCGATCCGCGACGGCGAGGACGCCGGCCACGTCGCCGGTCGTCTCGCTGGGGAGGGGGCGGCGCTCGTCACGGTCGAGCTGCCGCCCGGCACGGCGCGCGCGGCGGCCGCGGCCCGCATCGGCGAGGCATTCGACGCCCTCGTGCGCCGCCTCGATCCGCCGGGCACGTTGCTCGTCGCCGGCGGCGAAACGCTGCGCGCCCTCTGCGACGCGCTCGGCGCCGAAGCGCTCGGCGTCACCGGCGAGCTGATGCCGGGGATCCCCTGCTCGGTGCTGTCGGGCGGCCGCTGGAGCGGCACCGTCACCGTTTCGAAGTCCGGCGCCTTCGGCACGCCCGACCTTCTCGCCACCCTTCTCGCGGCCCACGCCGCGCCCTGTCTCGGAGATCGACTGCCATGAAGCCCCACATCGCGATCACCATGGGCGATCCGGCCGGCATCGGCCCGGAGATCATCGTCAAGGCCTGCGCCCGGCTGCAGCGTCGCCTGGACCACGGCGAGCTGCGTCTCGTCGTCATCGGCTCGAACCCGGCGCTG
>CANJKV010000023.1 GCA_947474855.1 Aurantimonadaceae bacterium | reverse complement strand
GGCCTCGACGTGTCGGACATCAACGCCGTCAAGGAAGTCTACGAGTACTGCAACCAGCTCGCCATCCCCGAGCGCCACCCTTACGTCGGCGAGCTGGTCTACACCGCCTTCTCCGGCTCGCACCAGGACGCGATCAACAAGGGCATGAAGGCGGCGAAGACCGCCAATTCGCCGCTCTGGGAGGTTCCCTACCTGCCGATCGACCCGAAGGACGTCGGCCGCTCCTACGAGGCGATCATCCGCATCAACTCGCAGTCGGGCAAGGGCGGCATCGCCTACGTGCTCCAGGCCGATTACGGGCTGAACCTGCCGCGCGCGCTGCAGGTCGAATTCCGCGACGAGATCCAGCGGATCACCGACGAGGAAGGCAAGGAGCTGCCGGCCAGGCGCATCTACGAGCGCTTCCTCGAATCCTACGTCGAGGAAAAACAGGCGGATGCGCGGCTCGGCTACGTCGACCACCTGACGCGCACCGACGGGGGCGATCGCACCCGGCGCATCGTCGAGGCGACGATCCGCGACGGCGCGAACGAGGTCGCGGTCGAGGGGCGGGGCACCGGCGCGATCGACGGCTTCATCGACGCCCTGTCGCGCCATCTCGGCGTGCCGCTCGCCGTGCACGACTATTCCGAGCACTCGCTCCAGCACGGGTCGAACGCATCGGCGATCGCCTACATGGAGATCGAGCATCCCGGTGGTCGCGTCTTCGGAGCCGGTATCGACCAGAACGCCACGACGGCCTCGCTGAAGGCGATCGTCGCGGCCGCCAACCGCATCGGCTGAGGCGTCCGATGAGCGTTGCGGGCGGCGTCCTTCTCGTGAAGGCCTTGGAGAACCAGGGCGTCGCCCGCGTCTTCTGCGTGCCGGGGGAGAGCTATCTCCCGGTGCTCGACGCCTTGCACGATTCGCCCATCGAGACGGTGGTCTGCCGTCAGGAGGGCGGCGCCGCGATGATGGCGGAAGCCGACGGCAAGCTCACCGGCCGCCCCGGCATCGCCTTCGTCACGCGCGGCCCCGGCGCCACAAACGCGTCCGCCGGCGTCCACGTGGCGGCCCACGACCAGACGCCGATGATCCTCTTCGTCGGTCAGGTACCCAAGCGCTTCCGCGGCCGCAGTGCCTTCCAGGAGGTGGATTACGACCGCTTCTTCGGCGGCATGGCCAAGGCCGTGTTCGAAGCGGAGAACGCCGACGCGCTGACCGGGATCGTCGAGGCGGCCTATCGCATCGCTCTTGGACCCGCGCCCGGACCCGTGGTCGTCGCGCTGCCGGAAAATGCCCTGTCGGGGCTGACCCGGCAAGCGGCGCCGGGTTTCATCGAGGCGCCGCCGGTCGAGCCGGATGCCGCGGCGATGGACGCGCTCGGCGCCCATCTGGCCGGGGCGCAGCGGCCGTTGGTGATTCTCGGCGGCCCGCGCTGGACCCGCGAGGCCGTCGACGACGTCGCGGCCTTTGCGGCGGCCTGGCGCCTGCCAGTCGTCTGCTCCTTCCGACGGCAGGTCTTTCCGGCCGACCACCCGAGCTATGCCGGCGACCTCGGGCTCGGCGTCAATCCTGCGCTCGCGACCCGCATCGCGGAGGCCGACCTCGTGCTCGCGATCGGCGCGCGGCTCGGCGAGGTGCCGAGCCAGGGCTACGCGCTCTTCGACCTGCCCGAGCCGCGCCAGCGCCTGATCCACGTTCTGCCGGACTCTGCCGCCATCGGCCGGCTCTACCGGCCCGCGCTCGGCATCGCCGCCGATCCCGTCTCCTTCGCCCGCGCCCTGCGGAAACTCGTGCCGGCCGCAACGCCTGTCTGGGCGGCTCGGACGCCGATCGCCCACGATGCCTATCTCGCTTGGTCGACGCCGCAACCCGAGGTGACCGCCGCGGGCACCGTCGACATGTTCGCCGCCGTCGCGGCGCTGCGCGACGCGCTTCCGGCGGACGCGATCGTGACGAACGGCGCGGGCAACTACGCCGCCTGGGCGCATCGCTTCCTGCGCCAGGCGGGCTTCGGCAACCAACTCGCGCCGACCTCCGGCTCGATGGGCTACGGCCTGCCGGCGGCGGTGGCGGCCAAGCTCCGCTTCCCCGAGCGCGCCGTCGTGGCCCTTGCGGGAGACGGCTGCTTCCAGATGACCGGACAGGAGTTCGGCACCGCCGTCCAGGCCGGCGCGGCGGTGGTCGTCATCGTCTTCGACAACGGCCAGTACGGCACGATCCGCATGCACCAGGAGCGGCACTATCCCGGTCGCGTCTCCGGCACCGGGCTCGTCAACCCCGATTTTGCCGCGCTGGCGCGAGCCTACGGTGCCCAGGCCGAGCGCGTGGAGCGGACGGAGGACTTCGCTCCGGCGCTGCGCGCGGCGCTCGCGGCGGGCGAGCCGGCGCTTCTTCACGTCATCACCGATCCGGTCCGCATCTCGCCGTCTACGCGGTACGCACCAGCCGAGCCGCGATGAGCGGTCCGCATCTCGCCCGTCGCGAATGGACCGCGACGATCGAGGCGGACGGGCGACCCGTCATCCTTCTCCACGGCTTCGACGGCTCGTCCGCGGCCTGGGAGGTCGTCGCGCCGATGCTGGCGCGCGAGCGCCGGGTCGTCGCCTTCGACCTGCCGGGGCATGGCGGGTCCTTGTCCTATCCCGGATACGGTCCGCCCAAGTTCGCGGCCCGCGCGGTTCTCGCCGAGCTGTCAAGGGCGGGGGTCGGGGGCCCGGTGCACCTCGTCGGTCACTCGATGGGCGGCGCCGTCGCGGCGCTCGCCGCCCTGTTCGAGCCGGAGCGCGTCGCCTCGCTGGCGCTGATCGCGCCGGGCGGCTTCGGGCCGGACATCGGCCTCGACCCGATCCGTGCCGTCATGATGGCGCGGAATCCCGCCGATCTCGCGGCTGCCCTGTCCGCCATGGGCGCGCCCGGCTGGCGTGCGCCGGCCGAGACCGCCGCGGCGATCCTGTCCGATCGCTCGGCGGCCGGCGAAGCGGGACGGGCAGCGGTCGCCGCGATCTTCGAGCATCTCTTCGGCACGGGCTTGCAGGGCGTTCTGCCGCTCGACGCCATCGCCGCGACGAACCGCCCCGTCACCCTGGTCTGGGGCGACGCCGATCCGGTGACGCCTCCGGCGCAGGCGCGCGGGGCGCCGACCGGCTTCCGGCGCCGGTCCCTGGAGGACGTCGGCCACCTGCCGATGCTGGAAGCGCCCGATCGGCTTGCCGCGATCCTCTCGGAGCACCTCGCCGCGGCCGATGCAGCCCGTCGATAGGCGGCCTTGCGCGTCGCCGGCGACGGAAGCATTCCCTTCCGTGACGTCTATGACATATGGTGAACGAAAGGTGTTCGGCGGTCGGGTGTGATGATTGACGGAGTTGAAGGCGCCGCAGCGGCCTCCGGCGGAACGCGCCGGCTGGCCGAGGCCGTGCGCCAAGCCAAGATCGCGGCCGCCAGCCGGTCCGACGTCGTCGTCGACATTCGCGAGGCCGATCGTGCGCGCCTGGAAATCCTTCAGGAGCTTCTGGACGGTCTGATCGCCGATCTGCCGGCCGACAGCGAGTTCTTCGACTTCGCGCTGTCCGGTGGGCTCCAGCCGCGCCTGTGGATCGATGCGACGGCGCACGTCGCCATGGCGCGGGACCGGCGGACCTACCGCTTGTCGCGCGAGACCCGGGTGGGCCGGGTACTGCTCGCCGAGGCGACCGATCCTCGCGTCATGGCGGATCGCGTCACCGATTACGTCGCCGAGCGGATCGTCGAGCGCGACCGGGCGCTCGCCGTCGGCGACGGCATCGCCGAGCGTGTGTCCGTCGGCGTTCGAAGCCGGGCCGGCGGCGGCGCGGCCGCCGATCCGCTCGAGATCAAGGCGGGACGCGCCAAGGAAGGGCTCCTGGCCGCCATGTGGCTCATGCTTGGAATCGTGCTCGGCGCCGGCGCGCTGCTGGCGCTCGCCTACTACCGCGGCTTCGCGCTGAACTGAGCGGCCCGAGCCGACCGGCTTCGCGGCCGAGCGGGCGAGGGGATGCGGGCCGGTCCGCCGCGCCTCAATCCTCGTCGTGGGCCGGCGCCGCGTCTTCCGTTTCGGGCACCGCCTCCGCCGTGCCGTCGTGCAGAAGGCGGCGCTGGCGGACCCAGCCGATGCTGGATCCGTCGGGTTTGAGCCCGCGCTCGCGCTGGACGAGGTCCCAGTGGCCGGGCTCGCCCGAGATCTCGAAGAGGTTGTAGCGCGCGGGCGGCTTGGAGGAGCCGGCGGACTGGCTGGCCGAGGGCACGCCGACCACCGGCACGCGCCCGTCGCGGCCGTCCAGCCAGTAGAGGGTGTCGAGGTGGGTATGCCCGTGCAGCACCAGCTCGGCGCCGGCATCGCGCATGACCTTGGAGAAGAACTGCTTGCCGATCAGCCGTTTGTGCCAGTCGGTCGAGCCGGCGATCGGCGGGTGGTGGATCATCACGACGCGGAAGAGGCCGAGCGCCCGGCAGCTTTCGAGGAGGCGCGCGAGCTCGATCGCCTGTCCGCGCTTGAAGGTGCCGGTGGCGAAGAAGGGCGCCGTCGCTTCGGCCGTGGAGACGCCGAGGATCGCGACGTTGCCGCGCACGCGAAGATAGGGAAAGCGCTTTTCCGTCGAGGGATGGGCGTTGTCGCCCGCCATGTAGAGGTTCCACTCCTGGCAGGCTCGCTTCAGGGCGCCGGGCACGTAGGCGTCGTGGTTGCCGGGAACAACCGACACCGCCTTCGGAGCGCCGAGCGCTTCCAGCCAGAGCCGGGCGGCGATCGTCTCGGTTCGCGTCGCGAGATTGACGAGGTCGCCCGTGACGGCGATATGGTCTGCACGCTGCGCCTTCAGATCGTCGAGGAGGTGCAGCAGCGTGTCCCCGAACATCGATTTGGCGCGGTTGCGGTGCCAGTTGACGAAGCCGGTGATCCGCTTCGTCGCGAGCTCCTTGATGGAGAGCTCGGGCAGGGGACCCAGATGAATGTCGGAGAGATGTGCAAGGCGGTACATGGCGGGTGAAGTAGCCTGCCGCCGCCCCGCGGAAACCCGACCGATCCAACAAAAGGACCAGGAATGGCGCTGCCGAAGATCGTGCTGAGGGCCCTCCACAAGGGGTTCCTCGCCACGCGTCCCCTGACGCTCGGGGTTCGCTGTGCGCTATTCGACCCGGAGGGGCGGATCTTTCTCGTGCGCCACACCTACATGAAGGGCTGGTTCATGCCGGGCGGCGGCGTCGAGGCCGGCGAAACGGCCTGCGAGGCCATGCGCCGCGAGGTGCGCGAGGAGGGCAACATCGAGCTGCGGGGCGAGCCGGCCCTCTTCAACCTCTACTTCAACAACCAGGCCTCGCGGCGCGACCACGTCGCGCTGTTCCGCTCCGACAGCTTCGTCCAGAGCGCGCCGAAGGTGCCCGACCGCGAGATCGCCGAAACCGGCTTCTTCGCGCCCGACGCGCTGCCGGAGGATGCGACCCCGGCCACGCACCGGCGGCTCAGGGAATTGGCCGGCGCGGTGCCCGTGTCGCCCTACTGGTGAGACGTCCGCCTCAGCCGAGGCGCGCGCGGCCGTGCGCCTGCCACAGGTCCTCTTCGGGGCCGAGCGGCACGATGCCGGTCGGGTTGATGGTCTTGTGGCTGGTGTAATAGTGATTCTTGATGTGGGTGAAGTCGACGGTCTCGGCGACCTTCGGCACCTGATACAGATCAAGCATGTAGGCGAAGAGGTTCGGGTAGTCCGCGATCCGCTTCTTGTTGCACTTGAAGTGCCCGACATAGACCGGGTCGAAGCGGATCAGGGTCGTGAAGAGGCGCCAGTCCGCCTCGGTCGGCGCCTGCGATCCGACCAGCCAGCGCTGCTTCGACAAGCGCTCCTCGAGCTTGTCCAGCGTGTCGAACAGCGCGTGGAAGGGCTTCTCGTAGGCTTCCTGCGTCGTCGCGAAGCCGCACTTGTAGACGCCGTTGTTGACCGCGCCGTAGATCTCTTCGTTGATCGCGTCGATCTCGCCGCGAAGCTCGGGCGGCGAGATGCGCACGGACGCGTCGCCCCAGGCATCGAAGCCCGTGTCGAGCATGCGCAGGATCTCGGCCGACTCGTTGTTGACGATTCGCTTCTCCCGCTTGTCCCAGAGAACCGGCACGGTGACCCGGCCGGAATAATGGGGGTCGTGGAGGAGGTAGACCTCGTAGAGGCGCCGCTTGCCGTTCACCGTGTCGGGGATCGCGCCGTCGCGCTCCGAGAAGACCCAGCCCTCCGAGCCCATGTGCCAGTCGACCACCGAGACCGAAACGACGTCCTCCAGCTTCTTCAGCTTGCGGGCGATCAGCGTGCGGTGCGCCCAAGGACACGCCAGCGAGACGTAGAGGTGGAAGCGGCCGGGCTCGGCCTCGACGCCGCGCTGCCCGTCGGGACCCGGGCCGCCGTCGGCGGCCACCCAGTCGCGGAAGCTCGTCGTGGTCCGCTTGAAGCTGCCGCCGGTGGACTTGGTGTCGTACCACTCGTCCTTCCACTCGCCGTCCAGCAAGAGCCCCATGGCCGTCCTCCATCGCGCGTGTCGATCTCGTCGCACACATGGAGCCCCGTCCTGCTTGCGGCGAGGGGCTTTGCACGCGACGCAGCGTCGACCGATGCGGCTCTCTTTCGCATCTCGCGGCGAAGTGATATGCGGCTCTCCGACGAAATGCCGACAAGGGCCGCGCGCGATGATCATCCGGCGACGACGACAGGTTCCACGCGCCCTCGCGCGCTGACCGCCGTTCCGTTCGCCCGACGATCCGCACCCATGCCGGACCCGGGAGCCGAGGCGCAGCGCATCCCGCTTAGCCGCTCCGTTTCGGTCCCGTCCATGCTGCTCTTCTCCGACATCCGCTACGCGCCCGAGGCGCGCGAGCACGACGCCGACATCCTCGACATCTGCGAGGAGGCTTTCGGCCCCGGTCGCTTCGCTCGCGCCGCCGAGCGCGTGCGGGAGATGGGGCCGCACGCGCCTGAGCTGTCCTTCGTCGCTTTGATCGGGGACGCCGTGATCGGCGCCGTGCGGCAGGTGCCGATCACGATCGGCGGCCGCCCCGCGCTGATGCTCGGGCCGCTCGCGGTGCGGCCCGGTTTCAAGGGACGAGGAGCCGGGCGGGCGCTGATGCGCCTCGCGGCGCAGGCCGCGCGCGAGGCCGGCGAGAGCGCGACCATCCTCGTCGGCGACGCACCCTACTACGCCCAGTTCGGCTACCGCGCCCTGCCGGAGGGAAGCATCCTCATGCCCGGCCCCGTCGATCCGCAGCGGCTCCTCGGGCTGGCGCTGCGCGAGGGCGGGCTGGACGGACTGTCCGGCCGGGTCGGGCCGCGGCGGTGAGGCGGGCCCCTCGCCTCAGCGGCCCTCGCGGTACCAGGTGGCGGACAGGGCGAGGAGGAGGACGGAAAGGCCGAGGAAGCCGGCGAAGAGCGGCGTGCGGTCGACGCCGCGCAGCACGGTTTCTTCCGTCGTCTTCAAGCCGATCCAGTCCCGTCCCGACGCGTCGGCGCGGCCCGCGACGGGGATGACGCGCGGCACGGAGACGCCGTCGCCCTCGGAGACGCGGCGCACGCTGCCGCGCGTTTCCTCCGCGATCGACTCCAGCTTCTGCGTGGTCGATACGGCCTCGCGATATTCGCGCGGGTTCTCCGGGCCGACATTGGCCAGGGCGCGGAGTTCTCCGTTCGCTGCCTGGAAGAGGCCGAGCTCTTCCGTTTCCAGCGTGCCCTGCCAGCGTCCTTCGCCGAGATCGGCGAGCGGCACGGTGACGGCTTGGCCCGAGGGCGTGACGACGGTCGCGGGGCCGGGATCCTCGCCGACGGTCTGGCGCGTGACGACGAGGTCGCGGCCGCGGGCGGTGGCGTCGAGCGCTTCCTCCTCCAGCTCCGGCTCCTTCATCAGCCAGTGCGCGAGGCGGCGGAAGAGGGGGACATGCGGGCCGCCGCCCTCGAAGCCGCGCGACCAGAGCCAGCCCTGATCGGACAGGAGAAGCGCGATGCGGCCCTCGCCGGCGCGATCCAGCACCAGGAGCGGCTTGCCGTCCGGCCCGTTCATCACGGTTTCGCCGCGGGGCGTCGCGACGTCGACCGAGCGGAACCAAGGCGCCCAGTCGGGCGGCGTCTGGTCGGAGCCGGGCAGGTCGCGCGTCACCGGATGCTTGCGGCCGAGGTCGGAGAGGGTCGGATAGAACGCCTTGTTCTCGACGCCCCCGGTCGGAAGCGCGGGCAGGATCGATTCGAGCGGCGTCGTCGCCACCGAGTCGTAGCCGGCATATTCCGGGCCGGAGGCGATGAGGAGGGCGCCGCCGTTCTCGACGTATTGCGCGATGTAGTCGAAGTAGAGCGTCGGCAGGACGCCGCGCTGCTGGTAGCGGTCGAAGATGATGAGGTCGAAGTCCTCGATCTTCTCGACGAACAGCTCGCGCGTCGGGAAGGCGATCAGCGACAGCTCGTCGATGGGCGTGTTGTCCTGCTTCTCCGGCGGGCGCAGGATGGTGAAGTGGACGAGATCCACCGCCGCGTCGGACTTCAGCAGGTTGCGCCAGGTGCGCTCGCCGGCATGCGGCTCGCCCGACACGAGAAGGACGCGCAGGTTCTCGCGGATGCCGTCGATGGTGGCGATTGCGCGGTTGTTGACCGGCGTGATCTCGGCCGGATCGCGGGCGACCGAGAGTTCGACGATGTTCTTGCCGGCGCGTGGCAGCCGCAGGGCCACTTCCGTGTCCTGGCCGGGCACGGCCTGCTCGCGGGCAACGAGGTCGCCGTTCAGGAAGACGCGCACCTCGCTCGGCGCGGTGCTCGCCCGCGGCCCGTCCTCCATGACGCGGTAGACGAGGCGCTGGTCCTCGTCGACGAGGCCGAAGCGGGGCGCCGAGCGGACCTCGATGCGGCGGTCGAACTCGTCCGGCTCGCCGGTGACGAGAGCGTGGACGGGCGCATCGAAGCCGAGGGCCGACGCGTTTGCCGGGACGTCGTGGACCTGCCCGTCGGTGATGAAGACCGCGCCGCCGACGCGCGCGGGCGACACGTCGCCGAGCGCCCCCTTGAGCGCCGAGAAGAGCGCGGTGGTGGCGTCGGAATTGGCGTCGCCGGTGACGCGCGCTTCGACGGTGCGCACCTCGAATTCCGGAAAGCGGGCGAGCGAGGCCTGAAGGGCGCGCTCCGCCTCGTCGGTCTCGGCGTCACGCGCGCCGATGGTCTGGCTCTGCGAGCGGTCGACGACGAGGGCGACGACGCTCTTCAGGGGATCGCGCTCCTCGCGCAGCACCACGGGGTTGAGGAGGGCGAGGAGAAGGGCCGCGATGGCGAGGACGCGGATCAGCGCGCCGCGCACGCGGGTGAGGATCAGGACGAGCGCCAGGATCGCGGCGGGCACCGCGAGGATGGCGATCGTCGTCAGCGAGAAGAAGGGGGCGAAGTCGAGGGACCAGGTCATCGGGCGCCTCCTACTGGCCGAGCCGTTCGAGGAGGGCGGGAACGTGCACCTGGTCGGCCTTGTAGTTGCCGGTGAGGACGTACATCGCGATGTTCACTCCGGCGCGGTAGGCGTGCTCGCGCTGGACGGGATCGGACGAGTCGGTCGGGTAGACGAACATTCCGGCGGCGTCCACCGCCCAGGCGCTGGCGAAGTCGTTGGACGTGATCATGATCGAGGACACGCCGTCGCCGGCGTTGGCCGGGCGCTCGGCGGCGTTCGGGTCGCGCACCAGCGACTCGACCCAGAGGTCCGAGCCCTCGTGCCGGCCGGGGAAGTCGTCCATGATGTAGAAGGCCTTGGTGAGGACGTGGTCGACCGGCACCGGCTCCAGCGGCGGGATGTCGAGGTCGGCGAGGATGTCGCGCAGGCGCCGCTGTCCGTCCGAGACCGCGCCGCCGTTCAGCCCGCCGAGCGCGCCCTCGTCGACGTCGAAGAGAACGGTGCCTCCCTGCTTCATGTAGGCGTCGATGCGGCTGATCGCGGCATTGTCCGGCATCGGTGCGGTGGCTCGGATCGGCCAGTAGATCAATGGATAGAAGGACAGCTCGTCCTCGGAGATGTCGACGCCCACCGGCGCGCCCGGCTCCAGCGCGGTCTTGGCCGCGACGAACTGGGTGAGGCCGTCGAGGCCCTGGCGCGACACCTCGTCGACGTCCGACTCGCCGGTCTCGACATAGGCGAAGTGGGTCGTCTCCGTCGCCTCGATGGCCGCGGCGACGTCGATGCCGAGCTCGTTCGGATCGGCTGGGCGCGGGCCGCGGCGCTCGGGCTGCGGCTGGGCGCCGGGCTCCTGGGCGACAGCGTGTCCGCCCGTGCTGAAGAGGGTTCCGCCGGTGAGAACGGCCAGGAGAACCGCGGCCGAAGCTGCGCGGCGCCCGCCAGCCATACGCCCGAGGCGGGAAAAGACCCCGTTCATCCAGAGGAGGGCGAGGGCGTCGAGCGCGAAGAGGAGGAGAGCGCCGGCGAAGAGCCAGGGCGTGAGGTTGCGCGAGGCGTCGGCGCCGTAGCCGCGGGCCGCCACCGGCGCGCCGAGGTTCAGGTCGGCCGGGAGCGGGCGCAGGACCGTGCCGGGGGAAAGAAGGTTCAAGGCGACGTAGCCTTCCTCGCTGCCGTAGAGGCCGGGGGGATGGGCGGGCGAGACGAGCGGCGGGCCGCCCGGTCCGAGCTGAAGCGGCTCCACCTCGGGATCGGGGGAGGTCAGGATGCCGTTCGCGTCGAGCATGCGGTAGGGCGCGAGCGTCACCGCCTCTCCGGGCTCGGCGCCGGCCGCCGGCGCGGGGCCGGCGGCACGAGACAGGGTGACGATGCGGCGGAGCATGTCGACGAAGGCGCCGGAGATCGGCAGGTTCGACCAGGTCGCCTCGGCGGTCGTGTGGAAGAGGACGATCTGGCCCGACCCCAGCGGGCCGGCGGTGACGAGGGGCGTGCCGTCGGTGAGGCTCGCCCAGGTGCGCTCCGTCAGGTCGACGGAGGGCTCGGCGAGGATCTGGCGGGTGACGGTGACGTCGTCGGGGACGGTGATGCCGGCGAAGGGGCTCGTCGGCGTCATCGGCGCGATCGCCTGCGGCTCCGACCAGGACAGGGCGCCGCCGAGCTGGCGCTCGCCGCCGCGCAGGCGCACCGGCACCAGCGGGTCCTCGCCCGTGGAGGCAGCGAGGCGGGGACCTGCGAAGCGCACCAGCGTGCCGCCGCCCTCCACCCAGCGGGTCAGCTCCGTGCGCGCGGCCTCCGGCAGGACGCCGATGTCGGCGAGGACGATCATCGAGGGGCGCTGGGCGATGAGCTCCGGCACGCCGCGGGAAAGGTCCGCGTCGGTCGGGCGCGCGAGGTCGGCGAAGGGCTCCAGCGCGCGGGAGATGTAGTAGAGCGGCGAGAGCAGCGGCTGTGCGAGGTCCGCGGCCTCGCCGGACAGGAGCCCGACGCGACGGCGCCGGAAGGAGTCGTCGACGAGACGGACGGCGGCGGCGTTCGCCTCGTTCTCGACTTCGAGGCGGGCGATGTCGTTGCGCAGTTCCGGCGGAATGGCGAAGCGCGCTTCCGCGGAAGCCGAGCCCTGGTTGAAGACGAGCGGCGCGCGGCCGACCTCGCGCCCCTGCGCGTCGAGCGCGCGGAGCTGATAGGTGACGGAGCCGACGGAGCCTTCGGGGCGCACGGCCGAGACGGAGAGGGCGTCGGTGGCGTTGCTGGCGTTGGTGATGCCGGCGAGGCCGTCGATGCTCGGGCGGTAGAGCAGGGCCTGCGACTGACCGAGGGCGGCGAGCGGCGCCAACGCGCCGATGGCGGCCTCAGGCTCGCCCACGCCGTCGAGACCGTCGCTGAGGAAGGCCAGCGTGCCCGGCGCGTTGCCGTCGAGGGCGGTGGCGAGGCGCTGGGCGGCTGCCGCGCGGTCGGTCGGCACGGGGCGCGGGCGCGCGGCGGCGAGGCGCTCGAGGGCGGTCGCGGCCTCGACGGGCGTCGCGTCGTTGGCCGGCCCTTCCGCGGAGAAGGCGAGGGCGACGGGGCGCCCGGCCTCGCCGGCCTGATTGATCAGGTCCGCGGCGGCGGCCTCGCGGGCCTCCCAGTCGCCGGCGCTCGCCCAGCCGTTGTCGACGAGGACGGCGAGCGGGCCGTCGCCGGACAGGCGCTCGTCGGACGGGTTCAGGATGGGCGCGGCGAGCGCCAGGATGATGAGGGCGGCGAGGAGGAGGCGCAGCAGCGTCAGCCACCACGGGCTCTTGGCCGGCGTTTCCTCGACCTTCAGGACGCGCTGGAGGATGCGCAGCGGCGGGAAGACTTCCGTCTGCGGCCGCGGCGGCGTCAGCTTCAGGAGCCACCAGATCACCGGCAGGGCGAGGAGCCCGAACAGGACCAGCGGCGCGCCGAAGGACAGGGACAGGCCGCCGATCATGCGCGTTGCCTCGCGGTTTGCGGCACGCCGCTCATGCGGCCGTGGACGGCGATCAGCGCTTCGGAGGCGAGCCGGTCGGTGCGGTGGGCGATGAAGCTCCAGCCGAGGTGCCGGCAATGATCGGCGAGCGTCTCGCGCTGGGCGCGGTAGAGCGTCGTGTATTCGGCCCGCAGGTTCTCCGCCCGGCCGGCGGTGAGCTTGGCGCCGGTTTCGGGATCGCGGAATTCGGTGCGTCCGGAATAAGGGAAGGCCTCTTCCGCCGGGTCGGCGACGCAGACGAGATGGCCGCGCACGCCGCGCCGCGCCGCGCGGTCGATCCGCTCGACGGTCGTCTCGACGGGATCGAGGAAGTCGGAGACGAGCACCAGCTCGCTATGCCGCTTCAGCCGCTCGTCCGGCGGGAAGCCGGTGGCGGGGCGGTCGTTGAAGAGGGCGGTGGCGATGCGTTCGGCGGCGTTGCGCGAGAGCACGGGCTCCATCACGCCGGGATAGCCGATCCGCTCGCCGGATCGGGCGAGGAGCTCGGCGAGCGCCAGGACGATCACCAGCGCGCGGCTCTCCTTGGAGACGCTCGCCGTCTTCGACTGGTAGAGCATGGATGGCGAGGGATCGGCCCAGAGCCAGACGGTCTGCGCCGCTTCCCATTCCCGGTCGCGCAGATAGACATGGTCGTCGCGCGCCGAGCGCCGCCAGTCGATGCGACTCACCGGCTCGCCCTCGACGAAGGGGCGGAACTGCCAGAAGTTTTCGCCGACGCCGCGTCGGCGCCGCCCGTGCCAGCCGGCCGCGACTCTCGCCACCACCCGCTGGGCCTCGACGAGGAGGTCCGGCAGGAGCGCCGCGCGCGCCCGCGCGCGCAGGAGCGCGTCGGGGCCGGTGGTGAGTTCGACCGTGGAGCCGATCGCCATGGCGTGTCCCGTCAGCCGACGGCGCGCTTGAGCTGGGCGATCACGTCGCGCACGCTCATGCCTTCGGCGCGCGCCGAGAAGTTCAGCGCCATGCGGTGCTGGAGGATGGGCTCGGCGAGGGCGCGAACGTCGTCGACGGACGGGGCGAGACGGCCGTCGTAGAGGGCGCGGGCGCGAACGCAGGTCATCAGCGCCTGCGAGGCGCGCGGGCCGGGCCCCCAGGCGATGTGCGAGTCGGCTTCCTTCGAGCCGTTGCCGGGGCGGGCCGAGCGCACGAGCGCGAGGATCGCCTCGACGACGCTCTCGGGCACCGGCATGCGGCGGATCAGCCCCTGGATCTCGCGAAGGCGCGCGGCGTCGAGCACGGGCTCGGCGACGGCCTCGGTCTCCCCGGTGGTCTGGAGAAGGATCTGCCGCTCGGCCTCGAAGGACGGGTAGGGCACGTCGACCTGCATCAGGAAGCGGTCGAGCTGGGCCTCGGGCAGCGGATAGGTGCCCTCCTGCTCCAGCGGGTTCTGGGTGGCGAGGACGTGGAAGGGCGCGGGCAGGTCGTGCCGCTCGCCGGCCACCGTCACGTGGTACTCCTGCATCGACTGGAGCAGCGCCGATTGGGTGCGGGGGGAGGCGCGGTTGATCTCGTCGGCCATCAGGAGCTGGGCGAAGACCGGGCCGCGCACGTAGCGGAAGGAGCGGCGGCCGGTCTCGTCCTGGTCCATCACCTCCGTGCCGACGATGTCGGAGGGCATGAGGTCCGGCGTGAACTGGATGCGGCGCGCGTCGAGACCAAGCGCGCGGCCGAGCGTGTCGACGAGCTTGGTCTTGGCGAGGCCCGGAACGCCGACGAGGAGGGCATGGCCGCCGGCGAGGATCGCGATCAGCGTCTGCTCGACCACGCTTTCCTGGCCGAAGATGACGGTGCCGACCGTCCCGCGGACGGACGCGATGTCGGCAAGCGCGCTTTCCGCCAGCCGGACCACCGCATCCGCGTCGAGAACGGGTTGCTGCGGTGCAAGATTCGTCATCGCGGAACGGCTCCGTTTGGGGGAAGGCGAGAAAGGTGGGCCAGGGCGGCCGCTTCGGTTTCGGACGGGCGGCGCGGCAGTGCCGAAGCGCACCGGCCATCAAAGCCCCCGCCCCATGTCCTGGCAAGCGCGGGGCGCGCAACTATTTCGTGACCGCGAAGGCGGGCCGAAATAAGACGGACGCCCGGACGGTCATTTCGTCGCAAGAACGGCAGGCCATGGAAAATCAACGTCATAGCTCCGCTGGCGTCAGCCTCCAGGCGCTCGCCTCGCGCGCCGAGCGGGCGGGGGTGGGCGCGCCGCCCGTCGAGCGCTGGAACCCGCCCTTCTGCGGCGACATCGACATGGTGATCCGGCGCGACGGCTCCTGGGACTACATGGGCACGCCGATCGGCCGTCCAGCCCTGGTGCGCCTGTTCTCGACCGTGCTGCGCCGCGAGGCGGACGGCGGCTTCGTGCTCGTCACGCCCGTGGAGAAGCTTGGCATCAGGGTGGAGGACGCGCCCTTCGCCGCCGTCGAGATGAGCGCCGAGCCGCGCGGGGGCGAGCCGGTGCTCGCCTTCCGCACCAATGTCGGCGATCTCGTCGAGGCCGGGCCGGAGCACCCCTTGCGCTTCGGCGAAGGGGAAGAGGGCGGCTTCGTGCCCTACGTGCTGGTGCGCGGCGGGCTGGAGGCGCGATGCACGCGGGCGCTCGCCTTCGAGCTGGCCGACCAT
Organism: Aurantimonadaceae bacterium; assembly: GCA_947474855.1. Classification (GTDB taxonomy): domain Bacteria; phylum Pseudomonadota; class Alphaproteobacteria; order Rhizobiales; family Rhizobiaceae; genus Antarcticirhabdus. The sequence continues at coordinate 16,343 of CANJKV010000023.1, read as the reverse complement.
ATCGAGGAGGACAGGCAGGGCTCGTACATCCGTTCGAACGGGGCGCGCTTCCCCCTGCCGCCGGAAGCGGTCGGGCCATGAGGATCGACAGCGAGGCCGCGCCCTTCTCGGCATCCGATCTCCGGGCGCGGATGGAGCGGATCGGGGCGGGCGAGGACGAAACGAAGCGCTACGGCGACCACCTCCTCAACCCCGACCTCGTCCAGCTCGCCGAGCACGCCAAGGCGCGCGAGGCCGCCGTGCTGGTGCCGGTGGTCGACCACGGCCAGGAGAGGCACGCCGGCGTCATCCTGACGACGCGGGCGGCGCATCTGCGCAAGCATTCCGGTCAGATCGCCTTTCCCGGCGGCTCGGTGGATCCCGGCGACGGCTCGCCGGAAGCCGCGGCGCTTCGCGAGGCGGAGGAGGAGGTCGCGCTCGACCGCCGCTTCGTCGAGCCGGTCGGCCGCCTGCCACGCTACTTCACCACCACCGGCTTCCGCATCACGCCGGTGGTCGCGATCGTCTCGCCGGGCTACGTGCTGCGGCCGAACCCGGCGGAGGTCACCGACGCCTTCGAGGTGCCGCTCGGCTTCCTGATGACGGAAGCCAACCACCGGCGGGAAAGCCGGGTCTGGAACGACGTGCTGCGCCACTACTACACCATGCCCTTCGGCGAGCGCTTCATCTGGGGCGTCACCGCCGGGATCATCCGCACCCTCTACGAACGGTTCTACGCCTCGTGACCGACCCGACCCGCATCGACGCCGACTGGCTGCGCGCCGAGCCGCTGCAGCGACTGCTCTCCGCCCTGTCCGAGAACGGCGAGGAGGCGCGCGTGGCCGGCGGGGCGGTGCGCAACGCGCTGATGAAGCGCGACGCCACCGATATCGACGTCGCGACGACGGTGCTGCCGCAGGAGACGATCCGCCGCGCGGAAGGCCTGGGGTTCCGCGCCGTGCCGACCGGCATCGAGCACGGGACGATCACCGTCGTCACGCCCGACGGCCCCTTCGAGGTGACGACGCTGCGCGAGGACATCGATACCGACGGGCGGCGCGCGGTGGTGCGCTTCGGCCGCGACTGGAAGCGGGACGCGGAGCGGCGGGACTTCACCATCAACGCGCTCTACGCGGACAGGCAAGGGGCCGTGCTCGACCTCGTCGGCGGGTTGAAGGACATCGAGGCGGGCGTCCTGCGCTTCGTGGGCGATCCGGAAGCGCGTATCCGCGAGGATTATCTTCGAACCCTGCGCTTCTTCCGCTTCTTCGCCTGGTACGGCTCGGGGCGCCCCGACGCGGCCGGCCTTCGCGCCGCGGCGCGGCTGAAGGACGGGCTGGCGCAGCTCTCGGCCGAGCGCGTCTGGATGGAGCTGAGGAAGCTCCTCGCCGCGCCCGATCCCTCGCGCGCGCTTCTCTGGATGCGGCAGGCCGGCGTCCTCTCGGCGGTGCTGCCCGAAAGCGAGAAGTGGGGGATCGACGCGATCCACCCGCTGACGGGAGGAGAGGCCGCGCTCGGCTGGCCGGCGGACGCGCTCCTGCGCCTGGAGGCGATCGTGCCGCCGGATCCGGAGCGGATCGTCGCGATGGCCGGGCGCCTCAAGCTTTCCAACGCCGAGCGCGACCGGCTGCTCGCCTGGACGCAGGCCGAGACGCCGGACCCGGCCATGTCGGACGGCGCCCTGCGCGCGCGCCTTTACTTCGGCGATCGGCAGGCGATCCTCGACCGTCTCCGGCTCGCCCTCGCTTCCGCGCGGGGACGGGCGGCGGGCGGTGCGGCGGACGCCCTTGCGCAGGCCGCGGCGCTGTCGCGCCAGCTCGATGCCGCCCTCCGTTTCGATCCGCCGGCGTTCCCCGTGTCCGGCAGCGACGTCATCGCGGCGGGACTGCCGGCTGGCCCGGAGGTCGGGCGGGCGATCGATCGCTTGAAGCGGCTCTGGGTAGACGGCGGCTTCGTGATGAGCCGCGAGGACCTTCTCGCCCGGCTCTGAGGCCTGAACGAAACGAAAAGCGGGCCCCTAGGGGCCCGCTCCATCATCGGCTCGACGTCGCGACGCGGCTTCGCCGTCAGTTCGGCAATTCGGTGGTCTTTTCGCGGAACGAGTCGAGCAGGGCCGGGGTAATCTTCTCGAAGCCGAGCTGGCGGGCCTGGACCACCGCCCGGCGCACCACCTCGGCCTGGCTTTCGGCGCGGATCACGCGCTCGCAGCCCGGGATGATGCCCGCGCAATTCAATTCGTACATGATAGATCCTCCCTGATCGATCACTCCCCGACCATGTCGTTTCGAAATGGTCTGTGAGGATTAATACGGAAGGTTGCCGGCTTCACAAGAGCAAGGCGCGTTCACGGCCACTTAACGATTGGCGGAAGCGAGGACAGGATCGACGACACGTTGCCGCCGGTCTTCAGGCCGAAGAGCGTGCCTCGATCGTAGAGGAGATTGTATTCGACGTAGCGTCCGCGCCGGATCAACTGCTCCTCGCGATCCTCCTCCGTCCAGGGCTTCCCGGCATTCTGGCGCACGATATGCGGATAGACCACGAGAAAGGCCTTGCCGAGGTCGCGCGTGAAGGCGAAGTCGGCCTCCCAGCCGCCGGCCTCCTCGGGGGAATGCAGCCAGTCGTAGAAGACGCCGCCGACGCCCCGCGCCTCGTCGCGATGGGGCAGGAAGAAGTACTCGTCGCACCAGGTCTTGAAGCGCTCGTAGTCGGCGATGCCGGGATGGCGCTCGCAGACGAAGCGCATGGCGCGGTGGAAGGCGCGGGTGTCCGGGTCGTCCTGCGTGCGGCGCCGGTCGAGGGTCGGCGTCAGGTCGGCACCGCCGCCGAACCACTGCCGGCTCGTCACCACCATGCGGGTGTTCATGTGGACGGCGGGAACGTTCGGATTGCGCATGTGGGCGATCAGCGAGACTCCGGAGGCCCAGAAGGACGGGTCCTCGTCCGCCCCCGGTATCTGCTTGCGGAACTCGGGCGTGAACTCGCCGTAGACCGTCGAGACATGGACGCCGACCTTCTCGAAGACGCGTCCGTGCATCATCGACATGACGCCGCCGCCGCCGTTCTCGCCGCGATTCCAGGCTGTCTGGACGAAGCGCCCGGGCTCCATTCCGTCCTCGGCTCCGAACTCGTCCTCCAGCCCTTCGAAGGCGGCGCAGATCCGGTCGCGCAACTGCTCGAACCAGTTCCTCGCCGTCGCTTTCTTGGCGTCGATGTCCTCGGGGATGCCGAGGGGGATCTCCGGGCGTTCCATGGCGAAGCGGTCTCCTGCGGCCTGTCCTGAAACGGGACAATGATCGCGCATCCCGTGAAACTCCGAATCTAGAGCGTCATGCAAGCCCGGACGCGAGACCGGCGCGCAATCCACAAGAGGTTGGATCGGCGCCGCGCGATCTGCGCCGTCTCGGCTCGAAAAACAGGGCTCGCGCACCTATCTTCGTAGGCGGACATCAGGGCGGCGAATAGGGTGCGGAACAAGGACGGTTACGGAGGCGGCGAGTCCATGACGATGCGCATCGAACCGCCGCGCGAAGCCCTGCGTCGGCGCCTGTCGAAGACGCGCCGCGGCGCTCCCTCGACCGCGGCGCCCGACCTTTTCGTGCGGGAGACCTTTATCCTGCCGCGCGAGGCCGCGCGTTCGAAGGCGCGCGAATGGTTCGAGAGCTTTCCCAAAGCCGCTTACTGGACCAGCATCGAGAGCTGGCGCGAGCTGCCCGAGAACCGCATCGAGTTCACCATGCGGCGGTTGCCGACGGCGGATTGATGGCTGCCCATGGCAGTCCGAGGATGCAGCGGCCTCCAGCTGGGTGGCGACGTGTCGCGGTTCGCCGGCCGCGGACGGCGCTTCGGGACGTTGAAGAGCGATGAAGAAGCCGTGGCCCGTACCGGAGAGCGATGAGGACGCCGGGCGCTTCGTCGCCGAAGCCGCCCTCGCGCGACGCGTGTTCGCCGCCATGGTGCCGGCCGGTCGCGACAAAAGGCCGAAGACGGCGACGGTCGGCATGCGGGTGCCGCAACCGTTGATCGAGCCGCGCAAGGCCGATGCCGCGCCGGTGGGCGTGCCCTATCCGCGCCTCATCCGACAGGCGGTGGGACGGGCGCTGGGCGAGAAGCGTCGCTGAGGGCCCCGGCCCAGCGCACCTGTCGCAGCGCTTCGCCGGCCGCCATGCCGGCGGCGACGGCGAGGTTGAGCGACCGGCCCCCACCGTCCATGGGGATCAGGAGCCGGGCATCGGCGATGTCGTGGATCGCTTCGGGCACGCCGGCGCTCTCGCGCCCGAAGAGAAGGGCGTCGCCTTCCCGGAAGCGGAAGTCGGTGTAGCGCGTCGCGCCCTTCGTCGTGAACAGGACGAGGCGGCGACCCGCCGCGCGCCGGCCCGAATCGAAGCTCGCGAAGTCGACGTGGCGGGTCAGCGCCGCCATCTCGGCGTAGTCCATGCCCGCGCGCCTCAGCGCCCGGTCGGAAAAGTCGAACCCGGCCGGGCCGATCACCTCGACGCCGATGTCGAGGCAGGCGCCGAGACGCAGGATCGTTCCGGTGTTGCCCGCGATGTCCGGCTGGTAGAGGACGAGACCCAGCCGCGGAGCCTCGCGGGCGGTTCGGATCGGCGGGTGGTTCATCGTCGCAACTCTCCGGCGTGACCTTGAGCGAGGGGGTGCCTATATCAGGCCGTTCGGGGGATGCCGCCACACGCGAACGGTGTCGATCCTTCGCCCGCCGGCCGGCCTTCCGGGCCGGCGCGCACGCGGGCCGCCGGCGCTCCGCCCATGAGCGGCGGGCGCCCGGCACGAACTTTCGCGCGTCGCCCGCCGCGACGCATCGGCACGAACGACGCATGGATGGTTCTGGCATGTTCTCGCGCTTCGAGAGGATGGTCGACGCGTTTCCGGAAGACGGCGCCCGCACGCCGCCGGCCGGAAGCCTCCTGTCCTTCATCTGGTTCTATTCGCGCCCGGTCTGGCCCTTCCTCCTCGGCATGGCGCTGCTCACGGTCGCCGTGTCGATCATCGAGGTGTCGCTCTTCGCTTTTCTCGGGCAGGTCGTCGACTGGCTGAGCGGGCTCGACCGCGAGACCTTTCTGCAGAACGAGGGCTGGAAGCTGGCCCTCATGGGCCTGACCATCCTCGTTCTCCTGCCCGGCCTCGTCTTCGCCGAGGGGCTCTTCACCTTCCAGGCGCTGTCCGGCAACTACCCCATGCGCTTCCGCTGGCAGGTGCATCGCTGGCTTCTCGACCAGTCGCTCGGCTTCTTCCAGGACGAGTTCGCCGGGCGCATCGCGACGAAGCTGATGCAGACCGCGCTCGCGGTGCGCGAAGCGGTGATGAAGTCGATCGACGTCCTCCTCTACGTCGCCGTCTACTTCACGGGCGTCATCGTGCTCGTCGCCAGCGCCGACTGGCGGCTCGCTCTGCCCTTCGCCGGCTGGGCGGCGCTCTACGCGCTCATGCTCTGGTACTTCATCCCCCGTTTGGGAACCGTCGCCGAAGCGCAGGCCGACGCGCGCGCCGAGATGACGGGCCGCGTCGTCGACGCCTATTCCAACATCCAGACGGTGAAGCTCTTCGCCCACACGCGCCGCGAGGCCGATTTCGCGAAGACGAGCATGCGGGCCTTCCTGACGACCGTCTACGGTCAGATGCGGCTCATCAACCTCTTCTTCTTCTGCCTCTACGCGCTCAATTCGCTGCTTCTCTTCGCCGTCGGCGCGCTCTCGATCACGCTCTGGCTGAACACCGCGGTCTCGATCGGCGCGATCGCCGCGGCGCTCGGCCTCGTCCTGCGCATCAACGGCATGAGCCAGTGGATCATGTGGGAGGTGTCCGCCCTCTTCGAGAACATCGGCACGATCCGCGACGGCATGGCGACCTTCACGCAGGGGCGCGCCGTCGCCGACAAGCCGGGCGCGCCGGACCTCGAGGTCGCGCGGGGCGGCATCCGCTTCGAGGCCGTCACCTTCCGCTACCGGGCCGACGGACACCTCCTGCATGGCTTCAACCTCGACGTGCGGCCGGGCGAGAAGATCGGCCTCGTCGGCCGGTCCGGCGCCGGCAAGTCGACGCTCCTCAACCTCCTCCTGCGTTTCCACGACGTGGAGAGCGGCCGCATCCTCGTCGACGGGCAGGACATTTCCGAGGTCTCGCAGGAGTCTCTTCGCCGGTCGATCGGCATGGTGACGCAGGATACCTCGCTCCTCCACCGATCGATCCGCGACAACGTCCTCTACGGCCGCCCGGACGCGAGCGAGGCGGAACTCCTCGCGGCGCTGGGGCGGGCCGAGGCATCGAACTTCATCGCCGAGCTGTCCGACGTCGAGGGGCGGCGCGGGCTCGACGCCGAGGTCGGGGAGCGCGGCGTGAAACTGTCCGGCGGCCAGCGCCAGCGCATCGCCATCGCCCGCGTCATGCTGAAGGACGCGCCGATCCTTCTCCTCGACGAGGCGACGTCGGCCCTCGATTCCGAGGCCGAGGCGGCGATCCAGGAGAACCTCTACCGCCTGATGGAGGGCAAGACGGTGATCGCCATCGCCCATCGCCTGTCGACGCTCGCCGCCATGGACCGGCTCGTCGTTCTCGACCGCGGCCGGATCGTGGAGGAGGGGACCCATGCCGATCTCGTCGGGCGCGGCGGCCTCTACGCCGAGCTCTGGCGCCGGCAGGTCGGCGGGTTCATCGACGCGGGCGAGGACGCCGGCGCGCAGGTCAAGCGCATGAAGGCGGCCGAGTGATGCTGGACCGTCTGCTGAGACCCTTCGAGCGCGTCCTCGACCCCTTCGAGGACCGGATCGGCGATGACATGCGCGAGCGCGAGCGGCTGACCGGTCACCTCGCGCCGCTGCCGACCACGGCCAACAGCTTCATCTGGTACTTCGCCCGTCAGGCGAAGTGGCCGCTCCTCGGCGTCCTCGTGATCGGCGGTCTGGCGGCGATGGTGGACGCGGCGATGTTCACGGGCGTCGGCTGGATCGTCGACGCGCTGGAGCACTCGACGCCCGAAACGCTCTTTGCCGACCATGGCTGGCTGCTCTTCGGGCTCGCGGCGCTGACCCTCGTCGGTCGGGCCGTGGTGCTCGTCGCCTCCTCGATCCTCGAGGAGCAGGTGATCGCGCCGAGCTTCTACAACCGCATCCGCTGGCAGAGCTACCGCCGGCTGATGGACCAGCCCTACACGTTCTTCCAGAACGACTTCGCCGGCCGCCTCGCGACCAAGGTCCAGCAGATCGGCCAAGCGACGGGCGACTTCATCATCACGACGCTTCAGACCTTCTGGAGCTTCGTCGCCTTCGTTCTCCTCACCGTCACGATCCTCGGCGCGATCGACTGGCGCATGGCCGTGGTGCTCGCCTTCTGGACGCTCGGCTACGCCTGGATCATCTACGCGCTGCTGCCGCAGATCCGGCGATACGGTCGCGAGCGCGCCAACGCCAATTCGGTCTGGACGGGGCGCGTCGTCGACAGCTTCACCAACATCCTGTCGGTGAAGCTCTTCGACGCGACGCGCGCCGAGGACGCCTTCGTGAAGGAGGGCTTCTCGTCCTACGTCGAGGCGGTGTGGCGCGTGTCCCGCGCGCTGACGGGCGTTCGCGGGGCGACTGCCGTGCTCAACGGCCTCCTGATCACGGGCGTCGGAGTCGTTGCAGTGCTTGGCTGGCAGGCCGGCAACGTCTCGTCCGGCGCCGTCGCGACGGCGCTCGGGCTCGTGCTGCGCCTCAACCAGATGAGCGGCTGGATGATGTTCAACATCAACGGCCTCGTGCGCAACTACGGCACGATCCAGGACGCCGTCGCGACGATCTCCGTTCGCCCGGCGCTGATCGACCGGCTCGACGCGACGGATCTCGCGGCGGCGCGGGGCGAGGTCCGCTTCGAGAACGTTTCCTTCCACTACGGCAAGGGCGCGGGCGTCATCGAGGACCTGTCGCTCCACATCCGCCCCGGCGAGAAGATCGGCCTCGTCGGCCGCTCCGGCGCCGGCAAGACGACGCTCGTCAACCTCCTCCTGCGCCTCTACGACCTCGAAGGCGGGCGCATCTCGATCGACGGCCAGGACATCGCCGCCGTCACGCAGACCTCGCTGCGCGCGGCCATCGGCGTCGTGACGCAGGACACATCGCTCCTCCACCGCTCGATCCGCGACAACATCCGCTACGGCCGGGAGGACGCCGACGAGGCGGCGATCGAATCGGCCGCGCGCCGCGCCGACGCGCTGGCCTTCATCGCCGGCCTCAAGGACCCCAAGGACCGCACCGGCTTCGAGGCCCATGTCGGCGAGCGCGGGGTGAAGCTGTCCGGCGGCCAGCGCCAGCGCATCGCCATCGCCCGCGTGCTCCTCAAGGACGCGCCCATCCTCGTTCTCGACGAGGCGACGAGCGCCCTCGACTCGGAGGTCGAGGCGGCCATCCAGGAGAACCTCGCCGAGATGATGCGAAACAAGACGGTGATCGCCATCGCGCACCGCCTGTCCACGATCGCCTCGCTCGACCGCCTGATCGTGCTCGACGCCGGCCGCATCGTGGAGCAGGGCACCCATGCCGAACTGATCGCCCGCGGCGGCCTCTACGCCGACCTGTGGCGCCGCCAGTCCGGCGGATTTATCGGAGCCGGCGACGAAAAGAATCGCGCGGCAGCCGCGGAGTGAGCGCAAGCCCCGCCGATCTGCAGCGAGGCTTGTGCACGGCGGCGACACGTTGACCCTTGGAGCGCTTCCAATCTGGACAAGATCGAGGCAGGCAGCTTAATAGCCCTGCGCCGAGGGGAGGCGTGCGTCGTCGCGTGGCCGTGCGTCCGATCCCTTGTCGCCGCGCCGTGAATCCGCAACAACGATTCCAAACAAAAGCGCGTGTCCGATTCCAAGGAGTGGCCAGCCCCGTGAGCGTCAACGATTCCGCCGAGCCGACCCGCCGGGACTTCCTCTACATCGCGACCGGCGCGGCGGGCGCCGTGGGTGCCGTCGCCGCGGTCTGGCCCTTCATCGACCAGATGAACCCCGATGCCGGCACGCTCGCCCTCGCCCAGGTCGACGTCGACATCTCGCAGGTCGCCGAGGGGCAGTCGATCACCGCCAAGTGGCGCGGCAAGCCGATCTTCATCCGCCAGCGCACCGCCGCCGAGATCGAGGAAGCCAAGACCGTCGACCTCGGTGCTCTGAAAGACCCGCTGGCGCGCAACGCCAACCTGCCGGCCGACGCTCAGGCCACCGACGCCAACCGCGCCGTGGAAGGCCGCGAAGCCTGGCTCGTGATGGTGGGCGTGTGCACGCATCTGGGCTGCGTGCCGCTCGGCCAGGCCGGCGATTTCGACGGCTGGTTCTGCCCCTGCCACGGCTCGCACTACGACACGGCCGGCCGCATCCGTCAGGGGCCGGCGCCGGAGAACATGGCGATCCCGGCCCTCGAATTCGTCAACGACACCACCGTGCGCATCGGCTGAGGTAAGGGAGCACTCCGAACACTATGGCTGGTCACTCCACCTACGTTCCCTCCAACGGCGTGATGCGCTGGCTCGACGCCCGCCTGCCGTTGCCGCGCATGGTCTACGATTCCTTCGTGGCCTATCCGGTCCCGCGGAACCTCAACTACGCCTACACCTTCGGCGGCATCCTGGCGCTGTTCCTGGGGCTGCAGATCCTCACCGGCGTCGTGCTCGCCATGCACTACGCGGCGTCCACGGAGCTCGCCTTCCAGTCGGTCGAGCGCATCATGCGCGACGTCAACTGGGGCTGGATGCTCCGCTACATGCACGCCAACGGCGCGTCCTTCTTCTTCATCGCCGTCTACTGCCACATCTTCCGCGGCCTGTATTACGGCTCCTACAAGCAGCCGCGCGAGATCCTCTGGATCCTCGGCGTCATCATCTTCCTCCTGATGATGGGCACCGCCTTCATGGGCTACGTCCTGCCCTGGGGCCAGATGTCCTTCTGGGGCGCGACGGTGATCACCGGCCTGTTCTCCCCGATTCCCGTGGTCGGCCCGGCGATCCAGACGCTGCTCCTCGGCGGCTTCGCCGTCGACAACGCGACGCTGAACCGCTTCTTCGCGCTGCACTACCTCCTGCCCTTCATGATCGCCGGCGTCGTGATCCTCCACGTCTGGGCGCTGCACGTCACGGGGCAGACCAACCCGACGGGCGTCGAGGTCAAGTCGTCGAAGGATACGGTGCCCTTCACCCCGCACGCGACGGTGAAGGACGGCCTCGCGATGATCGTGTTCCTCGCGGTCTTCGCCTACTTCGTCTTCTACATGCCGAACTTCCTCGGCCACCCGGACAACTACGTCCCGGCCAACCCGCTGCAGACGCCCGCCCACATCGTGCCGGAATGGTACTTCCTGCCCTTCTACGCGATGCTGCGCGCCATCACCTTCGACATCGGCCCGATCGATTCCAAGCTCGGCGGCGTCCTGGTGATGTTCGGTTCGATCATCGTCCTGTTCTTCCTGCCCTGGCTGGACACCAGCCGGGTGCGTTCCACCGCCTTCCGCCCGATCTACAAGATCTTCTTCTGGATCCTCGTCGCCGACACGATCATGCTCGGCTGGCTCGGCTCCAAGCCGCCGGAGGGCATCTATCCCGCCCTGTCGCTGATCGGCGCCATCTACTACTTCGCGCACTTCCTGATCATCCTGCCGGTGCTCGGCCTGATCGAGACGCCGCGCAAGCTGCCGAACTCGATCTCGGAAGCCGTTCTCGGCCCCGACCGCGGCATCGGGACCGGAACCGGCAAGGGCGCTCCCGCGGCTCCCGCCGCCTCGGCCCCCTCGCAGCACTGATAGGCAGGACTCGGAGTTGCCTGACATGAGACACCTGCTTCCCGCCCTCCTTCTCGCGGGTTCGCTGCTGACGACCGGCGCCGCTCTCGCGCAGGAGGCCGGCGCCCCGCCGGCCCCCGCGCCCGCGGCTCCTGCCGCTGCGCCGACTGCGCCCGAAACGCCCCCCGCGCCCGAGGCCGCCGCCGGCGAGCAGCATGCCGAGGGCGAGCCGATGGCTCCAGGAGCCCACGACGAGGCGGCCGACGAGCACGGCGGCACGCCGCACTACCCGCTGATCAAGCCGGCCGAGCTCGACTGGAGCTTCGCCGGGCCTTTCGGCCACTACGATCTCGGCCAGCTCCAGCGCGGCCTCAAGGTTTATCGGGAGGTCTGCTCGGCCTGCCACTCGATGAACCTCGTCTCGTTCCGCAACCTCGAAGACCTCGGCTATTCGGACGAGCAGGTCCGTTCCTTCGCCGCCGAGTTCCAGGTCGAGGACGGCCCGAGCGCTTCGGGCGAGATGTTCATGCGGCCCGGCATCCCGTCCGACCGCTTCCCCTCGCCCTTCCCGAATCCGGAGGCGGCGGCTGCCGCGAACAACGGCGCCGTGCCGCCGGACTTCTCGCTGCTCGCCAAGGCGCGCTTCGCGACCCAGGGCTTCCCGAAGTTCGTCTTCGACATCTTCACCCAGTATGCCGAGGGCGGGCCGGACTACATCCACGCCCTTCTCACCGGCTACGGTCAGGAGCCGCCGGCCCACATCACGGTCCAGCCGGGCACCTACTACAACCCGTACTTCATGAACGGTCCGGCCCTCGCCATGGCGCCGCCGATCATGGACGATCAGGTCGAGTACACCGACGGTACGCCGCAGACGGTGGACCAGTACTCGCGCGACGTCGCCGCCTTCATGATGTGGGCCGCCGAGCCGCACCTGCCGGAGCGCAAGGCCACGGGCATGATCGTGATGATCTTCCTGATCGGCTTCGCGATCATGGTCGGCATCGTCAAGCGCCGCGTGTGGGCCGACACGCCGCACTGACGGCCGGCTCTTCGGAAGCAATCATGGAAAAGGGGCCGAAAGGCCCCTTTTTCGCGTCGCCCGTCGGCCGTTTCGCCCGCTCTCAGTCGGTCCCGACGAAGACGCTGCCCTTGAAGCCGAAGACGTCCTCTCCGCGCTGGTTGGCGGCGGACACGTCGAACGACACGACGCCCCAGCCCGGACGGGTTTCTGAAACGCGCTTGCCGGTCACGACCTGCCGATAGGCGACGGTGTCGCCGGCATAGACGGGCTTGGGCCAGCGCAGGTCGCGGAAGCCGGGCGAGGGGCCGATTTTCGGCACGCCGTTGCCTTCGGCGACGTAGTCCGCGACGCGGCGGCTCAGGTAGTCGACGTTCAGCCGCATGAAGACGGCCGCGGTGTGCCAGCCCGAGGCGCAAAGGCCACCGAGCACCGACCGGGCCGCCGCCGCCTCGTCGAGGTGGAAAGGCTGGGGATCGTACTGCGCGGCGAAGCGCTTGATGGCCTCCGCCTCGAAGGCGTGGCTGCCGAGCTCCTGGCTCTCGCCCTCGACGATCCGCTCCCAGAAGCGCGCGCTCATGCCGCCTGTCCCGCTGCGGCGTCGCGCGTGAGGAGGATCACCGTATATTCGCTGGCGAGCACCGCCTCGCCGCGGTCGTTGACGAGGTCGGCCGCGAGCTTGGCGAGGCCGATCGCCGGGCGGCTGGCCGAGCGCCGCGCAGACAGGACGCGGACGGTGCCGCTCAAGGTGTCGCCCGGCCGCACCGGGCGCAGCCATTTGACGAAGTCGATGCCGGGCGAGCCCTGGCTCGTGGAATCGTTGAGGAAGCCGTCCGCCATCATGCGCATCATCATCGCGCAGGTGTGCCAGCCGGAGGCCGCGAGGCCGCCCAGCATGGTCTTCGCCGCCGCCGCCTCGTCGAGGTGAAAGGGCTGGGGATCGAACTCGGAGGCGAAGGCGATCACCTCCTCCTTCGTCACGCGGTAGGGCGGCAGGGAAAATGCCGTCCCTTCCGTGAAGTCCTCGAACGCGCGCTTGGCCATCATCCGCTCCGGCTGTTTCACCGGCGAAGATAGCGCCGACGCTCCCGCAGGCGAAAGGGCGACGATGGACCGGTGCGGGTCCTCAGACGTTGAACTTGAAGAGCATCACGTCGCCGTCGGCGACGACGTATTCCTTGCCCTCGTCGCGCGCCTTGCCGGCCTCCTTCGCCGCGACCTCGCCGCCGAGGCCGACGAAGTCGTCGTAGGCGATGGTCTGTGCGCGGATGAAGCCGCGCTCGAAGTCGGTGTGGATGACGCCGGCCGCCTGCGGCGCCTTGGCGCCGCGCTTCACCGTCCAGGCGCGGGCCTCCTTCGGGCCGGCGGTGAAGTAGGTGATGAGGTCGAGAAGGCCGTAGCCGGCGCGGATCAGGCGATCGAGGCCGGGCTCGGTCAGGCCCATCGCGTCGAGGTATTCGCCGACCTCCTCGTCGGGAAGCTGGGCGATCTCGGCTTCGATCGCGGCGGAGATGACGACGGTGCGCGCGCCCTGGCGCTCGGCCATGGCTTCCACGGCGCGGGAGTGCTCGTTGCCGGTGGCCGCGTCCCCTTCCGCGACGTTGCACACGTAAAGGACGGGCTTGGAGGTGAGGAGCGCCAGCCCCCGCAGGGCGGCGCGCTCCTCGGCATCGAGCGAGGGCAGGAGGACGCGGGCCGGCTCGCCGTTCTGGAGCCTGGCGAGGGCGGCTTCCATGACCGGCAGCTGGGCCATGGACTCCTTGTCCTTGCCCTGCGCGCGCTTGCGCGTGTTGACGATGCGGCGCTCGACGCTTTCGAGGTCGGAAAGCATCAGCTCGGTCTCGACCGTTTCGGCGTCGGCGACCGGGTCGATGCGCCCCTCGACATGGGTGATGTCGTCGTTCTCGAAGCAGCGCAGGACGTGGACGATCGCGTCCACCTCGCGGATGTTGGCGAGGAACTGGTTGCCCAGACCCTCGCCCTTCGAGGCGCCGCGCACGAGGCCGGCGATGTCGACGAAGGTGATGCGGGTCGGCACGACGCTGGCGGATTTCGCGATTTTAGCGATCTCGCGCAGGCGCGCATCCGGCACCGGCACGTCGCCGGTGTTCGGCTCGATCGTGCAGAAGGGATAATTCGCCGCGGCCGCGGCGGCCGTCTTGGTGAGGGCGTTGAAGAGAGTCGACTTGCCGACGTTCGGCAGGCCGACGATGCCGCATCTGAAACCCATGAGATCCGTCCGTGTTCGATGTCGCGGCGAGGCCGCTCAGTCCGCTCCGCCGCCGAGGAGCTTCTTCAGCATGGCGGCCATCGGACCGCTCGCCGGAAGCGCCGGCTTGGGACCGGAATTGCTGCGTGCCTGGCGGATGTGGCTCTGCCCGGCGGGCTTCTTCTCGCCGCCGCCCGGCGCCTTGCCCTTGGCGCCCGCCGGCTCCTCGGAGCCGCCCAGGGCCAGGCTGACGCGGTTCATGAAAAGGGCGTCCTCGCCCTTCACCAGCGCGTCGGCATTGCGCGCGACGGCGTCGAAGAGCGTGTCCAGCCATTCGCCGTCCACCTTGGCGAAGTCGCCGAGGACGTAGGGGGACACGAGGTCCTTGTTTCCCGGATGGCCGATGCCGAGCCGCACGCGGCGGTAGTCCTTGGTGCCGAGATGGGCGTCGATCGAGCGCAGGCCGTTGTGCCCGCCGTGCCCGCCGCCGGTCTTCACCCGCACCTTGGCCGGCGGCAGGTCGAGCTCGTCATGGAGGACGATGATGGCGGCGGGCTCGATCTTGAAGAAGCGCGCGGCCTCGCCGATCGAGCGGCCCGATTCGTTCATGAAGGTCTGCGGCTTCATCAGGAGCGCCTTGACGCCCGCGATCTGGCCTTCGGCGATCTCGGCCGAGAACTTCTTCGACCATGGGCCGAAGTTGTGGGCCCGCGCGATCTCGTCGACCGCCATGAAGCCGATATTGTGCCGGTTTCCGGCATAACGGGGGCCGGGATTGCCCAATCCTGCGATCAGCAACATGCCGCCCGGCCTCCGTGCGTCAGGAAATGCCGGGCGTCCGACGAGAACCGGGCGCCCTGGTCGATCAGTCGTCCGACTTCTTCGGCTCGTCGTCGGCCACGTCCTGCTCGGTCGCCTCGACGGCGTCGGCGGCAGGCGCTTCACCAGCCTCTTCCTCGTCGGTGAGGACGTCGGGGGCGGCGATCGTGGCGACGGTGAAGTCGCGGTCCTGGATCGTGAACTCGACGCCCTTCGGCAGCTTGATCGCGTCCGAATGCACGCTGTCGCCGATCGACAGGCCCGTGAGGTCCACGGTGAAGGCGTCCGGAATGGAGCCCGCCGGAGCTTCGACCTCGACGGTGTGGCGCACGATGTTCAGGACGCCGCCGTCGCGCTTGAGGCCCGGGGCCTCGTCCTCGTTGGTGAAGTGCACGGGCACCTCGACCGTCACGCGGGTCGACTCCGACACGCGGAGGTAATCGACGTGGATCAGGAAGTCGCGGACGGGGTCGAGCTGGTAGTCCTTCGGGAGGACCTTGATCTGCTTGCCGCCGACTTCGATCGTCGCGACCGTGGTCAGGAAGCCGCCCGCGTGGAGCTTGAGGAAGGTTTCCTTGTAGGGGACGGCGATCGACTGGGGTTCCTGCTTGCCGCCGTAGATGACGGCCGGCACCATGCCGTTGCGGCGCAGATGTCTGGCGGCCCCCTTGCCGACCTTCTCGCGCGCCTCGGCCTTGACCGTGTAGGTCTCGCTCATGGCTGAAGTCCTTGTTGTTCGTTCGAGGTGGTCGAGACCGGCTCGTCCGGAAACGACGAAAAGCGGCCCCGATGGGACCGCTTCTTCCGCGCTGCCTCCAAGGGTGTCCGCGCGGACCGCCGGCCTATAGCGGCAACGGGGCGCAGGCGCAAGACGAGCGGCCCGCAGGCCGCGCCCGGCTCACTCGGTGGCTTGGCGCACGATGGTGTTCAGCGAGCGCGCCGCGCCGAGGTCGCGGCCGGTCCGGCGCAGGACGTCGGCGTCGAGCGCCTGCAATCGTCGCTGCGGATCCATGCGCCGCTCGAGCGCCTGCGCCGAATCGCTGCGCCGTTCGGGAGCGGGCGCCGGCCTGGGGGTCGGCGTCGGCGTCGCGGTACCCGAGGCGCGGGACGAGCCGGATGCGCCGGAGCCCGGCTTGGCGCTCGCCCCATCGTCCTCGCAGGCCTCGATGCCGGCCGCCGCGCCCGCGACGGCCGCGCCGCGGCCGCGCTCCTTCTGGGCGGAGCCGGATGCCGAGGAGCCGGGCCTGGCGTCCTCCTTCGTTTCATCCGTGTCGCAGCCGAGGGCGGCTGCGGCCTCGTCCTTCATGGCGTCGAGGGAGCGGCCGGCGCTCTCGCCGGCCTTGCCGCCGGACGCGCTGCCCGAGCCTTGCGTGATCGTCGCCGAGCTGTTGCCAGACTGGCGGGTGATGGTTTGGGAGCCGTTGGTGCTGCGGGTGACGGTGCTGGAGCCGTTCGGCCCGCTCTGGGTGATCGTCGCCTTGGACGATCCGCTGTTCTGGGCCATGGCGAAGCCGCCGGCGCAGGCGAGGGCGACCGCCGAAGCGGCGGAAAGCATGAAGCGTCGCATCCTTCT